>CALRQM020000003.1:0-83528 GCA_943370335.1 Bordetella parapertussis | reverse complement strand
CACCTTCGAACTCTCCCCCTCCTGGTACGTGGAAGCCCTGACCTACATCAAGGCCAACCACGGTGTCTCCGGCGACGCCGGCGTCATCGCCAACAACTACATCGATTACGCCATCAGCGCCCTCGTCTGAGCCGCCTCGGCCATCGATTGCTCAGGGTCCCTTCGGGGACCCTTTTTTTTGGCTGAATCCCCCGGGCCGCGGGGGTGGCAGCATTCCCCTGGTTCCTTCTTCCCACCTCTGCACGCCCATGGCCGGTGACGGTGAGCCGATCAGTGAAGCCGAAGCCCTGGAGCAGTTGCGCCAGACGGACGACCAGTCCCGTCAGTACTACGCGGCCTGGTGGCTGGGTCGCATGCGCAGCCGGCATCCGGAGGCCGTGCCCCTGCTGCTGGCGGCCCTGCGCCAGCGCCAGCCCCGGGACGTGGGCGCCGGGGTGGAACACAACGCCGTGGCCCGCAATGCCGCCCGGGCGCTGGGCAAGATCGCCGATGGGCGGGCGGTGAGCGAGTTGCTGGTGGTGCTCGACGACGACGACGACGGCCTGCGGGAGGCCGCGGCCCGTTCCCTCGGTGAGCTGCGGGCCACCGAAGCGGTGCCGCTCCTGACCCGCCGCCTGGCCAGCGGGCCCGGCGTCGCCGGCGCCCACCGCAGTGATAGCCCCCGGCTGCAGGAACCCTGCGAGGCGATGCTGGAGGCCCTGGGGACGATCGGTGTGGCCGAACCACAGGTCCTGGCCGTGATCCAGCCCTTCACCGGCCATGGGCGCCCCCTGGTGCGCAGTGCCGCCTGCCGGGCCCTGCTGCAGCTCACCGGGGAGACGGCCTGGGCCGACGAGCTGCTCCAGTTGCTGCAACACCCCCAGCTGCAGGTGCGTCGGGCCGCCCTGATGGATCTGGGAGCGGTGGGGTGGCGTCCCGCCCTGGTCCCCATCCAGCGCACCCTGGCCGAGAACAGCCTCAAGCTGATCGCCCTGCGGGGCCTGGTGGAGCACGGCAACGGCCGTGAGGCGGACAGCGATGATGAGGCCGTGCTGATGGCGATGGACGCCCTGCTCTGATGACAGCCGCAAGCGGAGATTCCAGGCTCGCGGCCGATCGGATCCGGGCCTTTGAGCAGGCCGGCAGCGCTGAGGAGCTGGTGGTGGCCACCCGCCGGCTGATCGACTGCGACGACCCCCTGGCCACCGTGCCCCACCTGGTGCAGGTGCTGGGCTTCAACAATCCGGGGGCCGCCGTGGCCGCCGTGGATGGGCTGATCGCCCTGGGCCCGGCGGCCGTCGGCCCCTTGCTGGCCAATCTCGATGCCCACAACTACGGCGCCCGGGCCTGGGCCGTGCGGGCCCTGGCGGGCATCGGCGACACCCGCGGGCTGGACGTGCTTGAGGACGCCCTGGCCACGGACGTTGGCCCCAGCGTGCGCCGGGCCGCCGCCAGGGGGCTGGGGACCCTGCGGCTGGAGACCCTGGCCGAGGAGGAACGGCAGCAGGTGCGTGAGCGCTGCCTGGGGGCCCTTGAGAGCGGGCGCGGGGATGGCGAGTGGGTCGTGCGCTACGCCGTGGCGGTGGGCCTTGAGGGCCTGGCCCTACCCCTGCCCCCGGCCCATCCCCACAGGGATCGGGCCGACGTGTGTCTGCAGCAGCTCCAGGATCCCGAGCGGGAGGAGACGCTGGTGGTGCGGCTGCGGGCCGGCGTGGCCCTCCAGCGACTGAACGCCCGATGACCTCCTCGCCAGAACCACCCGCCACCCCCCTCGCCATGGCTCAGCCCACCAGCCTCCTGTTCGTCTGCCTTGGCAACATCTGCCGGTCCCCGGCCGCCGAGGGCGTCTTCCTGCACCTGGTCGCCCTCCAGGGCCTGGAGCACGCCTTCCGGGTGGACTCCGCCGGCACCGGCGACTGGCACGTGGGACGGCCCGCCGACGCGCGCATGCGCAGCGCCGCCGCCCGGCGGGGTATCGCCCTGCCCAGCCGGGCCCGCCAGATCACGGCGGACGACCTGGGCCGCTTCGACCACGTGCTGACGATGGACCGGCAGAACCTGACGGCGGTGCAGGGCCTGGCCGGGGCTGGGGCCTCCGCCCAGATCACCCCCCTCACCCGGTACTGCCGCAGCCACAGCATCGAAGAGGTGCCCGATCCCTACTACGGCGGTGAGGAGGGCTTCGATAGGGTGCTCGACCTGCTGGAGGACGCCTGCAGCGGCCTGCTCGAGACCCTGGCCGCCAAACGGGCAGGGGGCTAGGGGGCGCCAGGGCCCGGCCAGGCATCCTCCGGCACCCGCTCGCGGAACAGATCCACCAGGCGCTGGATCACGGCGTCGATGCCGAGGCCATCGGTGACCAGCTCCACCGCATCGGCCGCCTGGCGCAGAGGGGCCTCGGCCCGGCTGGAATCCAGGTGATCCCGCTCGGCGATCTGGGCTTCCAGGTCCGCCAGGGGCGGCACGGTGAAGCCCCGCTGGGCCAGATCCGCTGCCCGCCGGCGGGCCCGCTCCGCCACCGTGGCGGTGAGGAACACCTTGCACTCCGCCTCCGGGAAGACAGCGGTGCCGATGTCGCGCCCTTCCGCCACCAGACCGCCCCTCTGCCCCATGGCCCGCTGCTGTCCGGTGAGGGCGGCCCGGACGCAGGCATGGGCCGCCACGGTGGACACCAGGGCGGTGACCTCAGGGCCCCGGATCGCTTCGCTCACCTCGTGGCCATTCACCCGCACCCGCTGCTCCCCGCCGGTGTCGCTCTCCAGCTGCAGATCGAGGTCGTCGAGCAGGGTGGCGATGGCGGCAGCATCGGCCGGGTCCACACCCCGGTGCAGCACCCACCAGGTGAGGGCCCGGTACATGGCGCCGGTGTCGAGATAGAGGAGGCCCAGGCGGCTGGCGAAGGCCCGGGTAACGGTGCTCTTGCCCGCTCCGGCGGGGCCATCGATGGCAACGATCGGCGGGCGGTTCATCAGAAAGATATGGTCGATCAGCCGGGTGCGGCCACAGGTGGCGGCTGCGGCCAACAGGGAGATCCCGCCGGCACCGGACACGGGCCTCAGGGTAATGGGCTGCACGAGCTGCACGTACTCCACGGCCAGGCCCGCCGTTTCCAGGTCGCGGCGGACCGAAGTGGTCAACAGCTCCGCGCTGGCGGTGCCGTCGCGCCAGAGCGTCAGAGCCGCCCCCAGGGCCGCCGGCAGGGCCACCGCCCGATCGCGCTCGCTGGCGCTCAGGTAGCGATGGCGGGAACTGCAGGCGAGCCCATCGGCCTCCCGCACCGTGGCGCAGCCCTGAACCGTCACCGGCAGGGCCAGGTCGGCCACCACGCGGCGCAGGATCGTCAGCTGCTGCCAGTCTTTCTCCCCGAGCAGAAGCCGATCGGGCCGTACCAGGGCCAGCAGCCGGCAGACCACCGTGGCCACTCCCTCGAAATGGCCGGGCCGTCCTGGACCGCACAGGGACTGGCGCAGGACGGCCGGGGGAACCACGCCGGTGAGCTGGGCCTCACCGCCGGGGAACAGGTCCTGCACCGATGGGGCAAACAGGGCCTCGGCACCGGCCGCCTCTCCCAGGGCGGCATCGGCGGCCAGATCCCTGGGGTAACGGTCGAAATCTTCAGCCGGTCCGAACTGGAGTGGATTGACGAACACGCTGAGCAGCACAGCGGGCCGGCCGGTGGGCACGGTTTCGGAGGCCCGGCGCAGCAACTGCCGGTGGCCGCGATGCAGGCTGCCCATGGTGGGGACGAAGTGGAGCGGCCGCCCGGCCTGCTCGCGGCGCCAGTCGTTCAGCTCGGCCAGGGTCTGAAGCAGTTGCACCGGCACAAAAAGAAAGCCCACCCGCCAGATTGGCGGATGGGCTGGAAGACAAGCCTTCGGACGAGGCCGGCCAACAGGCTCAGGGCAGCACTTCGAGCTTCACCTGGGCAACGCCGCTGGCGGTGAGGCCCAGTTCCTGGGCAGCTCCGTGGGCCAGGTCGATGACGCGACTGCCGTGGAACGGACCACGGTCATTGATGCGCACCACGGCGGAACGTCCGTTCCAGAGGTTGGTGACGCGCACCTTGGTGCCGAAAGGCAGGGTGCGGTGAGCGGCGGTGAGGCTGCCGGGGCGAAGAACCTCTCCACTGGCGGTGCGGTTACCGAAGAAACCGGGGCCGTACCAGCTGGCCTGACCGGTGGTGACACGACCGGCGGAGGCGATCAGATTGCTCGCCGTGGGCACGGTGCGGATCTCCTCGACGAAGCGGTCCCAGGTGGAGGGGAAGTCGGCGGGACGGATGGCAACGGAACTCCCAGGGGCCTGCTGGGCAGTAAGGGAGCCGGCCTGGGCCGGAGCGATGCTGCTGGTGAAGAGGAGGGCGGCGGCGCCCAGGAGTTGAGTGACTCGCATGACAAGCGGAAGACACCGGCTGAGCGCGTCTTCAGGGAATGGAGTGCCCTGATGACGGCATTCGGGCGTTGACGACAACCAGACCTGAAACGGTGGTGATTGCAACGAACGCGACCGAAATGGCCTGACGAATTCCTAAGAGAAAATGACAACACCGGAAAACTATCCGAACTGCGCAGGGCTCAAATGCGCTGCAGACAGGCCTCAGGACCGATCAGTTTTCTTCATCTTTACCACCCTTCCAGGCGTCCACTGGCCTGACTGGCCCACCGGCGCTTGCGAAACATCAGTGGATTTGATCAATGGCATAAGTCCAGGCGATGGGAATGTGGGCCAATCGGTCAATCGTCCACGCCCAGGGCTCTCCAGGCGCCCCCGGCGGCCCCATGCCGATGCAGGATCGGTGCAGCGCTGACCCTTGGCCCATGGACTACCGCTCTGCCGGCGTGGACGTCGCCGCCGGCCGCGCCTTCGTGGAACGCATCAGAACCAGTGTCGAGACGACCCGGCGGCCGGAGGTGATCGGGGGACTGGGGGGCTTCGGCGGGCTCTGCCGCCTGCCGGACGGGATGAAACGCCCCCTGCTGGTGGCCGGCACCGACGGGGTGGGCACCAAGCTCGAGCTCGCCCAGGTCCATGGTGGCCACCACGGCGTGGGCATCGACCTGGTGGCCATGTGCGTCAACGACGTGATCACCAGCGGCGCCGAGCCCCTCTTCTTTCTTGATTACATCGCCACCGGCAAGCTCGGCCCCGAAGCCATGGCCGAGGTGGTGGAAGGCATCGCCGACGGCTGCCGCCAGAGCGGCTGCGCCCTGCTGGGCGGCGAAACCGCCGAGATGCCCGGCTTCTACGGCGCCGGCCGCTACGACCTGGCGGGGTTCTGCGTGGCGGTGGTGGAAGAGGACGACAGGATCGACGGCGCCCTCGTGAGCGCGGGCGACCGGATCGTGGCGGTGGCCAGCAGCGGTGTCCACAGCAATGGCTTCAGCCTGGTTCGGCGCATTCTGGAGGCCGAGGCCGTCGATGCCGACACGCTGCTGCCCGCCACCGGCCAGGGGCTGATCGACGCCCTGCTCACCCCCACCCTTCTCTATGCCGCCCTGGTGAAGGACCTGCGCCGATCCGGTTTGCCGCTCCATGCCATGGCCCACATCACCGGCGGTGGCTTGCCGGAGAACCTGCCCCGCTGCCTGCCCGCGGGGGTCCACGCGGTGGTCGACCCCGGCAGCTGGGAGCGCCCGCCCCTGTTCCGCTGGCTGCAGGAACGGGGCCAGGTGCCGGAAGCCGATCTGTGGAACACCTTCAACCTGGGGGTCGGTTTCTGCCTGGTGGTGCCACCGGCGGCCTCAGCTGGCATCATCGACCTCTGCCGTACCTCGGGCCATCAGGCCTGGGAGCTCGGCATCATCGCGGCGGGCGAGCCGGGGGAACACCCCCTGGCCGGATTGCCGCACTGAGACAACGCCGGCCCTGATCCTCCACTTTCCCTAAGGTCGTTGGCGTCATTTCCGCCTCGACCAGGCCCCTCACGCTCCCAAGACGTTCAATAGATTTCGCTGCCCGATGTTCGATACGTCCAGACGCATCACCCGCCGCCGCAGTTCCGCAGGCCCGATGCCGCCCCAGCGCCCCCAGCAGCCGCGCCCCCGCCTGCGCGACGGCGCCGCCATGGTCCAGCAGCGCGAGGGCACCGGTGGCCAGCGGCCGACCTTCCTGACCCTGCGGGACCACGGCAAGGTCTATGTGGCCGACCTGCCCCGCCTTTCCGACGGCCAGCTCACCCATATCAATAAGGAAGCCCAGGACGTCCTCGACAGCCTCAACCGCCGCCTGCAGGAACTGGAGGCCCAGACCTTCCTGAGCGAGGCCGACCAGGACACCCGGATCCGGGCCACCACCAAACGGGACATCACCCAGCGGTTCCTGAACTCGATCGCCCAGGAGCAGGAACTGCGGCGCTCCAACCCGGCCCTGCGGGCAGCCGCAGGCGAATCCCTCTCCCGCGCCTTCCTGGAACTGGCCCGCCACCGGCTGCCCGGTTCCACCTTCGATTCCCTGCTGCAGGAGGCTCTCAGCGCCTGCGGCCCGGGCGAAGACGGCGCCCTCGCCGGCGAAACGGCCGACCCCCAGGTGGTGAGGCTGCTGCAGCGGGCCGAGGCCCCCCAGCCTCGGCCGGCCGCCCTGCCGGTGGTGCTGAGCCCGGATCCAACCGACGCCCTCAGCGCCTGAGGGCCTCAGGCGCTCTGAAACGGATTGGCGGGCATGCGCCCCTCGCAGCGCTGCGCCACCCGGTCCAGATCCCGCCGTTCCCCGTCGTCCAGGCACCAGCAGGCGGCCGCGGCCGCCGCTTCGGCCTGCTCAGCGCGGCGCAATCCCACCAGGGGAATGGCGCCATGGGCCCGACACCAGTTGATCGCCACCGCCGCCATGGGGGCGTCGTGGGCATGGGCGATCCGCTCCATGGTGTGCAGCAGGGGCTGGATGCGGGGCTGCAGCCGGCGGAACAGCAGGCCCCGGGGTCCCGCAGGCTGTCCCTGGTCCTCCCCAGGGGGCCGGCCCAGGAGACCGAGGGCCAGGGGGCTGTAGGCCAGCAAGTCAATGCCCAGCTCCCGGCAGACCGACGCCACGCCATCAGCCGCGAGGGCCTCGGGCGCCAGCAGGGACAGCTGCACCTGCAGGCTCGACAACCGCACCCCCCGCCGGGCCAGCCGCCCATGCACCAGGCGCAACCGGCGTGGGCCCAGGTTGGACACCCCCAGGCTGCCCACCCGGCCCTGTTCGAGCAGATCCGCCAGCCCCTCCAGCAGGGCCCCCTCCTGCCAGGGGGCGTAGCGGGCCGTGCTCCAGTGCAGCTGAACCCGATCGAGATGGCCCCTCAACCGCCGCCGGGAGGCTTCGAAGGCCCCCACGAATCCACGGCGGCCCAGGCGCCAGGGGAAGGGGGCCAGTTTGGTGGCCACGGTGAGCCCCTGGTGCCGGGCCGGTGGCAGGTCGGCGACGAAGCCGCCCAGCAGCGACTCGCTGCGGCCGCCGAAGCGACCGGTGCCGTAGGAATCCGCCGTGTCGAACAGGGTCAGCCCCAGGTCCACCGCCCGGCGGAAACAGGCGGCCAGCTCCGCGTCCTGGGCCGGGTCGTAGCCCCAGAGAAACTGGTTGCCCCAGGCCCAGGTGCCCACCCCGATCCCGGGGGCACCTGACGGCCCGGGCGAGGACACGGGGGTGGCAGGGTCGGCCCAGTCGATCGCGACACTCTCACGCTGTTGCCATGATCGAACCGAACCGTCCCCAGGGGGCCTGTGATGACCACCCATCCCGGCGGCCGGCCGCCACTGCCCACCGCCGGAGCGAACGCCCCCATCCCGTTGGCCTCCGGCAGCGCGCCAACCGCGCCCGCCCCCGAGCCGGTGCTCTGCGGCCATTGCGGCCGCACAGCCAGCAACGGCATCAGCTGCCAGGGGATCTGCGTTTCCGACTCGGGCTATTGAAGCGGTGGCTTGGCCGGAGATGGCCATCGGGCCTGCTGCTCCTGGCCCTCACTGGCCCGTGGGCGCCCCTGGAGGGCCAGGAGCTGCGGGGCGAGGATTTCGGCCGCTGGGAAGGGGGCCTGCGGCGCTGCCGCATCGTCAGCACGTCCCGCCGGGCCTCGCCTCAGCAGCCGAGCAGCTGCAGGTTGCTGCGCCTGGATCAGCAGATGGAGGGACTGCTCACGGTCCGGTTTCTGCAACCAGCCGGCAGCGGCGCCTTCCTTGATCGCCAGCTGGTCTTCGCCGGGGTGCTGGCGGAAGGATCCAGGGGAATGAAATGCCAGGCAAGCCGCTGCGAGCCGCGCTGGCCCCTGCGACTGCGGGTGAGTGCCGTGGGCCAGGCGGGCTTCGGCGAGGCCACCGCAGCCCTGGGGCTGACCAGGGCCCAGCTCGCCAGCGGCCACTGCCAGTTGGACGGCCGCGCCTTCCGCTGCGAGGCCGTCGGCTCGGAAGGGGAGCGGTGGCAAGCGGAAGCCGCTCCCTGAGCGGGCCTGCGAACCGGGCCGGAGGGAAATGACGATCGGCAACGAACGCCACAGACAACCCCGGCTTTCTTCAGGTTCTCTTTATTATTCGTTCGTTCGGGTGATGGTCATGCCCCAGTCCACATCGCTGCTGGCCCTGGTGGGCGTCGTCGGGTTCGCCCTGATCTCCCTGCTCCTGGGCGTCCTTCCCTGAGCCGTCGCGACTGGCCGAAGGGACGCCGTCGCTAGGGTGCCGCCACCCACCATCCGGCATGTCGACCAAGGACGCCTTCACACGCATCTATCAAAGCGACACATGGGGGGGAGGCTCAGGCCAGGGCTCCAGACCTGAGTTCAACGGCGAGTACATCGCCACCCTGCAGCGCTTTCTGCGGCTCAATGACATCCGCAGCGTCGTCGATTTCGGCTGTGGCGACTGGCAGTTCTCCCGGCTGATCCACTGGGGCGACATCACCTACACCGGGATTGACATCGTCGACTCCGTGGTGGCAGCCAACAGTGACCTCCACGCCAGCGACTCGATTCGCTTCCAGCTCTTCGAGGACCTGGCCAGCCTGCCGCCCGCTGATCTGATTCTGGTGAAGGATGTGCTGCAACACCTTCCCAACCAATTGGTGCAGGAGTATCTCGACCATTTCAAGGCCCACTACCGCTGGCTGATCATCACCAACGACGATCTGCCCCACGCGGAGCTCAACCGGGACATCATCGCCGGGGCCTGGCGACCGCTGCGACTGGACCTGCCTCCCTTTGAGGAGCATTGCTCCACCCTGGCGCAATGGGTGGTGCTCACCGAAGCCTCCATGAGCCTGCACAGGAAACGGACGGAATTGATCCTTGGAGCAGGAGCACGCCAGCCGCAGCAAAGGCCTGGAACTCAGCAGGAATGAATCCAGACCAGTCTGTCATCCTGCCGAGAGATCTGCTGCGAGATCTGCTGCGATAGTTTCACCAGTTGCCGACCCTTTTAAGGGCGGTGTAGTACTCGATGATGGCATCTTCGAGAATCGCCGTCGGGGTGGAAGGAAGCTGGATTCTTTCGCGATAAGCCTGGATCTTTTCAATCATCGCCAGGCAGTCTTCGCTGAGCAGCGCCACGAACGGATCCGGCTCTTCCGTGGAGTTGGCTCCCACCTCAGTCCTCATTGGCAAGTCCCTCGCAGTCTGCCACCGATGGCCTGCCATTGGGCCGTGACTCCTGCGCAGGGGGGCGTGCAGGAGAACGTCGGTTGTTGCAGAGGCGGCACCCAGATTCGAACTGGGGATAAAGGATTTGCAATCCTCTGCCTTACCACTTGGCCATGCCGCCTGCCGGGGAGCAAACTCCCCGCAGCGGATCGTATCAGCCATGGCATGTCCACCCCCCGTCTGCTGGTTCTGAGCAACGGCCACGGGGAGGATCTGATCGCCCTACGGCTGATCGATGCCCTGCGGCACCAGGCCCCCGGCCTGGAGGTGCAGGTGTTGCCCCTGGTGGGGATCGGCCAGGCCTATGCCGGCGCCGAAGCGGCCGGGGAGCTGCAGCGGGTCGGGCCGCGGCAGCCGCTGCCCAGCGGCGGCTTCAGCAACCAGAGCCTGCGGGGACTGCTGAACGATCTGGCCGCCGGGCTGCCGCTGCTGAGCTGGCGCCAGTGGCGGATCGTGCGGCACTGGGGAAGGCAGGGTCTGCCGATCCTGGCGGTGGGCGACCTGCTGCCCCTGCTGCTGGCCTGGGCAGGCGGCGGTCCGTACGGCTTCCTGGGCACCCCGAAGAGCGACCACACCTGGGCCTCACCCGCCCCGGCCGGGTGGGGGCGCTCCCCCCTGGCCGATGGTTACCACCGGGCCAAGGGCAGCGAATGGGATCCCTGGGAGTGGGCCTTGATGGGCCACCGCCGCTGCCAGCTGGTGGCGGTGCGCGATCGCCTCACCGCCCGGGGACTGCGGCGCCATGGGGTGAAGGCCGTCGCCCCGGGCAACCCGATGATGGATGGCTTCGCCGCCCCTGGGCCCCTGCCGGCATGGCTGCAGGGGCGGCGCCGCCTACTGCTGTTGCCGGGCAGCCGCCTGCCCGAAGCACTCGGCAACCTCCGCGGCCTGCTCGCCGCCCTGCCGCCAGCCTCCGGGACCGGGCCGATCAGCGTGCTGCTGGCCACCGGCTCCCGCCCCAGCGACGCCGAGCTGACCGGCCCCCTGGGTGCGGCTGGGTTCACCCCGGCGGCGGCGGCGCCAGAGGGCTCCGGTGCCACCGCCCTCTGGCGTCGCGGCCCGCTGGAGCTGCTGGTGGGTCCGAGCCGGTTCGCGGCCTGGGCGCCGCTGGCGGAGCTGGGGCTGGCCACCGCCGGCACCGCCACCGAGCAGCTGGTGGGGCTGGGGGTGCCGGCCCTGTCACTGCCGGGACCCGGCCCCCAGTTCAAGGCCGGCTTCGCCCGCCGCCAAAGCCGGCTGCTGGGGGGAGCGGTGCAGCCGTGTCAGGACAGCGGGGAGCTGCGGCGGCGGCTGATCGCCCTGCTCAACGACGGCGGCGAGCGGACCCGGCTGGGCCGCATCGGCCGACGGCGCATGGGGCCATCCGGTGGCAGCGAGCGGCTGGCGGCCCTGATCCTTGAGCGCCTGCTGCCGGGGTAGGGGGATGATGGGCTCGACCGCCCCCTCGTCCCCCGCACCGATGCCCGGCATCCCCGACCGCAGCTTCAACGCCGCCTGCGGTCATCTGGCCACCCAGCTGGGCATCAGCCTGGCGGCGGCCCGCCGGCGGGTGGAGATTCTGGCGGCAAAGGAGGGCCTCCGGGACACGGCCGCCAAGCTGGCGCTGGCGGAACGCCTGCTGGAGGAAACCAGGGCCAGCGGCCTCGACCGGGGCCAGCTGTTCGACGGCCAGCTGCGTTCGGTGGGAGAGGACGACCTGTTCATGATCGAGGACTGAGCGCCACCGCAGCCGCACGGCCGCCTCACTGCTCGCAGATTCAGTGCTCGAAGACCTGATTGAACCGCTGCCGGTCGAGGGCGGCGAACACCGGCACACAGGCAAAACAGCGGCGGGCCAGCTCCCAGCGCTCCTCCCGGCGCAGCATCACCTCCAGCCGGTCGCGGGCGGCCAGCAGCCAGCGCACGTCTCCGGCGGCATAGGCCAGCTGGGTGTCGCTGAGCTCCTCCACCCGGCCCCAGTCGGAACTCTGGGCCTGCTTGTCGAGCTCCACCCCCACCAGCTCGTTGACCACATCCTTGAGGCCGTGGCGCGGGGCGTAGGTGCGGGCCAGGCGGCTGGCGACCTTGGTGCAGAAGATGGGGTCCACGGCAATGCCGAGGTTCTCCGCCAACGCCGCCACATCGAAGCGGGCGAAGTGGAACACCTTCTCGATCGCCAGGTTCTCGCAGAGGGCCTTCAGCCGCGGCGCCTCCGTCTGCCCCCGTGCCAGGCGGATGCAGCAGACGTTGTCGTGGTCATCGCAGATCTGCACCAGGCAGAGGCGGTCGCGCCCATGGATCAGCCCCATGGCCTCGGTGTCGATGGCCAGGGCCCGGGCCGATCCAAAAAGCTCCTGCCAGGTGGCGTCGAGGTCGTGGTCGAAGACGGCGAAACGGGCCGCCGGTCCGGGGCTGGCGCTGACGCTGGAAGGGGTCTGGGCCATCGTGGGGCAGGGACTTTCGGGCCATCGTGGCCCAGCACGGACGCCGGCCGGCCAGTCGGGCCAGAATGGACCCCGCCAAGGCTCCGCCCCCATGCCCACCCTGGGTTCCACCCTCCTGCTCACCCTGCTGATGGCCGTCGGCCTGGTCTTCTTCCTCAGGGCCGCCAGCAAGGACCGCACCACGGTGGTGGACGTCCACTCCCCCCAGCCGCCTGTGCAGGTGCTCGAGGGTCTCTCCAACTGGCTGACGGCCCGGGGCTGGCAGACCGAAACCGGCGACCCCGAGCGCCAGCTGCTGCGCTTCCGCGGCCAGGTGCGCTCCAGCCTGCCCCTCGCCCTGCTGCTCTCGCTGCTGGGCAGCGTGGGGGCCGCCTGCCTGGGCCTGGTGCTGCGCCAGGTGCTTCCCGCCCTCGGCTGGTGGCCCCTGCTGCTGGCCCTGGCCGGTCCGATGGCGGGTGTCCTTTACAGCCGGAGGGCGGCCCGGCCCGAAAGCCTGGAGCTGCGGCTGATGGACGGGGACAGCGGCGGCGGCAGCAGCCTGCGCCTGCGCGCCCACCGCGACGAACTGATCGCCATCGAGCGGGAGCTGGGGGCCGCCCTCCAGCTGGCCAGCGACGGCTCCCTGCTCTCCTCCCCGATCTGAGCCGATGGGTTCCCGTTCTGCCGCCTGGTTGGTGGGTCCAGCCCTTCTGGTCCTCGGCCTTGCCCCCCTGGCGACACCCGCCCGCGGCGCCGAGGCCTCAGCCTTGGGCGGCCAGCTCGGGACATCGGCCCCGGCACTGACCGGCAGCGATCCGATCACCGGCCCCCGCAGCCGCCTGCCCCGCGACTGGATCGGCGTCCGCCCCGTCGAAGCGGACACCCCCATTCTGGTGCTGGCCGGCCATGCCGATTCCCAGGGCATGGCGGGGTCCGGCACCAGCGGTGCCGCAGTGGCCGCCGGGGCACCAGCGATGTACCCGGGCATCAGCGACGAGCTCTACTGGAACATGGTCGTCGCCGAGGCGGTGGTGGCCCTGGGCCAGCAGCGGGGGCTGCGCATCAGCTACTACCGCCCCCCCTTCCGCACGATCAGCGACGGCGACCACCCCAGCACCAACTGGAGCGTGGGCCGGCAGCACGCCGCCAGCGGCGGCTACGCCCTGGAGATCCACTTCGATGCCTGGGGACCCGACGGCGTCGGATCGGGGTTGATTCCGCCGCTGCACCGGCCCTTCGGCCGCCTCGACGAAAGCCTGGCCGAGGCCTTCGGCGGCTATCCGATGGCGTTCCGCGGCGGCCTGGGGGGACCCAGGCGCGGCATCGCCCTGCTCGAGGTGGGCAAGCTGGAAGGTCAGCTGGAGCGCTCCCTGCGCAACCCCGCCACCCGACCCGACACGGTGATGGCCATCGCCAGCCGGATCGTCACAGCCCTCGAAGCCGGCCTGGGCCGTAGCCCCACCACCACCGCCCGGCCGCTCACTCTCACCCCACAGCCTGGTGGGGTCGGCAGCGCTCCTCCAGGGAAGGGTCTTCAAGCCAGTTCTGGGGACGAGTGAACAGGTCGGTCAGCAGGGCCTCCCGGCTGCCTTCAGCGGCCGTGTAGCCGTACTCCCAGCGCACCAGGGGCGGCAGCGACATCAGGATCGATTCGGTGCGGCCGTTGGTCTGCAGGCCGAAGATCGTGCCCCGGTCGAACACCAGGTTGAACTCCACGTAGCGGCCGCGGCGGTAGAGCTGGAACTGGCGTTCCACCTCTCCCCAGGGCAGCCCATGGCGGCGCTCCACGATCGGCACGTAGCTCGGCAGGAAGGCGTTGCCGCAGGCCGAGGCCAGGGCAAACAACTGCTCCCAGTCCTGGTGCATGGGGCCAACGGCGGTGCTGGCCGCCGCCGCCGGTCCCTCGGAATCGCCGCCCTTGTAGAGCACCCCGCCGGGGTCCTGATAGTCGTAGAAGATGCCGCCCACGCCCCGGGTCTCGCCGCGGTGCTTCAGGAAGAAGTATTCATCGCACCAGGGCTTGAACACCTTGTAGTAGGCAGGATCCACCCCATCACAGGCCCCCTTGAGGGTGCGATGGAAGTGGCGGGCATCCTCCAGAAAGGGGTAGTAGGGGGTGAGGTCGGCGCCGCCGCCGAACCACCACACCGGCCCCGCCTCGAAGTAGCGGTAGTTGAGGTGCACCGTGGGCACATAGGGACTGCGGGGATGCAGCACCATTGAGGTGCCGGTGGCGAACCAGCGGTGGCCCTCCGCTTCGGGGCGCTGGGACAGGATCGAGGGGGGCAGGCGCTCTCCCTCCACTTCGGAGAAGTTGACCCCGCCCTGCTCAAACACCCGGCCGTCCTTCATCACCCGGGAGCGCCCACCGCCGCCCTCCGGCCGCTCCCAGCTCTGTTCCTCGAAGCCACCCTCGCCGTCGAGGCTCGCCAGGCCGGCGCAGATCGAATCCTGCAGGCCCATCAGCAGGGCCTTGGCGCGGCTGCGGGAATCGGCAGGTGGCATCTCCATGGAACGGCAGCGCGACGGGCGCGGAACATCCGCACACCTTTTCAGCCCGCCGGGGGGTCCCACAAGGGTTCGAGAGTCTCTGTCACGGGCTGGAGAAGTTCCGTGCGGCCACCACCGGGGTGCCTCGCCCGGCCCGACCGCCCCGGGGCACGGCCCCTAGGATCCGTTTCCAGAACGCCCGTGACGTCGACGAATGGCCAGCGCCGACACCCTCCTCCAGGCCCTGCAGCCGCTCCGCGATGCCGGCAGCGGCCGCAGCCTGGTGGAGCTCGGCTGGATCAGCGACCTGCGTCACCAGGGCAGCCGGGCGGTGTTTCGCCTCGCCCTGCCCGGCTTCGCCGCCAGCCAGCGCGAGCGCATCGCCGCCGAGGCCCGCAGCGCCCTGCTGGCCGTGGAGGGGATCAACGACGTCCAGATCGAACTGGCCCAGCCCGCCGCCGCTCCCTCGTCGGGGCCGATCGGCGCCGCCGGCCACGGCCCCGGAGGGGGCCAGCTGCCGGAACGGCAGGGCATCCCCGGCGTGCGCCAGGTGATCGCCGTCAGCAGCGGCAAAGGGGGCGTGGGCAAGAGCACCGTGGCGGTGAACCTGGCCTGTGCCCTGGCGGCCTCCGGCCTGCGGGTGGGCCTGCTCGATGCCGACATCTACGGGCCCAATGCCCCCACCATGCTCGGTGTGGCCGACCGCAGCCCCCAGGTGACGGGCAGCGGCAACGAGCAGGTGCTGGAGCCGATCGAGACCTGCGGCATCGTCATGGTGTCCATGGGGCTGCTGATCCAGGAGAACCAGCCGGTGGTCTGGCGCGGGCCGATGCTCAACGGAATCATCCGCCAGTTCCTCTATCAGGTGAACTGGGGCGAGCGCGACGTGCTGGTGGTGGACCTGCCCCCCGGCACCGGCGACGCCCAGCTCACCCTGGCCCAGGCCGTGCCCATGGCGGGCGCCGTGATCGTCACCACACCCCAGCAGGTATCGCTGCAGGATGCCCGCCGCGGCCTGGCGATGTTCCTGCAGATGGGGGTGCCGGTGCTGGGGGTGGTGGAAAACATGACCGCCTTCATCCCGCCTGATCTGCCCGATCGCCGTTATGCCCTGTTCGGCAGCGGTGGCGGCCGGGTGCTGGCCGACGAGGCGGGCGTTCCCCTGCTGGCCCAGCTGCCGATGGAGATGCCCGTGCTCGAGGGCGGAGAGCGGGGGCTGCCGGTGGTGCTGTCGGCACCCACCTCCGCCAGCGGCCGCGCCTTCACCGAGCTGGCCGAGCGGCTGAGCGCCAGCTGCGCCCTCAGCCCGGCCCTCGCCTGAAGCGATGGCGGTTCTCAGCCCCCGGCGCGGTGGGTTCGCCGCCAAGGGGGCGAAACGACGTGGCCTCGGCTTCGATCCGATCCTGTGGGGCATCCCGATCGCCCTGATCGTGCTGGCGGGGATTCTGATCGCCAGCACCCAGCGTCAGCAGGCCACCACCGACTGGTACCAGCACTGGATCATCGCCGGGGTGGGGATGGTGGTGGCCCTGCTGCTGTCCCGGGTGCCCCTGGAGCGGATCGCGCGGTTCCAGTGGCCGATCTACATCCTGATGGTGGCGAGTCTGATCGCGGTGCGGATCATCGGGGTCAGCGCCCTCGGGGCCCAGAGCTGGATCAACATCGGCGGCTTTTACGTGCAACCGTCGGAGTTCGCCAAGGTGGCGGCCATCCTGCTGCTGGCGGGCGTGCTCTCGAAATACCCGGTGGAACGGCCGATCGATCTGCTGCGACCGGTGGGGATGATCAGCGTGCCGTGGCTGCTGGTGTTCGTGCAGCCGGACCTGGGCACGTCTCTGGTCTTCGGTGCGGTGCTGCTGGTGATGCTGTTCTGGTCGGGCATGCCCGCCACCTGGCTGCTGCTGCTGCTCTCACCCCTGTTCACGGCGATCATCGCCGGCACCGGGCCCTGGCTGCTGGTGGGCTGGATCCCCCTGATGGGCTGGGTGGCCTGGCGCTCCCTGCCCTGGAAGGCGATCGGACTGGCGCTGGTGCTGGCCGTCCAGGGACTGTTCGCCGTGGGGACCCCCTGGCTGTGGGAGCACGGCCTGCGGCCCCACCAACGGGCCCGACTCACCCTGTTTCTGGATCCGGCCCAGGATCCCCTCGGCGGCGGTTACCACCTGCTGCAGAGCACCGTGGGGATCGGCTCCGGCCAGCTCTGGGGCACCGGACTGATGAACGGATCGCTCACCAAGCTGCGCTTCATTCCCGAGCAGCACACCGATTTCATCTTCAGTGCCCTGGGGGAGGAAACCGGGTTCATCGGCTCGATGCTGGTGGTGGTGGGCTTCGTGGTGCTGATCTGGCGCCTGCTGCAGATCGCCGGCCGGGCCAGCAGCGACTACGAATCCCTCGTGGTGGTGGGAATCGGCGCCATGCTGATGTTTCAGGTGGTGGTGAACGTCAACATGACCATCGGTCTCGGCCCCATCACCGGCATTCCCCTGCCCTTCCTGAGCTACGGCCGGTCGGCCATGCTCGTCAACTGCATCAGCCTCGGGCTCTGCGCCTCCGTGGCCCGGCGCAGCCGCAGCCTGCGGCGATGGTGGTGAGCCTGGGGGACCTGCGCGCCCTGCTGGCGGAGGGCGTACCGGCCGGGCGGGGGGACGAGGACAGCGTCAGGCGTCAGTGGTGGGCCGCCCTGGCCACCGTGCAGGAGGATCTGCTCGGAACTGCCCCTCCCCAGCCCGGCGTCTGGCTGGCGGCTCCCCTGCCGGCCCTCTATGAGCCCGCCCTGCTGGAGTGGCTCGACGGCTGGGTCTGGACGCCGGCGGAGGTGGGCAACCTGATGCCATCGGGGCTGCCGCTGCTGCCCGGCCTGCCGCCCCCCCCAGGAACCGCTCCCCGGGGCACAGCCGGCCGCCCGGGGGGCTTCCGACGCCTCAGCCTGCGCGAAGAGGACGGCACCGATCCGCTGCTGGTGCTGATCACTCCGGTGCTGCAGGTGGCCCTGGCCCTCGATGGCCCGCCGCAGGCCCGTCGGCTGGTGGTGCGCTTCGAGGCCTCGATCCTGTCGGCCGCCCTGGAGCTGCTCGATCGCCGCCTGGCCCAGGACGATCCGGCGGCGGGACTGGGGCTGCGCCGCCGGCTGCAGCTGCTGGGTCCGCTCCGCAACGCCCCCGATCTGGGCACCCGCTTCTGGCCCCTGCTGGCCCAGCGGCTGGCGGCGATGGCGCCCAGCGTCACCCTGCAGCCGCTGGTGCATGGCGAGAAACGGAGCGAGGGCCACGACGCCGTGAGCAGTGAACTGGCCCTGCTCGAGGCCCTCACCCATGAGGTGCGCACCCCCCTGGCCACGATCCGCACCCTGATCCGCTCCCTGCTGCGCCGCACCGACCTGCCGGCGGTGGTGCGCCAGCGGCTGGAGCAGATCGATGGCGAGTGCAGCGAACAGATCGACCGCTTCGGACTGATCTTCCTGGCGGCGGAACTGCAGCGCCAGCCCGGCAGTGGCCAGCCCCTGAGCGACAGCGAACTGGCCCGGACGGACCTGAGCCGGCTGCTGCTTCAGCTGGAGGCGCTGTGGCAACGCCAGCTGGGCCGGCGCGATCTCAAGCTGGTGCTCGAGATCGCCGCCGACCTGCCGCCGGTGATGAGCGATCCCAGCCGGCTTGAAACCATGCTCGGCGGGCTGATGGACCGGTTCAGCCGCAGCCTGCCCAGCGGCAGCGAGGTGCGGCTGCGGCTGCTGCCGGCGGGGTCGCGGTTGAAACTGCAGCTCAGCAGCGACGACCCCGAGAGCCGGGAAGCCGATGGGCTGGCGGCCGCCGTGCCGATGCCGGTGGGGCCGGTGCTGAGCTGGAACCCCCAGACCGGCAGCCTGCAGCTCAGCCGCCAGGCCACCCAGCGGCTCTTCCACCGTCTGGGGGGCCGGCTCACCGAGCGGGGCGGCAGCAACCTGACGGTGTTCTTCCCGGCCGCCGAGCGCAGCGGCTGAGGCCGGCGGGCCAGGTTTGTTGACGGGTGTGAAGAGTCGGCCGGGAGCGCCGGAAAGGCGAAAAACACGGTGCTAGTTTCCGCCTGAAACGGTCTGCAAGTCATGCCTGATACGGCCCTCCACGGTCAACTTCCGAAGTCCATCGGCAGCACCGGTGGCTTGCTGAACTCGGCCGAAACCGAGGAGAAGTACGCCATCACCTGGAGCAGCTCCAAGGCCCAGGCGTTCGAACTCCCCACCGGCGGTGCCGCGGAGATGAACGAAGGCGACAACCTCATGTACTTCGCCCGCAAGGAGCAGTGCCTGGCCCTCGGCACCCAGCTGCGCACCAAGTTCAAGCCCCGGATCGAGGACTACAAGATCTACCGGATCTACCCCGGCGGCGACACCGAATTCCTGCATCCCAAGGACGGCGTCTTTCCCGAGAAGGTCAATGAAGGACGCGCCATGGTGGGCCACACCCCCCGCAGCATCGGCGCCAACCCCAACCCTGCCAGCCTCAAGTTCAGCGGCAAGGAAACCTACGAAGCCTGAACCCCACCGGCCAGCACCTATAACGGCGGGGCCGAGAGCCCCGTTTTTTTTGCCTGCCTGTCGCCGTGATGCCCGGTTCTGATCGCAGCGCCTTCCTCGCCCGGATCGCCGGTGGGGAAGCAGGTGCTGACTTGGCCGTCAATCTTCTTCCCCTCTGGAAGCGCTGGCCCGCCGACCTGGAAACGCCCCTGACCACCTGGCTGAAGGTGGGGGCGGGCGGGGGCCATGGCGTGCTGCTGGAATCGGTGGAGGGGGGCGAACAGCTGGGCCGCTGGAGCTTCGTCGTCAGCGACCCGCTCTGGACCCTCACCTGCCGTGGCGACCGGGGCGAGCGGTGCTGGCGGGATGGCCGCAGCGAACAGCTCCAGGGCAATCCCTTCACCCTGCTGCGGGACGCCGTGGCGCCGCTGCGGCCCGGCCCCGTGGAGGGCCTGCCCGCGGTCGCCCAGCTGTTCGGCTTCTGGGGCTACGAGCTGATCCAGTGGATCGAGCCCAGCGTGCCGGTGCACGGCGCCGCCGAGGGGGCCCCTCCCGATGGCTGCTGGATGCTGGCCGACAGCCTGCTGGTGTTTGACCAGGTGAAGCGCCAGATCACGGCCGTGGCCTACGTGGATCTCTCCACAGGGGTCGATCCCGGCGAGGCCTACGACCGGGCGGCGGCGCGCATCGAGGCCCTCGAGGCCCGCATGCACGCCCCGTTGCCGGCGCACGTGAAACCGCTGGCCTGGCACGAGGCCAGTGGCGCCGAGCTGGCCACCAGCAGCAACCGCAGCCAGGCCGACTTCGAAGCCGCCGTTGCCACGGCGGCCGAGCACATCGCCGCCGGCGACGTGTTCCAGCTGGTGCTGAGCCAGCGGCTGGAAACCCGGGTGAGCCACGATCCCTTCGAGCTTTACCGCAGCCTGCGGATGGTGAATCCCTCGCCCTACATGGCGTTCTTCAACTTCGGCGACTGGCATCTGATCGGCTCCAGCCCCGAAGTGATGGTCAAGGCGGAGCCCTGCGCCGAAGGGGTGAAGGCCTCCTTGCGGCCCATCGCCGGCACCCGCCCCCGCGGCGAGGATGCCCGGCGGGATGCGGCCCTGGCCGAGGAACTGCTGGCCGATCCCAAGGAGCGGGCGGAACACGTGATGCTGGTCGACCTGGGCCGCAACGACCTGGGCCGGGTCTGCCGCGCCGGAACGGTCCAGGTCACCGAGCTGATGGTGATCGAGAAGTACTCCCACGTGATGCACATCGTCAGCGAGGTGGAAGGGCTGCTGACCGAGGATCACGACATCTGGGATCTGCTGATGGCGTCCTTCCCGGCCGGCACCGTGAGCGGAGCCCCCAAGATCCGGGCCATGCAGTTGATCCATGCCCTCGAACCGGATGCCCGCGGGCCCTATTCGGGGGTTTACGGAGCCGTGGATCTGGCCGGGGCGCTGAACACGGCGATCACGATCCGCACCATGGTGGTGCGGCCCCACCCCGACGGCGGCTGGCGGGTGCAGGTCCAGGCCGGGGCGGGCATCGTGGCCGATTCGCGGCCGGAGGCGGAGTACCAGGAAACCCGCAACAAAGCGCGCGGGATGCTCAAGGCCCTCGCCTGCCTGGAGCCGGCCGTGGCCGCTGCGGCGGACGCCACGCCATGAGCACGCCCCTGCTGCTCAAGGGCTTTGAAGTGGAGATGTACACCGGCCGGGCCGATGGCACGGTGGTGGGCTGCTCGGCCGAGGCGGCCGCCGCGCTGGCGGGCTTCATGACCGAACCGGACCAGCGCAACCTGGAGTACGTCACCCCGCCCGAGGCCTCCTACACCGCCCAGCTGGAGCTGCTGCTCGAGCCGCGCCGTCGCCTGCGTCGCTGGCTCCAGCCCCGCCAGCTCACCCTGCTGCCCGGCAGCACCCTGAGCCTGGGGGACAGCCGCCGCTTCGAGCGTTCCGACCCCGACAACCCTTACCACGCCTACATCGAGGCCACCTACGGCACCAGGGTCGTGACCGCCAGCGTCCACATCAACCTGGGGCTGACCGACATGGACGCCCTGTTCGCCGGCCTGCGGCTGCTGCGCTGCGAGGCCTCCCTGCTGCTCGCCCTCAGCGCCAGCTCACCCTTCCTCGACGGGGAGGTCACTGGGGCCCACTCCCAGCGCTGGCTGCAGTTCCCGATCACGCCGCCTCTGGTGCCCCTGTTCCGGGACCACGGCCACTACATCGACTGGATGGAGCAGCAGCTGGCGGCCGGGTCGATGCGCAACGTGCGTCACCTGTGGACGTCGGTGCGGCCCAACGGGGACGACCGGCCCCATGGCCTCAACCGCCTGGAGATCCGCATCTGCGACCTGATCGACGACCCGCTGCTGCTGCTGGCCGTCACCGCCTTCACCGAACTGCGCTTGCAGCAGTTGCTGCGGGATCCCGACGGCCAGGATCCCCTGGCCGCCAGTCCGCTCGCCGCAGCCGAACTGGAAGCCATCGCCGATGCCAACGACCGGGCGGCGGCCCGCGCCAGCCTCCAGGCCCGGCTGGTGCACTGGCGCACCGGACAGACGCTGCAGGCCCGCGCCTGGATCGCCGCCGAGCTGGAGGCCATGGCCCCCCTGGCGGCGGAACTGGGGTTGGAGCGCTGGCTGGCGCCCCTCCACGACCTGCTCGCCACGGGCAACCAGGCCATGCGTTGGCTCGCCCGTCAGGGGCGCGGCGAAAGCATCGGTGCGATCATCGGCAGCGAGGCCGTGGCGCTCGCGTCACGGGAGAAGGCGCTGGACGCATGGCTGGAGACAGAAGCAGCCCAGGTTCCTGGAGGATCATGAACAGCACCCCCGCGCCCACCGCCCCCATGCGGCTCCACCTGACCGAACCCTCGGTCGTTCCCGCCGAGGCCTCCCCCGGGGTGATCCGGCTGCTCACGGAACGGCTGGAGCTGGTCGAGGATCTCTGGCAGACGGTGCTGCGCAGCGAATGCCCCCCCGAGCAGGTGGAACGCCTGCTGCGGCTCAAGGAACTGAGCGGTCCAGTGGCGCCGGGTCTGGATCCGGAGGCCTCCTCCGCGGTCGACACCGACGGCATCGTGGCGCTGATCAAGGCGATGGATCTGGCCGAGGGCATCGCCGCCGCCCGGGCCTTCTCCCTGTATTTCCAGCTGGTCAACATCCTCGAGCAGCACATCGAGGAAGACAGCTACCTCGAAAGCATCAAACGGGCCCCAACCCCCGCCAGCAACGACCCCTTCCTGCCGGCCCTGGCCAGCCAGAGCGATCCGGCCACCTTCCGCCAGCTGTTCGAGCGCCTGCGGGCCCTGAACGTGCCGCCGGGCCAGCTCGAGAACCTGCTGCGGGAACTCGACATCCGGCTGGTGTTCACCGCCCACCCCACCGAGATCGTGCGCCACACCGTGCGGCACAAGCAGCGGCGGGTGGCGGCCCTGATCCAGAAGCTGCAGGTGAACGGCCAGGGCAACCCCGACGACAACGACCGGCTGCGCCAGCAGCTGGAGGAGGAGATCCGCCTGTGGTGGCGCACCGATGAGCTGCACCAGTTCAAGCCGTCGGTGATCGATGAGGTCGACTACGCCCTGCACTACTTCCAGCAGGTGCTCTTCGACGCCTTGCCCCAGCTGCGTCAGCGCATCCGCGCCGCCCTGGCGGCCAGCTACCCCGACGTGCAGCCGCCCCGGGATGCCTTCTGCACCTTCGGCTCCTGGGTGGGCTCCGACCGGGACGGCAACCCCTCGGTGACGCCCGACGTGACCTGGCGCACGGCCTGCTTCCAGCGGCAACTGATGCTCGCCCGCTACATCCAGGCGGTGTCGATCCTGCGTGACCAGCTCAGCATCTCGATGCAGTGGAGCCAGGTGAGCGCCGCCCTGCTGGAATCCCTGGAGATGGACCGGCTGCGCTTCCCCGAGATCTACGAAGAACGGGCCGCCCGCTACCGGCTGGAGCCCTACCGGCTCAAGCTGAGCTACACCCTCGAGCGGCTCCGGCTCACCCAGCAGCGCAACCAGCAACTGGCCGAGGCGGGCTGGGAATCCCCCTGCGACGGCTCCTCCGGCCACGAGGCGGGCCTCACCAGCCTGATGGAGCCGGCCCCGCCCCAGGAGCTCCATTACGCCTCGGTGGAGGAGTTCCGCACCGACCTGGAGCTGGTCAAGGAGAGCCTTGATGCCACCGGCCTGAGCTGCGAAGCCCTGCAGGACCTGATCAGCCAGGTGCACATCTTCGCCTTTGCCCTGGCCAGCCTCGACATCCGCCAGGAGAGCACCCGCCACAGCGACGCCATCGACGAACTCAGCCGCTACCTGCTATTGCCGGTGCCCTACGGGGAGATGGACGAGGAGCAGCGGGTGGAGTGGCTGCTGACCGAGCTCAAGACCCGCCGCCCGCTGCTGCCACCGGCGGCCCGCTGGAGCGCGCCCACGGCCGAGACCTTCGCCGTGTTCCGGATGCTGCAGCGGCTGCAGCAGGAATTCGGCCGGCGCATCTGCCGCACCTACGTGATCTCCATGAGTCACACGGTGTCCGACCTGCTGGAGGTGGTGCTGCTGGCCAAGGAGGCGGGGCTGGTGGATCCGATGGCCCAGAAGTCGGCCCTGCTGGTGATCCCCCTGTTCGAGACCGTCGAAGACCTGCAGGGCGCCCCGGCGGTGATGGGACGCCTGTTCGCCGACCCCTTCTACCGCCAGCTGCTGATCAGCAACAGCGACGGCGAGCAGCCCCTGCAGGAGGTGATGCTCGGCTACTCCGACAGCAACAAGGATTCCGGCTTCCTCTCCAGCAACTGGGAGATCCACCGGGCCCAGATCGCGCTGCAGTCGCTGGCCGATGCCCACGACGTCGCCCTGCGCATCTTCCATGGCCGCGGCGGCTCGGTGGGACGCGGTGGCGGCCCCGCCTACCAGGCGATCCTGGCCCAGCCCAGCGGCACCCTCAAGGGGCGCATCAAGATCACCGAGCAGGGGGAGGTGCTGGCCTCCAAGTACTCCCTGCCCGAGCTGGCGCTCTACAACCTCGAGACGGTCACCACCGCCGTGCTGCAGAACAGCATGGTGAGCACCCCGGTGGACGACACCCCCACCTGGAACGTGCTGATGGAGAGGCTCGCCGCCCGCTCCCGCGACCACTACCGGGCCCTGGTGCACGACAACCCCGACCTGGTGGCCTTCTTCCAGCAGGTGACACCGATCGAGGAGATCAGCAAGCTGCAGATCTCCAGCCGGCCGGCGCGGCGCAAGAGCGGCGCCAAGGATCTCTCCAGCCTGCGGGCCATCCCATGGGTGTTCGGCTGGACCCAGAGCCGCTTCCTGCTGCCCAGCTGGTATGGCGTGGGCACGGCCCTGCAGGCCGAGCTCGATGTCGACGGTGAGCAGATGGAGCTGCTGCAGCTGCTTTACCAGCGCTGGCCGTTCTTCCGCATGTTGATCTCCAAGGTGGAGATGACCCTCTCCAAGGTCGACCTGGAGCTGGCCGGCCATTACGTCACCTCCCTGGGACGTCCCCAGAACAAGCAGGTGTTCGAGCAGATCTTCGCGTCGATCGCCAGCGAGTTCGCCCTCACCCATTCCCTGGTGCTGCGGATCAGCAACCACAGCCGGCTCCTCGACGGGGACCCGGCCCTGCAGCTGTCGGTCGACCTGCGCAACCGCACGATCATTCCCCTGGGCTATCTGCAGGTGGCGCTGCTGCGCCGGCTGCGGGAGCAGAAACGTCAACCGCCGATGAGCGAGGGCCCGAGCGACGGGCCCGGCGGCGGCGACGGCCGCACCTACAGCCGCAGTGAACTGCTGCGCGGTGCCCTGCTTACCATCAACGGCATCGCCGCAGGCATGCGCAACACGGGCTGATTCCCTGAACTCTCTGTTGATCCCCTTCCGCAGCCAGCCTTCGACCCCACGCCTGCGGGAGGGTTACGCCCTGCTCCATCAGCACGACCCCGAACCGGCCGGCCTGAACCGTCTGCTGGAGGCCTGCGGCGATTCCCCCCGCAGCACGGATCGCTGGGAGCGGGTGCTGGCCTGCAGCGCCTGGCACCTGGTGGTGCTCGACCCGGCCGGTCGGCTGGTGGGTTTCGTGCGGGCCACCAGCGATCAGGCCCTCAACGCCAACCTCTGGGACCTGGTGGCCGATCCGGCCGACCCCTGCCGGGACGAGGTGATCGGGGCCCTGGTGCAGGCCGCCCTGGCACGCCTGCGGCGGGAACTGAGCGGCTGCAGCATCTCCCTGTCGGCCCCACCCGAGGCCCTCAACGCCCTCGCCCGGGCGGGCTTCGTGGTGGATCCCGGCGGCATCAGGGCCATGGGCCTCGACCTGCGGAACCACGCCGAAGGGTCAACGGGACGGGGCTGACGAGCATGGAGGGACTCGAACCCCCGACATTCAGAACCGGAATCTGACGCTCTATCCAACTGAGCTACATGCCCTGCCACGGCGGTAGGAATCCACAGGACCCTTTCCCTCCGATAGCGGTACCTTAGCGGCTGACCGCCCCAGAACCATCCGGCTGCACCGCCTGGACCTCCGGCATTTCCGCAACATCGACGGCCTGCAGCTGACGCTGGAGGCGCCCCGCCTGCTCGTGATCGGCAGCAATGGCCAGGGAAAGTCGAACCTGCTGGAAGGCGTGGAACTGCTCACCAGCCTGCGTTCGCATCGTTGCAGCGTCGATCGGGACCTGATCGGCCACGGCCACCCCTCCTGTCGCCTGGCTGCCCTCACCGACGAAGCCGACAACCTGCAGCTGGAGCTGCGCCGCAGTGGCGGCCGCCAGGCGTTCCGCAACGGCAAACGGCTGGAGCGGCAGCTCGACCTGATCGGCCCCCTGCGCTGCGTCGGCTTCAGCGCCCTCGATCTCGATCTGGTGCGGGGGGAGCCCGCCCTGCGGCGCCAGTGGCTCGACCGGGTGGTGCTGCAGCTCGAACCCGTCTATGGCGCCCTGCTGAGCCGCTACGGGCGGCTGCTGCGGCAGCGCAGCCAGCTGCTGCGCCGGGGCCTGGCGACCGGACAGCGGCAGGAGCTGCTGGACGCCTTTGATCAGCAGATGGCCCTGGTCGGCGCCCGCCTGCACCGCCGGCGCCAGCGGGCCCTGCGGCGCCTGGAGCCGCTGGCGGTGGCCTGGCAGCAGCGCATCGGCGGGGCCGCCGAACCGCTCCAGCTCGACTACATCAGCGGCACCCTGGTGGACGGCGCCAGCGACGAGGAGGGACCCTGGCGGCAGGCCCTGGCGGAACAGCTGCGCCAGCAGCGTCCCGAGGAGGAACGGCTGGGCCAGTGCCAGGTGGGTCCGCACCGGGACGAGGTGGCCCTGCTGATCGGCGGCCAGGCCGCCCGGCGCTATGGCTCCGCCGGCCAGCAGCGCACCCTGGTGCTGGCCCTGAAGCTGGGGGAGCTGGACCTGGTGGGCCAGGTGGTGGGTCAGCCGCCGCTGCTGCTGCTCGACGATGTGCTGGCCGAGCTTGACCCGGGGCGCCAGCAACTGCTGCTGGAGGCGGTGGGTGACGGCCACCAGTGCCTGGTGAGTGCCACCCATCTGGAGGCCTTCAGCAGCGGCTGGCGAGCCCGCAGCCAGGTGGTCGAACTGCAAAGCGGCGCCCTGGTGGCCTGAAGGCCGAGCCCCCTGCGCCGCAGGCGACCTGGCGAACCACTGCCAAGCGCTCCTGGCGCGTATGGTGAGACCTGTTTGATCGGATTCGATGAACCAAACCCTCTCCAGCCTGCATCCCAACCCGGGATGGAAGCCCGCCGCCTCCCCCATCCACGCCATTGCACGCCCCGTCTCCCCCCCAGGCGACACCACCGACGCGGTAGGGAAACACTGCATCCTCGAGCTCTACGACTGCGATTGCGCAAGGCTCGACGACGAAGCTTTCCTCAGGGACACCATCACGACAGCAGCCAAACGTGCTGGTGCCACCCTGCTCAACCTGATCACCCACCGCTTCGAACCCCAGGGCGTCACGGGCCTGGCGTTGCTGGCGGAGTCCCACATCTCCATCCACACGTGGCCCGAATCTGGCTATGCGGCCGTGGATGTGTTCACCTGCGGTGACCACACCATGCCCGAGAGGGCCTGTCAGGTCCTGTGGGAGGAGCTGGGCTCCGGCCGGCACAAGCTCACCAGCTTCCGCCGCGAAACACCCGAGGCCCTGATCGACAGCCAGAGGGAGCCCCACCTGGCCAGCGCCTGAGCGCCGAGCAGGGCACAGCCGGGGGGGGAGATCAGTCTCGACGCCCCCCTAGGGAGCGGTTCAGCTTGCCGCTCACCAGACCCTCCAGATCCAGGGCCACGGCGGTGAAGCCCAGGGCCCTGAAGGCCCCCACCAGCTGGGGGCGCAGTTCACCTTGGGCCAGACACTCCAGCGCCGCCGGCAAGCCGGCGGCGGGCATTTCAATGCGCGCCGTCTCCCCCTGGCTGCGGACCCGCAGTTCGGGGAATCCGCGCTGACGCAACCAGTCCTCGGCAGCGGCCACCCGGGCCAAGCGGGGGGCGTCGATCGGCTCGCCGTAGGGGAAACGGGAAGCCAGGCAGGGCTGGGCCGGTTTGTCCCACCAGGGCAGGCCCAGGGCCCGGGAGATCTGGCGCACCCCCGCCTTGTCGATGCCGACCTCGGCCAGGGGCGAGCGCACGCCGAATTCCCTGGCGGCACGGATGCCGGGCCGGTGATCGCCCAGGTCGTCGAGGTTGACCCCGTCCAGCACCTGGGCCCCCTGGGCGGCCGCGGCGATCGGGGCCAGCAGGCGATGCAACTCCCGCTTGCAGGCATAGCAGCGATCCTCCGGGTTACTGGTGTAGGTGGGGTCCGCCAGCTCTGCGGTGGGCAGCTCACGGTGGCGCAGGCCCAGCCAGCGGGCCTGGTCGCTGGCCTCCCGACGCAGGTGGGGCGCCAGGGCCGGAGAAACGCCGGTGATCGCCAGGGCCCTCTCCCCCAGCCGGTCGCCGGCCAGGGCGGCCACCAGGGCGCTGTCGACACCTCCGGAGTAGGCCACCACCACCTGCGGGAAGGCGTCGAGCTGCCGGCACAGCGCCTCCAGGCCCCGCTCCAGGGGGGCGGGCAGGGCTTCGAGCAGGTGGAGGCGGCCGGGGGTGGGCATGGCGTAGATCCTGGCAAGGCTGGGTAGCATCCGGATCAGCACCCCCCGCCCATGTCCCCCGCCGCCCGCAGCACCCAGACCCCCCAGCGCGGCACCGGGCGGGGCATCGGCATCCGTACGGCCGCCGGCAGCGACGAGCGCGCCCACGGCCAGCTGCACGTCTACGACGGGGAAGGCAAGGGCAAGAGCCAGGCGGCCCTGGGGGTGGTGCTGCGCACCATCGGGCTGGGCATCTGCGAGCAGAAGCGCACCCGGGTGCTGCTGCTGCGGTTCCTCAAGGGCCCCGGCCGCGCCTACGACGAGGACAGCGCCATCGAGGCCCTGCAGCAGGGCTTCCCCCACCTGATCGACCAGGTGCGCACCGGCCGGGGCGACTACTTCAGTGCCGCAGAGGCCACCCGCTTCGACCACCAGGAGGCCCAGCGGGGCTGGGACATCGCCAAGGGGGCGATCGCCAGCAACCTCTATTCGGTGGTGGTGCTGGACGAACTCAACCCCGTGCTCGACCTGGGCCTGCTCGACACCGAGGAGGTGGTGCGGACCCTGGCCACCAAGCCGGCGGGCATGGAAATGATCTGCACCGGCCGGGGCGCCCCGCGCCAGCTGGTGCAGCTGGCCGACCTGCACTCGGAGATGCGGGCCCACAGCGGCCCCCAGCAGGGACTCGAAGGCCTGGAGATCTACACCGGGGAGGGCAAGGGGAAATCCACCAGCGCCCTGGGCAAGGGTCTGCAGGCCATCGGCCGGGGCATCAGCCAGGACAAGAGCCACCGGGTGCTGATCCTGCAGTGGCTCAAGGGCGGGGCGGGCTACACCGAGGACGCGGCGATCGCCGCCCTGCGGGAGAGCTACCCCCATCTGGTGGATCACCTGCGCTCGGGGCGCGATGCGATCGTCTGGCGCGGCCAGCAGCAGCCGATCGACTACGTGGAGGCGGAACGGGCCTGGGAGATCGCCCGGGCCGCGATCGCCAGCGGCCTCTACAAGACCGTGATCCTCGACGAACTCAACCCCACCGTCGACCTGGAACTGCTGCCGGTGGAGCCGATCGTGCAGACCCTGCTGCGCAAGCCCACCGAAACGGAGGTGATCATCACGGGCCGCTGCAAGAGCCGGCCGGCCTACTTCGATCTGGCCAGCGTCCACTCGGAGATGGTGTGCCACAAGCACTACGCCGAGCGGGGCGTGGACCTCAAGCGCGGCGTCGACTACTGAACCTGTCGGTCAGGGGACTGCCGCTCAGGGCTGCCCGGGCCCCTCGACCCGGTCGAGGCCCAGTTCGTCCTCCTCGAGCATCTCCACCTCCTCGGAGGCGATGAACCGGCCCAGGAGCAGGCCCACCAGCAGGGCCACGTACAGGGTGCTGGCGACGCTGAGGAGGATCACGAAGCGCTCCCCCACCGCATTGGCCGGCAGCACGTCGCCATAGCCGACGCCGGCGATGGTGACGAAGCTGAAGTAGGTGAGGCGATCCAGCAGCAACTGGTGGCTGGCGGCCTGGCCGAGGCTGAAGCTGCCGGGCACCAGCACCTGGGTGGCCGTGGCCAGCACCCCGCCGGTGAGACCCAGGTGCAGATAGCCCGCCGCGGCGCCGGCCATCACCTGCCCATTGACCCGCGGCACCCGGGCCAGCAGACGCACCAGCCGCAGGGAGGTGGCCAGGAAAAAGAGGCTCAGCAGCACCATCTCCACGGCCCGGAACAGACCGCCGGGCCAGGTGCCGGTGAGCACCGGCACCCAGAGCCCGAGGCCACCCACCACCCCGACCCAGCGGAAGATCTCCTGGCGCAGGCGGGCGTAGGTCACCCCGGCAATCACCGGCAGGGTGAGGATCGACTGCAGGATGAGCAGATTGAAGACCAGGGCCAGGAGCACGTTGGCCCCCCAGCCCCGGGTGGCCGTGAACGGCATCACCAGGACCGGCAGCAGGGCCGAGAGCAGGAGCGGCAGGAAGCGCTTCTCGAGGGCGATCAGGCGCCGGGCTTCCAGGCGGCGGCGCTCCAGCCAGCGCTGCCTGGCGGGGGTGAGGGGCTCAGTAGCGCGGAAGGTCAGGATCCACCTCCTGGCTCCAGGCGTCGATGCCGCCCTGCACGTTCACCCCGTCGATGCCGTGGCGGGCAAGGGCGATCAGGGCCTTGGCGGAGCGGCCCCCCAGCTTGCAGTGGACATAGAGCCGCTTGCCGTTGGCCAGGCGGCGCACCTCCTCGATCGCCTCGCCACTCTCGATGCGATCGAGGGGCACCAGCACCGCGCCGGAGATCACCGCGATCTCTGCCTCCGGGGGATTGCGGACGTCGAGCAGGAGCAGATCGTCGTGTGGGCCGTCGAGCAGGGTCTTGAGTTCGGACACGCTGATGGTGGCCACGCTGCCCGCCTCCTCCTGGCCGGGGGCCGAGCCACCCACGCCGCAGAACTCCTGGTAATCAATGAGCTTGTCGATCACGGGGCGCTCCGGATTGGGGCGCAGCTTCAGCTCCCGGAAGCTCATCTTGAGGGCATCGAAGAGCAGCAGGCGGCCGCTGAGGCTGGTGCCGATGCCGGTGATCAGCTTGACCGTTTCGGTGGCCTGGATCACGCCGATGATTCCGGGCAGCACCCCCACCACACCCCCTTCGGCGCAGGAGGGAACCATCCCCGGCGGCGGCGGTTCGGGGAAGAGATCCCGGTAGTTGGGGCCCCCCTTGAAGTTGAACACCGTGGCCTGGCCCTCGAAGCGGAAGATGGAGCCGTAGACGTTCGGCTTGCCCAGCAGCACGCAGGCGTCGTTGACCAGGTAGCGGGTGGGGAAGTTGTCGGTGCCGTCGCAGACGATGTCGTAGCCGGCGATGATCTCGAGGGCGTTGTCGCTGGTGATGGCCGTTTCGTAGAGATCCACCTGGCAGTGGGGATTGATCTCGTGGATCCGGGCTTTGGCCGATTCGATCTTGGGCTTGCCCACCCAACTGGTGCCATGGATCACCTGGCGCTGCAGGTTGCTGTGGTCCACCACGTCGAAATCGACGATGCCGAGCCGGCCCACGCCGGCGGCGGCCAGGTAGAGCAGCAGGGGCGACCCGAGGCCGCCGGTGCCGACGCACAGCACCGAGGCCGCCTTGAGCCGCTTCTGCCCCTCCATGCCGATCTCCGGCAGGATCAGGTGGCGGGAGAAGCGCACCACCTCATCGGGGCTGAGCTGGACGGCGCTGGTGTCGGGAGGAAGCATGGCGGTGGAGACCCACGACGCACTAATCGACTATTCTCCACGCCAGCCGCCGGGGCTCCCCCTGCTCCGGCAACCACCAGCAGGCCAGGGAACGGGGCTCCCCCTCCGGGGCCCCCTGCCCCAGGATCAGCATCAGGGTGGGCGTGAAGGCCAGGGACCGATCCAGCGCCGAGGGCACGGGCTCCGACAGCGGATGGCTGTGGGCCGATCCCAGCACCGTCAGCCCCCGGGAGCGGGCCCACTTCTGCGCCAGCAGCTGCTCGCGCGGATCGAGGGCGAAGCGGTGGAGGCGCTCGGTGGCAGGCTCCCAGACGTTGAGGCAGGGCCAGACGCGCCGGACGCACCAGGGATCACGGCTTCCGAGCAGCAGGGCACAGCCCTCATCGGGGGCGGCCGCCTCCAGGACGGCCTCCAGCAGCGTCAGCGCCTGCCGACCGATGCCCAGTTTCGCTGGCGTCTGTGGGTTCACACCGGTACGTTATGCATCATTCCGTCAGGAGACCTCTCCTTCCATGATCGACAGCACGACCGAGGTGAAGGAGACCACCCAGGACGACGGCACCCCCAGCGCCGCGGAGGTGGATTTCACCGAGCGCTACAGCGAGGTGATCGGCAAGGTCAACGAAACCCTCGACAAGGTGGACTGGAGCCAGGTGGGCCGCATCGGCAAGGCTTCCGGTGTGCTGCTGGCCGTGATCGTGGCCCAGATCCTGATCAAGGGTGTCCTTGACACCATCAACCTGCTGCCGATCGTTCCGGGCCTGCTGGAACTGCTGGGACTGGTGGTGGTGGGCAGCTGGAGCTGGCACAACCTCACCACGGGTGAAAAGCGCTCGGCCGTGATGGCCAAGCTCCAGACCCTGCGCAAGGAATACCTGAGCTGAGCCCCGGCTTTCATTCTCCCCTCTCCTGGGCCGTCCCCCGGCTCAGGAGCTTTTTGATCTCGCCTTGGCCTTGGCCCAGGTAGGAGCCGCCGAAGAGGTTGGCATGGTTAAGCACGTGATAAAGGTTGTACAGATCTCGGCGGAATTCGTGGCCTGAGGGTAACGGCCAGGCTTCTGTGTAGCCCTCGAAGAACGCCTCGGGAAAGCCGCCGAACAGCCGTGCCATCGCAAGGTCCACTTCTCGGTCGCCCCGGTGGACCGCCGGATCGAAGATCGCCCCCTGGCCGCCGGCGGTGATGGCGGCGTTGCCGCTCCAGAGGTCGCCGTGCACCAGGCACGAATCGGGCCGGTGGTCCGCCAGCCACTGGCCGGCGCGCTCCAACAGCGACTGGGCCTGAGCGAGGGGGGTGCCGCTGCGGGCCAGGTGCTCCAGCTGGGGGGCCAGGCGCCGCTCCACGAAGAATCGGCCCCAGTCGTCTTCCCAGCCGTTGCGCTGGGGGAAGCCACCAATGACGTTGTCGCGGGCCCAGCCGAAGGAGGCTCCGCCCCGATCCCCCGCCGCACATGTGAGGGTGAGGCTGCGACGATGCAGACCCGCCAGTGCAGCCCCGAGGCGAAGCCACTGCGGCACTTGCGCCGCGGAGCGGACGCCCTCCATGTCGAGCCAAGAGAGCACGAGGATGGCCACAGGGCCCGACAGTCCGCAAGCGAGCGGCACGGGCACCAGCGGACCCTGCTCCCCCGCCGCCACCGCCAGGGCTTGGAGCCCCTCTGCCTCAGACTCCAGGAGCGGCCATGCAGAGGCCACGTTGGTCTTGGCGAACAGCCTGCTGCCATCCATCAGATCCAAACACCAGGCGGAATGGATGCAGCCACCGCCCACTGGAGTGCAGCGCACCAGCTCCATGCCGAGGCGTTCCGTCAGCCAGAGGGCGAGGGTGTCGGGGTGGGTCATTGGGGGAGGAGTCTCCTGGCCACTCTGGACACCCTCTGGCCCGTGATCTAGATCCAACAACCTTCCAGAGTATCCATGGTGAGACTCACTTCCTACACGCGCTTGAGTGATTGAGAGATGGGTTGAAACCAGCCTCATCGCGGCACACCATGAAAAAAACCACCGGAAGGTGGGCTCAAGACGACGGACCGCACTCAGAGTGAGAACGAGTTGCGCTTGATCCGGGAGCGAAACTTGCGGCTCATGCCGAAAGCAGCCGCAGCGCCAAGGACTGGCGCAGGCCCTGGCACTTGGCTCTCAGGGCCCCGGCCTGGACCCAAAATATAATTGTTCTTGATAATCTGAACTGTCCCAGAAGAAGCCGTCCAAGAATCAAGAATCGTCAGCTTTGTAACATCACCAGTTAGGAAATTGTAGAATGGCTCATGACCTATTTGTGTCGTAGCAAGCCGAATAGCCCCCCTCGACCACAGGACATCCTTAAAGACTTCATACACAGAATTGGTATTGCCGTCGGAGGTCAGCTGAACGCTATTGAAAACCCCTTTATTCCCTAGGATTTCAATGTCGTAGCCGACGGTTCCAGCCTCTGACCCCCCAGAAGCGTTGCCAAGTAAGCTGTACTCGACATTATTGGTCAGTTCATCGAAAAAGATCCCAAAAGCTGGGCTGCCATTGGCGTCGCCAGTTCAAGTAAGATTTTTAATCTTGAGGATGTTACCAACTGTCAGATCCTTTAGAGCCGCACATGTCGTAGCGTCTTGCGCTTGAGCGGGTCCTGAGAGGACAAAAGTTACGAAGGCGACCCCAAGACAGACCTTGAAAGGGATATGACGGCGAGAAGAGGAAACGAAACTGCGCATCGCGGGAAAGCTAAAAGTCATGGTGTTTCAAATGGCGGGCATGACAGAGGAATGGCACGGAAATTCTATAGTCAGTCTTGACGCTATCGCGCCAAAGCTCAGGCTGCCTAGCGTTCGACAGCAAAGAATGGAGTCGCCGTGATCTTGCAGCAGCCTCCATAGCTGGCTCGGCGTCAAGAACATGAAGCAAACCCCAGATCAGCTGCGGTGCCAGGGCTCTTAAGAGAACTGGCTGCCATTTTAGCTCTCCTTGCCCGCCCATAAAAGCGCTCCATGACGTGTTGCCATACTCAGCCAATTGCAAAAAGGTGCATGACATTCAGAAAGCTGCCCCGGGATCGCCACGCATCTGATGCGCAAGCACGTCTCAGGTGCATCTTCACGGGCGTGAACCCCGCCTTCAGCAGGGAGCTTTTGCACTACCCGCCCACTGCCTCGACTCATTCCGGCCGACAGCCTTGAGCCACAGGAGCGCCTGCATGCCTGGCAGCATCGATAGTGATGCCGTTGTGCAGCATTGACCCCCAGCGAAAAAGACCGGACAGACGTGGTGGTGGTGGGGGCCGGCATCGCCGGCCTGACGGCGGCGGCCCTGCTGGCCAAGCAGGGGCTCCAGGTGGAGCTGCTCGAGGCCCATCACCAGAGCGGGGGCTGTGCCGGCACCTTCCGGCGAGGCCCCTATGTCTTCGACGTGGGGGCGACCCAGGTGGCGGGGCTGGAGGAGGGTGACGGCACCCCCGGCGGCATCCACGCGCGGCTGTTCCGCCATCTGGGGGTGCCGCCGCCGGCCGCCGTGCCGCTGGATCCCGGCTGCGTGGTGCACCTGGGCGATGGCCTCCCACCGGTATCGATCTGGCGCGACCCGGAGCGCTGGCGCCAGGAACGGCTGAGGCAGTTCCCCGGCAATGGTCGCTTCTGGGCCCTCTGCGATGCCGTCCACCGGGCCAACTGGGCCTTCGCCTCGCAGGATCCGGTGCTGCCGCCCCGCTCCTGGTGGGATCTGGCTCAGCTGCTGGGGGCGGTGGGGCCAGGCACGCTGGCCAGCGGTCTGCTCACCACCGCCACGGTGGCCGACCTGCTGTGGATCAGCGGCTGCGGCACCGACGGGAGGCTGCGGCAGTTCCTGGACCTGCAGTTGAAGCTCTATTCCCAGGAGCCGGCCGATCGCACGGCCGCGCTCTACGGGGCCACGGTGCTGGCGATGGTGCAGGAGCCTCTGGGGCTCTGGCACCTCGAGGGCTCGATGCAGTCCCTCAGCGACAGCCTTGAGCAGGCCCTGGCACAGCTGGGCGGTCGGTTGCGGCTGCGGCACCGCGTCAACCGGCTGGAGCCGCCCGCACGGCCGGGCGAGCACTGGCAGATCACGGGCCGGCGCCTGACGGCTCGCACCGGCGACTCCGGCGCGCCGGGGTCGGAGTTCAGCCTGGACGCCACCGAAGTGGTGGTCACGCTGCCCCCCCAGGCCCTGCCGGCCCTGCTGGGGGACGCCCTGCCTGCCGGCTACCGCCGTCGGCTTGAGACCCTGCATGAACCCAGCGGGGCCCTGGTGTTCTACGGGGCCGTCGAGCGGGACAAGCTGCCGCCGGGATGCCCCAGCCATCTGCAGCTGGCGGGCACCGAACCGGGTTCCTTGTTCGTCTCGGTGAGCCAGGAGGGGGATGGCCGCGCCCCCGCCGGGCGGGCCACGGTGATCGCCAGCGTGTTCACCCCGGCCCGCCCCTGGTTCGGGGGGGAGGAGGCCGTCTATCAGGCCCGCAAACAGCAGGCGATGGCCGCGATCGAGAGGGGCCTGGACCAGTTGCTGGGGGTGGGGCCAGCCGACTGGCTGCACGGGGAGCTGGCCACCCCCCGGGGGTTTGCCGGCTGGACCGGCCGGCCCATGGGCTATGTGGGTGGCCTGGGCCAGCACCCCAGCCGTTTCGGGCCCTTCGGCCTGGCCCGCCGCACCCCCCTGGCGGGCCTGTGGCTCTGCGGTGATGCCATCCACCCCGGCGAAGGCACCGCCGGGGTGAGCCTCTCGGCCCTGATGGCCTGCCGCCAGCTGCTGGCCCAAAGGGGGGTGGACCTGCGGCCCTGACCCCCCGGGTGCTGATTCAGTTGACGCTGACGCGCACCACCCGGCCACCGAGACGCTGCACCCGCTGCAGGGCCTCGTTCATGCGGCTGTAGGGCACCCGCATCACGTAGGCGCCGCTGCGCACCACGGCGTTGTTCACCAGCCCGGTGGCGGTGATGGTGGCCACCCGGCCACTGGAGCCGCTGGTGCCACGCACGCCGGCCGACACCACCAGGGCCTCCGCCCGGTGGCCGCGGGAGGCATCGCTGGGCTGGCCGTTGCGGGGGACCGGGCCATCCACGCTGGCACCCCCCTGGGCCAGGTTGGCCTGGAAGAAGGATTCGCCGCTGAAGCGGGGACGCCTGACCGACACCGTCACCGCCCGGTCCTGGTGCAGGGCCCGGCCCAGCTTGAAGCGGGTGCCGGCGCTGTCACCCTTCACCGAAGCGGCCGCTCCACCGGCCAGCTGCATCAGCCAGGAGAACTGCTGACCCTGGTGGCCGGCGGAATAGTCCCAGCCGTGGAGGTAGGGCACCACATCGGAGCCGAAGCGCTCCTGATACTCGGGGCTGTCGATGTAGGAATCGATCTCGGCGTCGTAGCCCTGCTCCTGCAGGATCGTGAAGTGGTGGAGCATCTCGGCCTTGTTGTGGGGAGCACGGCCCAGGAGATGCTTGTGGTTGAGCTCAATGAAGCGGTAGGGATTGCAGGATTCGAAGAAACGGGCGCGATAGAGTCCGCTTTTCGCGAGGGTGCGTACGAATTCCTGCACGGTGAGATAGCCGTTTCGGAACAGGGATTCGGCACCCACAAGGCGCTCGTTCTGCATCACATACTGCTGGCCCAGCACCTGCTGATACACCAGCCGGATGATGCCATCACGATCCTGCGGCGATGCCTTCGACCAGTTCTCCTTGTTGCGATCATCCGCGAAACGCTCGATGCCAAGGGAAGGGGCTTGGACCAGGGCCATGGGAAAAACAACGCAAAGGGCAGAGGGAAGAACATCGCCATGGGCAGGGGAGCTGGCGGCTTCTGGCGGAAACCGGTGCAGACGCACGACAGAAACGTGTTGTCCGGAAGGGCTGCCCGTCGACGATGTCAAGCCGCGAGTCTTACCCGATTCGGAGCGAAGAAACCAAGATCGTTACAGCGCTAAGCGCCTGGGGAAGGATCCATACATTCCTTCACCACGAAGAATTGAGAAAAGAGACGAAAACGCTCAGGAGGCCAGCCGCCCATTGGCGCCGGCGAGGCGATTCCGCTGACGAGGGGTGCGCTGGGCACCCCCACGGGCCAGGCCTGGACTGGGAAGGCTCGGCAGCTGCAGGGAAGTTCCCGGGCCGGTGGCGTCCTGACAGAGGCTTTCCCAGACGGTCTCAAGGGCGGCCAGCTCGTCGGCCGGAGACCACCCCGGCGCGGACGGGCCTGCTTCGCCAGGACGGAACCCAGACGATTGGGTCGAGAGGCCCTGAAGCCTGGACGGGGACTGACGTCTGGGCTGCGGAAGCTCAATCAATTCTTTACCTCCCAACAACCTGCTAACCACTATTACGGCATCCCACCGCCCCGTCCAGAGGCAAGGCAACACATGCTGACAAAAGAAATGATGAAGATGGTGCCACCATGGACATATGGGACCCTGGAGAACACTGGAGAACAGCCAAGCCTCCCCAGGTCCGACGCCGGGGATGGATGGGGGTGAGGCTCCAGCGCAGGCGATAAGCAAAACGAGCCTGCGAATGGAAGTGAAGCCTGACTGTCATCAGCACCCTGAAAAGTTGGGCCCGCTCCATGTGATTCAGGCTGACGAATCGTCCATATCATGCATGCTGAAGGGCGCCCAACTATCCCTCAAGGCTCTATTCGTCACTCGGCAGCAGCACCAGGGTGTGCAGCCGGTCGGTGCCGAGATCATGGGTGAGGATCCACACCTGCAGGCCCTGGCCGAGGTCAAAGACGCTGCGAAGAGAACCCTGCTGGCGGTAGGCGGCGATGGTGTTGTCCCGGGCATCGCGGGCATCCACCACGCCCCAGTCGCCGCGGCGGTGGCGGGCCACCAGGCGCTGCAGCGTTTCACGATCCACCCACTCGCGCACCTCGGGACTCACGTCCACCGGGCCGATCGCGAGGCGGGCTGCCATGGAGGTTCCTTCGCTCTGATCGACCTTACGGGGGAATCCGCTGGGGGGCCTGGCCGGTACTCCAACCATCCACCGCGTTTCCCCGGATGCGACTGTCGCCCCTCACCACAGCCGCCGCCCTCTCGGCCCTGGCCGTCAGCCTGCTGGCGTTGCCACTGATCGCGGCGGGCCTTCTGCCGCGCCTGGGAGCCTCCAGCGCCGTGGCCGCCAGCCTGCCCGATCCGGCCACCGGGCTCACCCTGGCGGCCGGCCCACGCGCCACGGCGGTGCTGGCAGGCGGTTGCTTCTGGGGCATGGAGGCGGTGTTCGAGCACCTCAACGGCGTCACCGAGGTGGTGACCGGCTACAGCGGCGGCAGCCCGGCCACCGCCGCCTACGACCGCGTGAGTGGCGGCGACACCGGCCACGCCGAGGGCATCCGCATCACCTATGACCCGGCCCGGGTGAGCTACGGCCAGCTGCTGAAGGTGTTCTTCGCCGTCGCCCACGACCCCACCGAGCTGAACCGCCAGGGTCCGGATGTGGGCTCCCAGTACCGCTCGGCGATCTTCCCCACCGACCCGGAGCAACGCCGGGTGGCCGCGGCCTACATCGCCCAGCTGAACCGCTCCGGCGCACTGCTGCGACCGATCGCCACCACGGTGGAGGAGTGGCGGGGCTTCACCCCCGCCGAGGCCTACCACCAGGACTTTGTCGCCCGCAACCCGGCCCATCCCTACGTCGTGTTCCACGACCAGCCGAAGGTCGCCCGGTTGAAGACGCAGTATCCGGAGCTGGCCCGCTAGGCGGGTGCGCCGTCAGCGCAGATGGTCGAGGGCGCCGCGGCCGTGCAGATCGGCCAGGGCGTCGTAGCCGCCGATGGGCTGGCCATCGATGAACACCTGGGGCATGGAGTTGCCGCCGCTGCGTTCGGCGACCGCCTGACGGACGCCCTCGTCGTCGGCCAGCTGCACCGTGTGGGGGATGCCGAGGGTGCGCAGCATGCGCAGGGCCCGGGCCGAAAAGGGGCAGCCGCTGCCCACGGCGATCTCCACCCGCGGCTGGGTGGGGCTGGCTGCCGCGGCCAATGGCTCCTGGGCTGCGGCGGTGGGCAGGAAGCCCACCAGCAGGTCGGCGCCCCTGAGCACCAGGCTGCCGTGCTCCAGGTGGCCGCCCCACACCTGGCAGTCGCCATCGGAAAGGCTCAGGTGCAGGTGCACCCCCTGGGGCGCCACGGTGCCCTGCAGGGTGATGATCTCCAGGTGCCCCTGAAGCACGATGGGCTCGGCCTGGCCCGGGCACTGGAAGGCCGCCTGGGAGAGGTCGCCCACCACCCCCAGCACGAACCCGGAGGCGCCGGCCTGGGTCCCCAGCTGCTCGAGGCTGGCGCGCAGATCACTGCCCGGGCCGAGATGCAGGGGCAGGGGGTGCATGGCGTGATGGGACGTGGCAGGGGGTCAAGGTAAGTCCCGACCGTCCGGCGCCAGCGGACCGAACCGGCAGCGCAGCAGCGCCAGGGCCTCATCGGGCAGACCCAGGAACCGGTCGAGAAACGGATCGCCACTGGGGGCGATGGTGGCCACCCCCACCAGCTGCGCCTGGCCATCGCCATCGAGGGGCTGGCCCGTGGCCTGGTGGCGGCGGCCCTGCACCGGACCGGTGCTGAGCGTCGTGTCGACGATCAGATCCGGTGCCCGATAGAGCGAGCCGATGGCGAAGCGGAAGCGGGCGCAAAACCGCAGCGCCATCGCGCCGGTGGCCCCATCGAGGCTGCCGTCGAGCCGTTGGGGATGGATCGTGATCACCAGCCCCGGGGGCAACGGCAGGCCCAGGAACCGGGTGGTGCGCCAGTGGAGCGGAGGGATGCGCAAAGCGTCGGGGTCGAAGCGGAGCCGCTGCGAACCGGTGCTGTCCCCGTCGCTGAGCCGCCCCACGCCCCCGCCGCCACGGGCGTCGTAGCGGAAGCGCGGATAGGCACCGATCACCAGGCCGCAACCCGCCAGGGTCTGGAGCGTCATCTCAGCCATTCAGCTGGACCTCCGCCTGGGTGGGGTAGGGGATCTCGATCCCTTCAGCGGCGAACAGGGCCAGCAGGGCCCGGTTGAGGCGGGCCACCTCATCCTTGAACGCCGCGTAGGTGGGCTGGGAGGAGCGGTAGTCGTAGGTGAAGTCGTAGCTGAAGTCGCTGATGGCCATCAGGCGACAGGCCCGGAAGGTGGCCAGGGGTTCGGCCTCGAACAGGGACGCAATCAGGTCCGGGATGCGTTGCAGTTGCTCCTGGGTGGTGTCGTAGGCCACGCCGATCACCATGCGGGAGCGGATCACCTGATCCAGGAGCTGCCGCAACCGCAGCAGGATCGCTTCCCGCAGGGTGAGGTAATCGGTCCAGTTGGGGGCATGAATCTGCCCGCAACAGCGCAGCAGCAACTCGCCATCGCCAGGGGCCTGGTCGAGGAACACCTGGGCGGCGGACAGACCCGGCAGCTCGGTGAGGTGCAGGCGGCCGTAATGCACCAGGTCGTCCAGCTGGTCGGGGGTGAGCTCGGCCGGCAGGGGCAGGTGCAGCTCGAAGACATGCTGCACCGCATCATGCGCCTGATCCGAGCGCAGGGAATAGTTGACGATCGTCTCCTCATCGACGACCGAATTGGGGATCGTGACGCGACTTTCATGGGTCTGCAGCTCCAGGGAGCGCAGGCCGATCTTGGTGACATAGCCCAGATTGCTGCCGATGCGGCAGAACTCCCCCACCCGCAGGGGACGGTCGGTCTGGATCGACAGACCGGCGAACAGGTTGCCCAGCAGCTTGGAAGCCCCGAGGCCGATGGCCAGGCCGGGCACGGCGGAGAAGGCCAGCACGGTGGAGCCCGGCAGGCCCAGCAGGATCAGCAGCCGGTACATCAGGGAGACGCCGATGATGGCGCCCAGCACCCGGCAGACCGGCATCACCAGATTGCTGACGCGGCTCAACTGCAGGGCGTTGCGCCGGCCGCGCAGAATCGTGACCCATTCCGCCAGGCTGCGGCCGAGGGCCTCCATCAGGAAGAAGCTGAACAGCCCCGCCCAGCAGAAGTAGAGCGTGTAGAGCAGGTACATCAACACCTGCAGGGGCAGGCCGGTGACGTTGACGTAGTGGTCGAGCAGCAGTTCCACCAGACGGGCCATGGGCAGGGCGACCCCCGCCAGCAGCACCCGGTGCCAGGCGATGTTGTCGACGCGCCAGATCGCCAAGGGTGTGAGTGGTTGGCTGGCGGCCCGTTCGGTCATCCGGTAGGTGGCCAGCAGGGCCAGAACCAAGCGAAACTGAACAAAGGAGAAGGCCGCCATCACCACCAGCCCCAGCACGATCTGGAACAGGGTCTGGTCCCAGAGATGGGCCTCCAGCACGCTGCGGCGAAAGCCCCCGGGAATGCTCAGATACCACTTGGGCGGCAGGATATGGCCGGGCCTGAGGCTGAAGGCGTCATAGATCGCTGGCGTCAGCAGGCTGGACTCGCCGGCGGAAGGCGCTCGCTGATTCTTGATCTCCTCGTAGAGGCTGGGGATCTGGGCCACCGTGAAGGCCGAGAACCGGTAGCCGCGATCACGGCCCCCTTCTGTCCCCTCATCCATCAGGGTGATGGAGGTGCCTGGGATGGTCCAGCTGGCGCTGGGGTTCACCCGTCCCTCGTTCAACGCCTTCATCCCGGCCGCATCCGGAATGTCGAAAGGCTTGCGGCTGTGGGTGAAGACGTAATCGAGAATCACCTTGAGCTTGAGGGCATGTTCATCGGCGAAATCCGCCCGGATGCTCTGGGGGATTTCCGACACATCCAGGGCCTTCACCGCTTCGGCGAAGTAGCTGTCGATCAGCGCCAGTTCGTCCCGCACCGCACGCGACCAGAACAGCCCGGGTGTCGCCGCCGCCCTGGCCTCGATCCGGGCGATGTCGCGGCTCACCTGGGCCATCACCACGTAGAAGTTGAGCAGGGTGGCCCGCGGGCTGTCCCCCACCACCTGGTTGAGGGGCGCATCCGTCCATTGCTGCTTCAGCTCCAGCAGCTGGCCATGGAAGGGTTGGCTCTCCAGGGGCACGTAGGTGTTGAGGCCCGTGGTGGACGGCGGAGGCACCTGAGCAGCTGACAGCGCCGCCGTGGACAGGCCCATCAGCGGCAGCAGACAGGCGGTCAGGAAGGCCAGCAGCAGACGGATCAGACGGGGCACCCGGAAGCCACGGCACGTGTCCTGAATGATGGCGGCTCAGCCCGCCGGCAGTACCTGGCGGTAACCGTTGGCCTCACACACCCGCAGGGGGGTGGCGAACAGTGCGCTGAGGGGGGTGTCCTGCAGCAGGGCCTCCGTGGGACCGTCACCCACCACCCGGCCCTCCCGCAGCAGCACGCAACGGCGGATCTCCGGGAGGATCGCCTCGATCTGGTGGGTCACCAGCAGCAGGGTGGTGCCGGCGCGGGCCAGCTCGCGCAGGATCGCCAGCAACTGGTGTTTCGCCTTCAGGTCGAGCCCGTTGGTGGGTTCATCCAGCACCAGCACCTCGGGGCCATGCACCAGGGCCCGGGCCAGCAGCAGGCGCCGCCGCTGGCCCTCGGAGAGCTGGCCGTAGGGGCGCCCGGCCAGCTCGGCCAGCCCCAGCTGCTGCATCAGCTCCGTCACGCGCCGCCGCTGGGCCTCGCTGGCCACCTGGCTGCGGCCGATGCCCACCGAGCCGAAGAAGCCGGAGAGCACCACATCGGCGGCGGGCACCCGGCCGACGTAGGCGGCCTGCAGATCCTGGGACACCAGGCCGATGCGGCCGCGCAGCTCCCAGAGGTTCACCGTCTCGCTGCCGAAGATCCGCAAAGAGGAGCCGGGCTTCACCACGGGGTAGAGCTCGCGGCTGATCAGCTTCACCAGGGAACTCTTGCCGGAGCCGTTGGGCCCCAGCACCACCGTGTGCTCGCCGCGGTGCAGGCGCAGGGAGAGGGCGTCGAACACCCGGCGCGGGCCCAGCCAGGCTTCGACGGCCTCCAGCTCCAGGTAGGGGGTGGCATCAGCGGCCATGGCGGCACCGTAGGCCGATGGCATGGCTCAGAGCAGCGGCGGGGCAGCGGCGGCCTCCTGGCCGGCGGGCCGACCCCAGCCGAGCTTGCGCTCCAGCTTCTGGATCATCTTGCCGGCCAGGTCCAGGCCGGTGGCCGCTTCGATCCCCTCGAGTCCCGGGCTGGAGTTCACCTCCAGCAGCAGGGGCCCGCGGTGGGAGCGGAGGATGTCGACGCCGGCCACGTCGAGCCCGAGGGCCTTGCAGGCCTTGATGGCCATCTGCTTTTCGGGGGCATCGAGCTGCACCATCCGGGCCGATCCCCCCTGGTGCAGGTTGGCCCGGAACTCCCCTTCGGCGGCCCGGCGCTCGATGGCGGCCACCACCTTGCCGCCGACCACGAAGCAGCGCAGATCCGTGCCCCCGGCCTCCTTGATGAACTCCTGCACCAGCAGGTTGGCGTCGAGACTCTGCAGGGCATTGATGACGCTTTCGGCGGCCTTCTGGGTTTCGGCCAGGACCACGCCCTTGCCCTGGGCCCCCTCCAGCAGCTTCACGATCAGGGGGGCGCCACCCACCATGCGGATCAGGTCCACGGTGTCGAGGGGGGAGTCGGCGAATCCCGTGACCGGTGTGTTGAGCCCGGCGCGCACGAACTCCTGGGAGGCGAAGAGCTTGTCGCGGGAGACGGTGATCGCGTGGGCACTGTTGAGGGACGGCACCCCCATCGATTCGAACTGCCGGGTCACGGCGCAGCCGTAGAAGGTCACGCTGGGGCGGATGCGCGGGATGACGGCATCGACCGTGCCGAGCACGTCGCCGCCGCGGTAGTGGACCTCGGGGTTGCGGGGATCCAGGCGGATGTAGCACTGGCGGATGTTGAGGAACTGCATGTGGTGGCCCCGTTCCTCGCCGGCCTCGATCAGGCGACGGTTGCTGTAGAGATCGGGGTTGCTGGCCAGCAACACGATCCGCAGGCCGTCGTCGCGCTTGCGGACATGGGAATAGAGGGCCCGGCTCTCCTCGTCGCTGAGGCTGCGCAGATGGTGGCGGCCCTCCGGGTCCACCAGGATCCGGCCCACCATGGCCTGGCGGCCGAGCAGCATCCGGTAGCCCATGGCATCGCGGTTGGCGAGGGTCAGTTCCACCTCCCAGCTCTGCTCACCGAGCACCAGGCGCTCCCGGATCACGTAGCGGCTCTCCGGGACGCCGCTGGTGTTGCGCACGTCCCGCTTGGCCACCACGGGGGCCTCATGGCGCACCACCAGCGCCCGGTCCCCCTGAAGCGGGTGCACCTCGAAGCTCACCCAAGGCTGCCCATCGCGGTCGAAGGCAACGATGTTGGTGGCGTGGAGGGCGGAGGTGGCGGCGCCGGAATCGACGCGGGCCTTGATTGCCGGCAGCCCGGCGTCCGGGAAGCTGCACCACTCCTCACTGCCCACGATGATCTTTCCGTCGAAGCTGTCCATGGATCCGGGGCGGGTGGCGTGGGACGGGCCCACGGACCTCCATGCTCGCCGGGCTCCCTGACGTTGTCGACGCAGAGCCGCTGATCGCCGCTGCCGATCCATCAGGCTGGGGGCTGTGTGCGGGCGATGGACATGGCGGAGGCTCCCTATCTGGTGGCGCTGGCCCTGCTGGAGCAGGAGGGGAAGCGGGCCCTGCCCCTGAACGGCAAGTCGTTGACCGTGGCGGCGCTTGATGCGGCGGAACCGGGCGACGACGGCCGCACCCTGGTGCTGGAGCTGCTGCTGCGCCTCTGGCAGCGCAGCGAGGAGGGCGCCCTGCGGCGGGCCGCCGGGGACGGCAGCCTGCTGCTGGTGGAGCTGCCGCTGGAGACGCTGCAGGAGCAGTTGCCCCGGCTCAAGGCCCGCTGGGTCGGCGGTGGCGCCACGGTCGATTTCCATGCAGAACTGGCCGCCCTGGCCATCCGGGGCTGGCGTGTGGCGATCGCCCGCTATGAGCCGATGCGCTTCACCGCCTGGCCCTGAGGCGCGCCCACAGATGGGACGGGTGCAGCGCAGAGCTCGTCCACCAGGAGTAAGTAGGAGGAGGGATCGCGGCGGGCCATGACCCGGGCTTCCGCTTCCCGCTGCCAGCGGCCTTCGCCGTAGAGCCGGGCCAGGTCGCGCTGGTCGCGCCGGCTCAGGCCCCGCCGCAGTTCCTCCTCGCCCAGATGGGGCCGTCCCCGCAGACAGCGGGACTGGACCGCGTGCCAGCCCTCGTGCAACAGGGTGTCGTTGAGGTTGCCGCGGGGGCAGACCACGATCCGCCGGCTCTCGCGCAGGTAGAGCCCATACAGACCGCGCTCGGCGCAGCGGGGGTGGCTGCCGAGCACGCTGAAGCCGCGCTGCTCGAAGGCCTCCACCAGCCGCTGGTACGACCAGTTGTCCGCCCGGGCGGGCCGCGTCAGCGGGTCCGGCAGCCCCACGGCCACCAGCAGGAACACGGCGAGATGGAGCCCCCTACGGGCGGGCCGGCACCGGGTCATGGGACAGGCGATGGTCTGCTCATGGCCTCAGAAGGTACCCGGCCGGACCAGCAGGATGGGATGCAATCCGCCCGAGCAACCCGGCCATGAACGCCCCCACCGCCCCATCCGATGACGGTCGGCTGGCTGCGCTGCAGCAGGAGTTCGAGCACGACGCCAGCTTCAGCCAGGTGTTCGTGGTGCTCACGGTGGGGGCCACCCTGATCGCCAGCCTGGGCCTGCTGGCCAACAGCCCCGGCGTGGTGATCGGCGCCATGGTGGTGGCCCCCTGGATCATGCCGTTGCAGGCGATGGCCTTCGAGATCCTGCGGGGGCGGCTGCCGATGTTCCTGCGGGCCCTGCGCACCCTGCTGCTGGGGGTGGTGATCTGCGTGCTGCTGGCGATGGCGGTGGGCCATCTGGTGGCCTTCCCCAGCTTCGGCAGCGAGGTGATGAACCGCACCAGCCCCAACCTGCTGGATCTGGGGGTGGCCCTGGTGGCCGGAGCGGTGGCGATGTACGCCAAGCTCCGCAAGGACGCGATCTCGGCCCTGGCCGGCCTGGCCATCGCCGTGGCCCTGGTGCCGCCGATGTGCGTGGTGGGGATCCTGCTGGCCTCCTCCCACTGGATGCAGGCCTACGGGGCGCTGCTGCTGTTCGCCACCAACCTGCTGGGGATCATGGTGGGGGCGATGGCGTCCCTGGGGACGCTGGAGAAGGTGTATCGGCGGAGGCTGTTCCACAGCCGGCTCGGTCTCACCAGCGTGGTGCTCACTGCCCTGCTGGTGATCCCCCTGGGCAGCAGCTTCTTCCGCCTGGTGAACCAGACCCGGCAGGAGAACAAGGCCCAGCAGCTGGAGGCAGCCATTGAGCAGCGGTTGCGCAGCAGCACGATCACCCTCGGCGGCGATCCCGCCATCGACATGGTGGGCCTGAGCATCGACTGGCAGCAGAACCCTCCGCTGATCCGGGCCAGGGTGCGCGTGACCGATCCGACCCTGCCCACGGCCACCCAGGTGGCCGCCGTGCAGGATTTCATCAACAAAAGCCAGGCGCCCCTGCGCTTCCGGCTGGTGATGCAACGCACGGCCGTTGACCTGATCGGCCCGGAAACCGCACCGAATCCTGCCGATCTGGAGGTGCTGCCGCCGCCGGCCCTGCCGCCCCTGCCGCGCGCACCGGAGGCGGAGGAGTTGGAGACAACGCCATAGCTGGAGACGAAGAGCTCTTTTCTCGCTGTTGCCTTTGTCACTTTTAGGACCTCCCTTAACCCAAGGCCTGCGCAACGTCGCCTAGATGCAAGGCATTCAGTGTCGTGAAGCCAGTGACTCTCCGCCTCCCTTCAACCATCACCCCTCTGCGCCGTGCCTGCCTGCCGCTGGGGCTGGCCGCTCTGACGCTCAGCATCAGCGCCTGCGGCTCCGGCGGCCGCCGCCTGCCCTCGCTCAACGGCGCCGGGGCCTCCTTCCCCGCCCCGGCCTACCAGCGCTGGGCCGCCGACTACAAGACCGCCAAGAGCTACCTGGTCAACTACCAGTCGGTGGGATCCGGCCAGGGGGTGCGCTCCTTTCTGGCCGGTTCGGTGGATTTCGGCGCCACCGATGAACACCTCAGCGATGCGAATTTCAAAGAGGGCATGGCTGGCAAACGGGGCGCCGTGCAGATCCCGATGCTGGGCGGCACGATCAGCCCGGCCTACAACAATCCCGACTGCCCCAGCCTCAAGCTGACCCAGGCCCAGTTGGTCGCCATCTATCTCGGCAAGATCACCAACTGGAGCGCCCTGGGCTGTCCGGCCAGGCCCCTCACCGTGGCGCACCGCTCCGATGGTTCCGGCACCACCTTCAACTTCACCAATTCGCTCGCCTGCTTCTCGCCGGAATGGAAGAAGAGGGTGGGCGTCGGCAAGGCGGTGCAATGGCCCGTGGGGCTGGGCGCCAGGGGGAATGAGGGGGTGGCCGGTCTGATCCAGAACACCCCTGGCTCGCTCGGCTATGTGAACCAGGCCTTCCTGCGGGGGGCGGTGAAGCCGGCGGCACTGCAGAACAAGGACGGCCAGTTCGTTCTTCCGGATGCGACATCAGGGGCGGCAGCCTTGAACAACATCGTCCTCGATGAGCGTCTGGGAGGAGAAGACTGCAACCCCAAAGGGGCCGAAAGCTACCCGATCGTGGCCTTCACCTGGATCCTGGCCTACCAGAGCGGACAGGGGGCTGAGAAGGCGGAAGCCATGCGCACCTTCCTGCTCTGGTCGCTGGAGGAAGCTCCCCAGCAGCAGGCGGCGGAGCTGGGCTTCGTTCCCCTCAGCGGCGACGTGCTCAAGCGGGCCCGGGAGGTGGTGGCCAAGATCAAGGGTTGATTCAGCCCCCAGCCCGACCGCCGAGACTGCCAGCGGTTCGCTTCGAGTCGATGAACGCCCGTGCCATCGATCCGGCCAACACGCCGGACCGCAGGCCCCTGCTGCGGCGAATCTGGTTCTTCGGCCGGGTGGGCCTGGTGCTGCTGGCCGTCGAGGCCTGCCGGGTGCTGGTGCACCAGGAGCACTGGGAGGTGCTGACCCCCAATCCCCTGTTCTCCGCCCTGGTGGCCTCGGAGGTGTTCCTGCTGGGCTTCCTGCTGAATGGGGTGCTGACGGATTACAAGGAAGGCGAGAAGCTCCCCGGTGAACTGGCCGCCGCCCTGGAGTGCCTCGCCCTGGAGGTGCAGGGCCTGGGGCTGCAGCAGCCGGAAGCCGAGGTGCAAGGAACCCTGACCCTGCTGGCGGACTTCAGCGAATCGCTGCTTACGTGGATGCAGGAGGCCGGGGCGACCCTGCTCCTGCTGGAGCGGCTGGACACGCTGCAGCTGTCGATCGAGCGGCTGAGCCTCTGGAATCCAGCCCCGCTGCAGGCGCGCCTGCTGCTGGAGCTGGCCCACATCCGCCGCGGCGTGCAGCGCATCGACGTGATCCGCTCCACCACGTTCGTTCCCTCCGTCTACGGGGTCGCCTACATCGGCACCGGGGTGCTCACCGTCGGGCTGGTGCTCTCCCGGATCGAGCCCTTCGCCGAATCCCTGTTCTTCATTGGGGTGATCTCCCTGCTGCTGATCAAGCTGCTGCTGCTGATCACCGATCTCGACAACCCGTTCGGGGCCGGCCAGGCGCGATCGGTGGAGAACGTCTCGCTGCATCCCGTCGCCCATGCGGTGCAGCGGCTCCGGCGTGTGGCGGAGCCAAGCTCAACTTATTAATCAATTAGCGTTGATGCAATCAGCAGGGCCGATCCCATGGATGAGGAAAGGGCCGTGCTGGCCAGGTTGTCGTTGCTTGATCGCTACCTGCCGCTCTGGATCCTGCTGGCCATGGCCGGCGGCCTGCTGCTGGGCCGCTTCTTTCCGGCCATCCAGGGCTGGCTCGATGCCGTGCGCATCGGCAACACATCGCTGCCGATCGCCCTGGGGCTGCTGCTGATGATGTACCCGGTGCTGGCCAAGGTGCACTATGAGGAACTGGGACGGGCGGCGCGGGATCGGCGCCTGCTGCGGCTGTCGTTGCTGTTGGTCTGGGGACTGGGGCCGGCGCTGATGTTCGCCCTGGCCTGGCTGTTCCTGCCCACGCAGCCGGAGTTCCGCACCGGACTGATTCTGATCGGCCTGGCCCCCTGCATCGCCATGGTGCTGATCTGGATCGATCTGGCCCAGGGCGACCGGGAGGCGGCCGCCCTGCTGGTGGCGATCAATTCGATCATTCAGGTGCTGGCCTATGCCCTGCTGGGTGGCTTCTATCTGAAGATCCTGCCGGGCTGGCTGGGGCTGGCCACCCAGGACGTGGCCTTCTCGATGGCGGAGATCGCCGCGGCGGTGCTGGTGTTCCTGGGGCTGCCTCTGGCGGCTGGCTATCTCAGCCGCCGCATCGGCCTACGCCTCAAAGGCCCCTGCTGGTACGAGCAGCGCTTCATCCCCTTCATCAGCCCGTTCGCGCTCTACGGCCTGCTGTTCACGATCGTGGTGATGTTCGCCCTGCAGGGGCAGGCGATCACCTCCGATCCGCTCCGTTTGGCCGGCGTGGCCGTGCCGTTGCTGCTCTACTTCGCGATCATGTGGAGCGTGGCCTTCGCGGTGGGCCGCCGCAACGGGCTCAGCTATCCGAAAACGGCCACCCTGGCGTTCACGGCCGCCGGCAACAACTTCGAGCTGGCCATTGCCGTCAGCATCAGCGTCTGGGGGGTCAGCTCCCGCCAGGCCCTGGCCGGATCGGTGGGTCCCCTGATCGAGGTGCCGGTGCTGGTGGCGCTGGTGTACGTGTCGCTGTGGCTGCGCCGCCGCTTCCAGGCCCATGCCAGCGGCTGAGCCCCCGGCTCAGGCTCAGGTGGCGAGGAGTTTCCAGGCGGCGATCAGCAGCACCACCGCCAGCAGACGGCGGATCCACGGCGACGGGAAGCGCCGGCTGCCGCCGTAGGCCCCCAACGTGCCGCCGACCAGCACCACCCCCGCCAACGGCGCGAGGGCCCCAGGATCCGGCAGGGCGGCGACGCCCTGGCGCAGCAGCAGACCGGCCAGGCCGGCGATCGAGTTCACCAGGATGAAGGCCACCGACACCGCCGCGGCCTGCTTCGGCAGCAGCCAGGAGCGCAGGATCATCCAGGGCGTCAGGAAGATGCCGCCGCCGGTGCCGGTGAGGCCGGCCAGCAGGCCCAGGGTTCCGCCGGTGAGGGCCACGACCAGGCGGCGGGGCACCCGCATCGCTCCAGGATCGCCGGGCAGCTGGCCGATCAGGCGCCAGGAGGAAAACAGCAGCACCACCCCGATCAACTGGCGCAGCAGAACGGCCGGCAGGGCGATGGCCCCGCCGACCAGGGCCGCTGGCACCGACGCCAGGGCCAGGGGCACAAAGACATCACGGCGGAAGTGGCCGGCGGCGATGAACTGCAGCGTGCCGACGCTGGCCACAAGCACGTTGAGCACCAGGGCGATCGCGCGGATCTCGGGGGCCGGCAGGCCCGCCAGGGCCAGCACGGCGATGTAACCGGAGGCGCCGGCGTGGCCCACCGAGGCATAGAGAAAGGCCACCGCCGCCAGGGCAATCAGCATGGTCGGTGGAAGCGTCCCTCGCCGGCGTCGTACTCGAACAGTTCGCCATAGCGACCCCAGTCCACCGCCGTCGCGAGCTGGCGCTCCGCCTCCTCGATCGGGAAGTAGTCGTCCCAGATCCCCAGGAAGAAGTCGGAGCGCATGGCGCCGTTGGCCTTCTCCCGGAGGGTGAGCACGATCGCGTTCAGCACGGGAATGCGGGCCATGGCCTGCTGGCGGAACAGGTCCTTGCTGCGCAGGATGGTGGTGGTGGCGAAGTCCCGCCCGATCGGGGTGAGACGGACATCGCCATTGGCCACCTGGGCGAAGCCGAGCATCACGGCCGCATCCAGCAGGGGCAGCAGATCATCCACGGCCAGCTGGAGGCGCTCGGCGAGCACGGGGATGTCATCGATCTCCTCCCCCTTCTCCACGATCAGCTCGAGCAGGCCGCTGATGCCCCCGACCCGCACATGGGGCAGGGGCCGGGCGAAGGGAGAGACGGTGGCCTGCGCCGCCGACGCTGCGCTCCGGCCGGCGCCGATCTCAGCGCTGACCTCGATGTCCGGGTTGGTCATGGCCGCATAGATGTAATCCACCAGCACCTTGAAGCGCGGATGGCTGCGGTCATGGGGGCGGGGCAGGTTGATCGGCAGTTCGCCGCGGATCCGACCCGGCTTGGAGCCGAGGATGACCACCCGATCGGCGAGATAGACCGCCTCCTCGATGTTGTGGGTGACGATCAGGATGCTCTTGGAGGGGAAGGTGCCGGCATTCAAGAGGTCGTCGATCTCCCCGCGCAGGTTCTCGGCGGTGAGTACATCGAGGGCGCTGAAGGGTTCGTCCATGAACAGCACTTCAGGCTCCAGCACGAAGGCGCGGGCAAACCCCACCCGTTGCTTCATGCCGCCGGAGAGCTCCTTGGGGTAGGCACTCTCGAAGCCATCGAGGCCGACGATGTCGATGGCCTTGAGGGCGCGCTCGCGGCGCTCGCTGCGGGCGACATGGCGGGCGGCCAGTCCCAGTTCCACGTTGTCCTGCACCGTGAGCCAGGGCAGCAGCGCGAAGCTCTGGAACACCATCGCCAGGTTGGGGTTCGCCCCCCGCAGCGGCACGCCGTTGCTGCAGACGGCACCATGGCTGGGCCGGATCAGGCCCGACATGATCCGCAGCAAGGTGCTCTTGCCGCTGCCGCTGCGCCCCAGCAGGGCCACCACCTCACCGGCCCGCACCGTGAGGCTCACCCCGTCGAGCACCGTGAATTCCCCCTTGCCATCGGGCAGGGGGAAGCGCTTCGAGACGTTGTCGACGCTGATCAACGACATGACGGGCTCACAGCTGGTACCTCCGCTCCGCCAGGTCGTACAGGGGCCGCCACAGCAGGCGGTTGATGCCGACAACGAACACGCTCATCATCCCGATGCCCAGGGCGATCCGGGGCCAGTCGCCCTCGCTGGTGGCCTGGGCGATGTAGGCCCCCAGGCCATTAGCCCGCAGGGTGGTGCCGCCCCAGCTCACCACCTCGGAGACGATGCTGGCGTTCCAGGCCCCGCCGCTGGCGGTCACCCCACCGGTGACCCAGGCCGAGAAGATGCCGGGAATGATCAGTTTCCGCCAGCGCTGAACGCCGCTCAGACCCACGTCGTCGGCCATCTCCCGCAGGTCGGAGGGGATGGTCTGGGCGCCGGCGATCGAGTTGAACAGGATGTACCACTGGGCCCCGAGGGCCATCAGCAGGATCGAGCCCCAGTCGATGCTCACGTGGGAGCGGATGAAGACGACGGTGGCGAAGGGGAAGATGAAGTTGGCCGGGAACGAGGCCAGCAGCTGAACCAGCGGCTGCAGCAACCGGGCCAGGCTGGGATGGAAGCCGATCGCCACCCCGATAGGGGTCCAGATCAGGGTCGCCAGCAGCAGCAGGACCGTGACGCGCGCGAGGGTATGCAGCCCCAGATGGAAGGCCGTGGCCACCTCCGTGATCCCGACGGTGACGAGCACGAAGTGCACCAGCCAGGTGAGCAGTGCCCCGATTCCCAGCAGCAGGGCCAGGTTGTAGAACCGATCGCCCCCGGGCGTCTCCGGCTCGGCCGCGTCATCGCCCACGGTCCCCAGCAGATGGGACATCAGCCGGTCGAGGGCGTCGATGGCCGGGGTAAGGGCCTGGGCCAGCAGGCTGGGGATGCGGGCCGTGGTGAGCAGATCGAACACCCACGACTGGGGGGCATCGCCGGAGCTGCTCTGCTCGAGGCGGAACCGGTCGGACCAGGCCACCAGGGGGCGCCAGAACAGCTGGTCGACGAGCAGGATCACCAGCACCATCGTGGCGATGGCCCAGCCCAGGGCCGCCAGATCCTGGGCCGCCACGGCCGCCGCCACGTAGGAGCCGATGCCGGGCAGGGTGTAGTCCTGGTTGAGGACGCTGATCGCTTCGCTGGCGGCCACGAAGAACCAGCCCCCGCCGAAGCTCATCATCGCGTTCCAGAGCAGCGGAATCGCCGCCGAGGGCACCTCAAGCCGGGTGAACCGCTGCCAACACGACAGCTTGTAGAGGGTGGTGGCTTCGATCAGCGCCTTCGGCACCGTTCGCAGGGATTGGTAGAAGGAGAAGGTCATGTTCCAGACCTGGCTGGTGAAGATCGCGAAGATCGACGCCGCTTCCAGACCGAGAAGACTGCCCGGGAACAGGGCAATGAAACCGGTCACGGTGATCGAGAGAAAGCCCAGCACCGGCACCGACTGGAGGATGTCGAGCAGGGGCACCAGCAGGCGCTCGGCGCGGCGGTTCTGGGCCGCGATCGAGCCATAGATCAGGGTGAACAGGGTGGAGCAGCCCAGGGCAATGAACATGCGCAGGCTGGAGCGGCCGGCGTACTCGGGCAGGTTGCGAGGATCAAGGGAGATGGTCGGGCTGACATCCGGTGGCTGGAAGCTGACCATCGCCCCGGCCCCCAGGTGGGCCACCAGGCCCAGCAGGGTCAGCACCCCGAGCATCACGGCCAGATCGGGCAGTCCGAACGAGGCTCGCTGCAGGGTTCCGGTAACGGCAGCGGCTTCAAGCGGGTCGCTCCCCGGCGTGGCGAACTGTAGGGGGCGAATCCGGGCGCGCTGGAGACAGGCAGACGCGATGAGCTCTCTTCGAGACCTGCCGCCGTCGATAGGGTTCAAGACCGGGCAGGACGACCATGGCGCTTCGACTCCGCTGGCCCGTCGAGAGCACCCGGGTGGCTGAGGCTCCAGGGGCATCTCCGCCGCAGGAACCCCAGGGCGAATCGGCCAACGGGCCACTGCTGCGCGCCGCCAGGGAGAGCCCTGAAGAGCTGCTCGCCCGGTTGAACACCAGCGGCGAAGGGCTGAGCGCCCTGCAGGCGGATCTCCGCCTGGCCAAGGTCGGACCCAATCAGATCGCCCATGAGAAACCCGTCTCCTGGGGGGTGCAACTGCTCAAGACGTTCAACAATCCGCTGGTGATTCTGCTGGCCTCCCTGGCGGCTCTGTCCCTGCTGACGGGGGACAGCAAGGCGGCGGTGATCATCACCAGCATGATTCTGTTCAGCGTGCTGCTGCGTTTTTCGCAGGAGTACCGATCGCTGCGGGCGGCGGAATCCCTGCGCCGGCTGGTGCACACCACCGCCACGGTGAAACGGCACGATGCCCGCAAGGACATCGCCCCGGGCCTGGCGGCCGACCTGGGCCTGCAGCTGAGTGCCCATGCGCCCGGACAGCAGGAGGAGCCGATCGACCGGCTCGTGCCCGGCGATGTGGTGCTGCTCGCCGCCGGCGACATGGTCCCCGCCGATGTGCGGGTGCTGAGCTCCAAGGACCTGTTTGTCAGCCAGGGGGCCCTCACCGGGGAATCCCTGCCGGTGGAGAAGCACGGCCTGCTGCCTGCCCATCAGCGGGAGCTCAACGAGCCCCTGGAGATGGAGAACCTCTGTTTCCTGGGCACCAACGTGATCAGCGGCACCGCCACGGCGGTGGTGGTGGAAACCGGGGATCGCACCTGCCTGGGAACGCTGGCCAAAACAGTGACGGGTGTGCGCAGCCGCACCAGCTTCGATCGGGGCATCAGCGATGTGAGCCTGCTGCTGGTGCGCTTCATGGCCGTGATGGCCCCGGCCGTGTTCCTGATCAACGGCGTCAGCAAGGGCCACTGGGGCGAAGCCTTCCTGTTCGCGCTCTCGGTGGCCGTGGGGCTGACACCGGAGATGCTGCCGATGATCATCACGGCCAATCTGTCCCGTGGCGCCATCGCGATGGCCAGACAGAAGGTGATCGTCAAGAACATCGACGCGATCCAGAACCTCGGCGCGATGGACATCCTCTGCACCGACAAGACCGGCACCCTCACCCAGGACCGCATCGTGCTGGAACGGTACCTGGATCATCGCGGCAGGGACTGTGAGGAGGTGCTGCAGCTGGCCTATCTCAACAGCTTCCACCAGACCGGACTCAAGAGCCTTCTGGATGTGGCGGTGCTTGAGCACGCCGATCTCCATCGTGCTCTGAAGGTGGAGAAGAACTTCGCCAAGATCGATGAGATCCCCTTCGACTTCCAGCGCCGGCGGATGTCGGTGGTGGTTGAGGAGGAGAACCACCACCACGAGCTGATCTGCAAGGGGGCCGTGGAGGAGATCCTGGGGGTCTGCAGCACCTTCAAGGATGGGCAGACCATGGCCCGATTGGACGCGGCCAGTCGCCAACAGGTGCTGAAACTGAACGACGATCTGAACAACGAAGGCCTGCGGGTGATCGCGGTGGCCTACAAGGAAGTGCCGCTCCAGAAGGAACCCTATGCCCTGGCGGACGAGTGTGATCTCACCTTCATGGGGCTGATCGCGTTCCTCGATCCCCCCAAGGATTCGGCCGCCCCGGCGATTCGCGATCTGAAGCGTGGTGGCGTGGCCGTGAAGGTGCTCACTGGGGACAACCCGGTGATTGCCCGAAAGACCTGCAAGGACGTGGGCCTGGTTGTGGAGGAGGTGCTGCTGGGGCAGGAGATCGAGGCCATGGACGATGCCGTGCTGGGGGAAAGGGTGGAGGCGACGACGATCTTCGCCAAGCTCTCGCCGCTGCAGAAATCACGGATCATCCAATCGCTGCGCGCCCGCGGCCATGTGGTTGGGTTCATGGGGGACGGCATCAATGACGCCGCCGCCCTGCGCGAAGCCGACATCGGTTTCTCGGTGGACACGGCCGTGGACATCGCCAAGGAATCAGCCGACATCGTGCTGCTGGAGAAGAGCCTGCTGGTGCTGAATGCGGGGGTGATGGAGGGACGGCGCACCTTCGGGAACATCACCAAGTACATCAAGATGGGCACAAGTTCGGCATTCGGCAACATGTTCAGCATGCTGGGAGCCAGCATCGTGCTGCCATTCCTGCCGATGCTGCCGGTGCAGATCCTGCTGAACAACCTGCTCTACGACTTCTCCCAGACCGGCATTCCCTTTGATCACGTCGATCGGGACTATCTGGAGGTTCCGCGTCAGTGGAGATTGAACGACATCAGGAGTTTCATGGTGTTCATTGGCCCTGTAAGCTCCCTTTTCGACTATGCTACGTTCGCCCTGATGTGGTTCGTCTTCTCCGCCAATTCGGTGGAGAACCAGGCCCTGTTCCAGACCGGCTGGTTCGTCGAGAGTCTGATGACCCAGACGCTGATCGTGCACATCATCCGCACCCGCCATATCCCCTTCCTGCAGAGCAACCCGGCGCCCCTGATGGCCCTGTGCAGCGTGGTGGTGATGACCACCGGCATCGCGATCCCCTACACACCGATCGGCTCGGCGCTGGGGATGGTGCACCTGCCGCTCGTTTACTTCGCCTGGCTGGCCGCCATCCTAGTCTGCTACTGCCTGCTCACCCAGCTGGTGAAGACGTGGTACGTGCGTCGCTTTGGGTACAGCTGATGCGAGGGGAACGATGAAGTTCAAGGACTACTACGCCAGCCTTGGCATTGAGCGCGACGCCACGGCCGAGGAGATCAAGAAGGCCTACAGGAAACTGGCGCGCCAGTACCACCCCGATGTGGCCAAGGAGGAGGGGGCCGAGGAGCGGTTCAAGGAGATCAGCGAGGCCTACCAGACCCTTTCCGATCCAGAGAAGCGCCAGGCCTACGACGACCTTGGCCGCCACGGCCCCGGCGAAGAGTTCCATCCCTCACCGGAGTGGGAAACCCGCTTCTCGCGCGGAGGCAGCCAGCAGGAGGTGGACCTGGCCGACCTGTTCGAGCGGATGGGCTTCGGCGGTGGTGGCTTCAGTGGCGGCGGCTTCGGCGGCCCCCGGGGGCAGGGAACGGACTTCCCGATCCGCGGCCAGGACGTGGAGGTGGCCACCGAGCTGAGCCTGGAGCAGGCCGCCCGCGGCACCGAGGTGTCGTTCTCGCTCAACGTTCCGGCCCTGCGGGCCGATGGCCGGGTGGAGACGCAGACCCGCAGCGGCCGGATCCGGGTGCCCCGCGGCGTGGTGGAGGGGGAGCGGCTGAGGGTGCCGGGCAAGGGGGGCGACGGCATCGCCGGCGGTGCCCCCGGGGATCTCTATCTGGTGATCCGGCTGGCGCCCCATCCCCGCTTCCGGGCCGTGGGCCACGACCTCTACCTGGAGCTGCCGATCGCCCCCTGGGAGGCGGCCCTGGGGGCCGCGATCACGGTGCCCAGCCTCGATGGCCCGGTGGCGGTGAGCCTGAAGCCGGGCATGCGCAGCGGCCAGAAGCTGCGGCTGGCCGGCAAGGGCCTGCCCCACCGGCGCGACGGGGCGGGCGATCTCTACGGTGTGATTCAGATCGTGCTGCCCGAACGGATCGGCGAACGGGAGCAGGCGCTGTACCGCGACCTCGCCGAAGCCTCCGCGTTCCACCCCCGCCACCACCTCGAAGGACCCACCACCGATGGCTGACGACCTGCTGATCCCCGACGACGACGAGGGGTGCACCGTGGCCCTCGAGGAGTTGCTGGCCGCCTCGGGTCTGGTCCACGAGGAGGTGATCGAACTGGTGCAGTTCGGGGTGTTCCGCTGCGCCCAGCACGCGCCGGTGTGGACCTTCCACGTCCATACGGTGAGCCTGGCCCGCCGCGCCGCCCGCCTGCGCGACGACTTCGGCCTCAACGTGTCCGGAATGGCCCTGGCCCTAACCTACCTGGAGCGGATCGAGGCCCTCGAGGGGCGGTTGCGGGAGCTGGAATCGCAGTTGCCGCGGTGAGGTTTCAGCTGGCGGTGCCCGGCCGATCAGGGGGCTGGCATCGCTGATGACGACTGCCGCCACTGCTCCAGGGTGTCGAAGTCGGCGTTGGTGTCGGCTTCCGTCAGGCGGATCGCCGCAATTCCCAGACGCGAAAGGTGGGCGATGAAGGTGGCGGTGTCCATCTCGGCCACACGGGCGGCGCGGGCCAGGGAGAGCTCTCCTTCACGGAACAGGGCCGTAGCCAGGGCGGCCCTGACACCGGGTGCCTGCAGCAGTCCCCCCTGGTCGAGGCCCACCAGCAGGGCATCGGGGTGGTCGCGGTTCAGCACCACCACCATGTCGTTCTTGGCCTGCCGCAGCGCCTCGGCCGGATTGTTCTTGAGGCCGCTGACGCTCACGGCACGCATGGCCATTGCTGCAGGGAAGAACCAATAGGAGACAACCCTATGGCCTCTGGCCATGGGCTTGAGCCAGGGGCCAGTTGCGCCCGCCTACAGCCCCACCTTGCGACGCCCCAAGGCCATGCCGGCCGCATACCCGATCGCCGGCAGCAGCAGAGCGGGGTTCAGGGGGATCTGCACCACCAGGGCGATGCCCACCAGCCAGGGCAGGAGCAGCAGGCTGCCGAAGGCCAGCTGGGTGAAACGGGAGCGGCGCGCCAGGCGGCCCGAGCCCTGCACCAGCCGGGGCACGCCCTTGCCCAGGCCGAAGCCCAGAAGCACAGTGACGACGGTGAGCAGGATCGCGCCCATGGCGGGGAGGCAAGCCCCTGGATTCTGCATCCAGCCGACCTAATGTGGTCACAGCAATGCCAGAAACCATGGCTGATGTGGTCGCGAGCCAGGTGTCGGTGCGGGAGCTGAAGACCCACCTGTCCGCCTGGCTGGCTCGCGCTCAGTCCGGAGAGGTGCTGGAGGTCACCTGCCACCGCAGGCCAATCGCCCGCATCACCGCTGTCAGGTCAAAGGGTCCGGGTACAACCCATCCGCTGCAGGCGGCGATGGACGCCGGTCTCGTCAGCTGGAGCGGCCAGAAGCCTGCCTTCCCCCCTCCGATCCGTCTCAGCGGCGGCGGCAAAAACGTCAGTGAGATGGTGCTGGAGGATCGGGGTTAGCGGGTGATCCTCTTCTGCGACACCAGCGCCCTGATCAAGCTGCTGATCAGCGAGCCTGGCTCCGATCGGATGCACCAGGCCAGCCTTGAGGCGGAGGCCATGGCGGTGTGTCGCCTCACCTGGGCCGAGGCGATGGCGGGCCTGGCCCGCCGTCAGCGGGAGCACCCCGAGGACGCCGAAGCACTGGAGCAGGCCCGCCAGCAACTGATCCTGAGCTGGGAGCACTGCACGATCGTGGAGGTGACCCAGCGGCTGGTCGAAACGGCCGGGCGTTTCGCCGATGGCTTCGCCCTGCGGGGCTACGACAGTGTCCAGCTGGCGGCCGCCCATGAACTGCATCGCAGCAGCGATCAGCCGGTCACCTTCGCCTGTTTCGATCGACGCCTCCAGCAGGCGGCCGCTCTGATGCGGTTGGAGGTGCTGGCTTGAGATGGGACGGCCAAGCCTGGTCCTTCAGGGGCAGCGGGACAGCGTGGGGCGAACAGGAAGCGAGCGGGCGGCTATTCGCAGACGGGCACGTAGGGCACCGCGATCGTGGCGATCGCGCTCGAATTGGCAAACGCCCCGAGCACCTGCTTACCGCCCCGATTCACCGTGACGAACCGCCCGGCGAAGGTCTCGTCGTAGACCGAGGTGGCGGTGAGTCCGGCGGCGCGGGCGCGCTTGAGCAGATCGCCCACGGTGCCGCCGGGAATGGCGACGCCGAACGTCGTCCGCACACCGGCCGAGAAGGCGAAGACCCGCAACGTGCCCCGTTCGAACTGGGCCGTGCCGACGATTCCGGCCGGCGCCTTGGGCCCTTTGAGCCTGTAGACGACAGGCAGCGGCGGCCCGCCGAGCTCACAACCGGGGCCCGGATCGGAGAGCCAGCCGGTGGCGACGGCTTCGGCTCGGCCCATGCCGAGACGCAACGGGCCGATGCCGTCGAGGCGGAGCACCGGGCTTGGTCCGCGCCCATCGGCCCATGCCGATCCGGCCGCCAGCAGCAGGATGGCCCCCACGGCCCCAAGCCGTGCAACGCGACGCCGCGTGTGGCCGATCCGGCGTGTCATGGTCTGACTGTATGGGCACCAGTTCCGACCCCCGCCTGATCGACGGTCCCGACGACGCGCCGGCCACCGTGCTGCTGGCCCATGGGGCCGGCGCACCGATGGACAGTCCGTTCATGGCGGCGATCGCCGGCGGGCTGGCCGCGGCGGGCTGGCGGGTGGTGCGCTTCGAGTTCGGCTACATGGCCCGGATGCGCGAGACGGGCCGCCGCCAGGGGCCCGAGCGGATGCCGGTGCTGCAGGAGGCGTTCCGCCAGCAGGTGCGCCTGGAGGCGGGCGAGAGCCCGCAGCGGCCGCTGTTCATCGGCGGCAAGTCGATGGGCGGGCGGGTGGCCAGCCTGCTGGTGGATGAACTGGCCGCCAGCGATGGGGTGCGGGGCTGCCTGTGCCTGGGCTATCCCTTCCATCCGCCCGGCAAACCGCTGCAGCTGCGCACCGAGCACCTGGCCGCCCTGCGCACGCCCACCCTGATCCTGCAGGGGGAGCGGGACACGTTCGGACGCCGCGAGGAGGTGGAGACCTACAGCCTCTCGCCGGCGGTGCAGCTGGGCTGGATCCCCAGTGGGGACCACAGCTTCAAGCCCACGCGGAGTTCGGGGCTCAGTGAGGCGGAGAACTGGGCGACGGCGGTGGCGTGGGGTGATGGGTTCCTGCGGGGGGTGGTGGGGGGGTGAGCCCTGGTCTGCTGAACGGAAATTGGCATCAGCAAGGCCGACCGGCCTTCCAAGCTTGGGGCCGTCTCGATGGGGTCCATCCATGCAAAACCATCGTTCGATGCATTGAATACAGAGCCATGGCGGAAAGGGTGTTTCTGCTCCAGCCATAGGATCAACTCGCCATCACAGGCGGGCGCAATGATCATCTACCTGGAGACCCGCGAGGTTTTCCTGGAGCATGTGCGCCGTCATCGCATTGAGGAGGAGATTGGAGAGCGGCTCAATGCCCTTGCCGGCCGGCGGGTCAGCCCGGCTGAGGTGCGGGCCTGGCGTAATTCCTTTCAGTACGTCAGCCAATTCCTGCTGGACCCCCAGATCCCTGCGGCGCTGGGGGTGGCGATCGAATACCAGATCCACAACACCTCGCGCCGGATCGATCTGCTGCTCTCCGGCCGCTCACCGGACGACCGCCATGCGGCGGTGATCGTGGAGCTCAAGCAGTGGGAAACCGTGGATGCCACAGCCATGGATGGTGTGGTGCGCTCCGTAGTAGGCGGCGGCCCACGGGAGCTCACCCACCCCTCGTATCAGGCCTGGAGCTACTGCTGCCTGCTGGAAGACTTCAACACCGCTGTGCTGGAGCACGCCATCGCGATCAGCCCTTGCGCCTACCTCCACAACTGCAGCGACGGCAGCGGGGTTCTCGCGGACTGCTACCAGGACTACCTGGAGCGGGCTCCGGTGTTCCTCAGGCATCACACCGATGAGCTGGTTGGCTTCCTGACCCGCTGCCTTACGCAGGGCGATGGTGGCGAGACGATCAAGCGGATCCGTGATGGCCGGGCCCGGCCGTCCCGGCAGCTGGCGGAGGTGTTCGAGCAGATGGTGCTCGGAAACAGTGAATTCACCCTGATCGAGGAACAGAAGGTCGTCTATGAGCGAGCCCTGCAGTTCGCGCGAAAGCTGCGGCCCGGCAAGCGCACCGTGCTGCTGGTGCGGGGCGGCCCTGGGACCGGCAAGTCAGTGGTGGCGATCCACTTGATGGCGGCCATGCTGCAGAAGGGGCTGAACATCCGCTACGTGAGCAAGAACGCCGCGCCACGCACGGTATTCAAGGCCAAGCTCACCGGTCAACTGCGGCGAACACGTTTCGACAACCTCTTCTGCGGCTCCGGTGCCTTCATGGACTGCCCCCCCGGCCATTACGACGCGCTGGTGATCGACGAGGCCCACCGGCTGAACCGCTTCAGCGGCCTTTATGGCAACCAGGGAGAGAACCAGGTCAGGGAGATCATCAACGCCAGCCACCTGAGCGTGTTCTTCCTCGATGAAGACCAGCAGGTGGCATGGAAGGACATCGGCACGGAAGCCGAAATCCGCGAGCACGCTGCCCAGCTGGGCGCGCAGGTGGTGTGCGATGAGCTGCCCTCGCAGTTCCGCTGTGCCGGCTCCGATGACTACCTGGCTTGGCTGGATGATCTGCTCGGCATCCGCTCCACCGCCAACCCGGAGCTCGACCGGGAGACGTTCGACTGCCGCCTGTTCGACGACCCGCTGAGCCTGCATGGGGCGATCCGCCTGGCCAACGACAGCAATCGCGCCCGGCTGGTGGCCGGCTATTGCTGGGACTGGGCCTCGAAACGCAACCCGGATCTCAGCGACATCGTGATCCCCGAGCACAGCTACGCCGCCCGCTGGAACCTGGCCTCGGAGGGCAACACTTGGATCATCAGTCCCACCGGCGTCGAGGAAGTGGGCTGCGTGCACACCTGCCAGGGGCTGGAGGTCGACACGATCGGCGTGATCATTGGGTCGGATCTCCAGTTCCGGGATGGTCAGCTGCTGGCGAACCCCACCGCCCGGGCCCGCAGCGACAAGAGCCTCAGCGGTTGGCGGGCCGCCATGGCCACCGACCCCCAGGGCACCGAGGAGCGGCTCAGCCGCCTGATCCGAAACACCTACCGCACCCTGATGACCCGCGGCATGAAGAGCTGCTGGGTGTTTGCCTGCGATCCGCAGCTGCAGGCCTATCTCCGCGAGAGGCTGGATCCGTCTGGCGGTTCCGGCTGAGGCTCCGGCGAGGGCCTGGCCCTCACTCTGCCGCCTGCGGCAGCTCTCCCTCCACCAGGAACAGCTCCCGGGGGAAGCGATGCACCGTCCCGTCGTCATGGCTCAGGAAGGACGCATGATCGCCGTGGACCTCGCCGGTGATCTCCACCTGATCAAACGGCGTAGAGACAAGTACCGCCGGCGTGAACACCCCCACCTGGACCAGCGGCTCACGGGTGCGGGCGCTCAGGTATTCGAAAGCCTCGATTCCCTCCTCCCGCATCCAAGTCCCCAACCTTTGGGTGGGTGCGTAGTGCAACGGGTCCCGCAGGACGGCCTGTGCGCCGGCGTCGGCCAGATCCTGCAATTGCCGTCCCCGGCTGGTTTGCAGCAACACCGAGAACAGGGTCTGCCGGCGACGGATCGGTGCCTTGGGAGCTTCGCTGAATCCTTCCCAGAACAGCAGCGCGTCGTACGCCCCCTCCACCAACGAACCGAGGCGCGTGCGGGAGCCATAGAACATCCCCCGATGCTCTGCCCCCGAAGCGGGAGCCATGCCGCAGGGGCGGATAGCGGAACGGGGTGGTGAGCAGCGGCTCGCTTAGCTGCAGGCATGAACAACCTGGAGGCACTACACACCTAGGCCGTCGGCACCCAGTTTTCAACCTGCAGGCCGCTCACCTGAGCAAACTCCCGGGTGTTGTTGGTGATCAGCGTGGCCTGCAGGCTCAGGGCATGGGCCGCGATCATCGTGTCGAGTGAGCCAATTGGAATGCCCCGGCGCTCCAGGTCCGCACGCAACTCGCCATAGGCCCAGGCAGCGCGCTCGTCGAAAGGGAGAATCATGAGCGGGGCCAGAAACATCTCCAAGGCCTGGCGGTTGCGCACCGAACCACTCTTGGCCACCCCGAACGCCAGCGCGGCGGCCACCACACTGCAGAGGCCAATCTCTCCGAGCCGGTAGTGCTTGAACCGCTCCAATACCGCTGCTGGTTTGGCGTTGATGATGTAGATGCAGATGTTGGTATCAAGCAGAATCATGGGCTGATCGCTGCCCGGATCTGCTCCTCCGGCTGCGCACGCGTGATCCCAAACCCCGGCTCGAAGGCGGCCAACCCGTCCTCCAGGGTTTGCCAGGGGTCATCGATGGGCAGCAACAGCACCCCATTGCCGAAATGCTTCACCACCACCTCGCTACCGCTGAAGCGGTACGCCTTCGGCAGCCGCACCGCCTGGCTGCGGCCCGATTGGAACAGACGTGCAGTATCCATGGCAGGCCCTGATCCGGTAGTGACCCATGGTAGCTACCATGGCTGGAACTGGTCTCACGGCGACAAGGCCAGGGCCGGGCATCGATCGAACGTCTGAGGCCCCCAGATCCGCCACTCCCCCTACGCTGTAGAACGAAACGTTCAACAGCAGGGGATCATGGCGATCGGGGTGCGGGTGGAGCCGGAACTCGAGCGGCGGCTCGATCAGCTGGCCCGCCAGCTCGGCAAGAGCCGCAGTGCCTGCGTGCGAGACGCCATCACCCAGTACCTCCTGCGCCATGGCGATGGCGAGGAAGCCCGCCGGCAGTCACAACGGCTGGCCGAACGGGAACCGCAACAGCACTGGAGCGAACAGCTGCCCGACTGGAGCGACTGGACCGCATGAGCCTGCCTGCGCTCCGCCGCGGCACCTTGGTGACCGTGGCCAGCCCGGGGGCGTACTCCGGCAAACCACGCCCCGCCGTGGTGGTCCAGGCGGATCGCTGGTTACAGGCCCATCCGAGCGTCACCCTCTGTCCGCTCACCAGCACCCTGGTGGACGCTCCCCTGGTCCGGCTTCCCGTCCAGCCAACGGCACGCAATGGCCTGAAGAAGCCGTCCCAACTGATGGTCGACAAGCTGTTCACGGTGCCGCTCAGCTCCCTGGGCAAGGTGGTGGTGGGCCAACTGGAGCCCCAACTGCTGATCGAGCTGGATCTGGCCCTGCGGGGTTGGCTGGAACTCCCTTGAGATGGTCGCCCGCATTGGCGAATCAGAAGGGTTCGCGCTCGCCTTGCTGTTGGCTAGCGCGCTCCTCCCGGAAGTCATCGGGCACTGTGGGGCCACCGTGGAAGAAGCTGTCCCAGCTACGGCCGAGCGGAGCGATGATCCGCTCCTGGCCGCGAGCACGGATCTCCACCTCCTTGACGGAGTCGGGAAACCGCAGATGGGCCGGGATGCAGACCACCTGGCTGCGGTTGCTCCGAAACAGCTTGGAGATCGCCCGCATCGGACCTATTGGATGCATTCAGGGTCCATCCATTGTTCCCTTGCACCGCCCGCCGCTGCCAGGATTCCCAGCAACGCCAGCACGCCGTCATGCCCCTGCCCCAGCTGATGCCGCTGTTGGCGGCCGTGGCGCTCGCCCCTTGCCCTGCTGCCGTGAAGGCCCAGCTGGATGGCCTCTACCGCTGGCATGTGGCTGGGCAGGAACTGCGCGGTCCGATCGAGCTCAAGAGCCAGCAAAGCCGCTTCACTGATGGGCTTTACCAGAAGCTGCGGCGCGCCTATGGGCTCGATCCAGCCAGCGGCCGATTTGTCGACTTCGATCTGTTCAGCGGCACCCAGGTGGGGACCTTCGGCGCCAAGGTGCTGGGCTGCACCGCCGTCCCCGGCGGCGGGCTGGAAGCCCGGGTGGCGGTGCAGGCAGGCCTGCGCAACCGCCCCTTGGAGGCGCCGCAGCAGCTGCGCTATCAGCTGGTGCGCGGCCCTGCCGGCAGCTGGAAGATTGCCGACATCGTCTATTCCCATCCGGCCGGGTTCCGCCTTTCCAGCTATCTGGCTGAGCTGCTGGCACCCCAGCCCTGATCGCTCCGCAGTGACCGTGCCCTGGGATAAGGTGCACAGCCAACTGGGGTTGGGATGACCGAGCTCAAGGGCGCGGAGGGCGCCCCACCGAGTCGATCACGAATCCAGTTCGGATCCCGCCGGCAATCCAGAATCGCGTAGACGTCGATGGAGCTCTCCTCCATCAAGTCGTACAGAGCAAATGGAAATCGTTGGATCAATACCCGGTGAAACCCCTCCACCTTGAGGTGAATGCCGGCATAACGGGGCAAAACATTGACATCAGCTTCGATCGCATCGAGAAAGCGATCACCCAGGCCTGGGCTCTGTCGCTCGTAGAAGAACCAACCACTGCGGAGATCCTCCTTGGCGCTCTCAAGGAGCCTGATGTCCACGCACCTCTGTCCTCAACTCACCCATGGCAGCATCCCAACTCTGGAAGCTGGCGGTGCCTTGCCGCACCTGATCGCGACGCTGCTGCAGCACCTTGCCGTGCCAGTCCGGCGATGCCAGCTGCTCAGGTGTCTTGGACAGTTCGGCCCAGAGGAGTTCCATGGCCTGGAGCTTGTCGGCCAGGCTCATCTCGGCCAAGGGGAGATCGACAGCCATCCTGTATGGAGCACCAGGCTCATCACCGCCAGACTCTAGGGCGATCACCCAGACCCAGCTGCACGCATCCCGCCCACATCGAGGCTCAGACTTCTCCTGGCCCATGCTCCGGAACGATGGCGCACCCGTCAGCCGCGCAGATCGCCCGCCTGGGGCGGCAGGGGGTGGCCCTGTTCTTCGTGTTCATGCTCAGCGCCGAACTGCCCGGCCAGATCTTCCACCTCGCCCAGCACCTGATCGGGCCGGGGCCGGACGCCATCGCGGAAACCCTCGAACACCTCGGGGTTCTGCTGGTCTACCTCCTGGCCCTGGTCTGTGCCCTGTTCCTAGCCCAGCAGCAGCTGTGCCGCACGCGCCTGCTGGCGTCCTACCCGCCACACGAGCCCGTCCCCCTCGCCATGCATGTGCTCGGCCTGGTTTGGGGCCTGCTGGCGGTGTTCCTGCTGCGCTGAGCGGGGCCCGACCTGAGGCATTGGCTGGTTCTTCGCAGGGAAAGTGTCACCGATTCGCGAGACCTGAGGAGGATGGATCCCGCCGCAGACCTGCCGATGGAGCCAACGCTCGAAACCTTGCTCGCCTTCTACGCCGAGCGGATCGGTGGCCCCTTTCCCCTCAGCCTGTTGCCGGCCGATCAGCCGCTGCACTGGCAGGGGCAGACCCTGTTCCGCAGCAGCCTGACGACGGAGCCGCCCTACCTGCTCCAGAGCACGATCGATTGCTTTCTGAGTGAGGCCCCCATGGGCTTTTTCAGCGTGGCCTTCTGGGGCCATGGCATGAACAGTCACGCCTTCTACTACCAGCGCCGTGAGCCCTGGTGCAGCCTGTTTCTGCGCCTGGCCTACGGCGGCTTCTACGACGACAACGAACGGGCCGCCCGCCAGATCAGGGCCACCATGGAGTGGTTCGCCGGGTTTCTGCCGATCGTCCGCGAGCGGGCCCGCCACTGCATCGTGGTGGATTCCATGGGCGATGCCCTCTTCCGTATCTGCCTGCACGACGGGCAGGTGATCGAGGGGGATGGGCGCCTGTTTGAACACGAACGCGGGCCGGCCGCCGCGTTGAAGCCCCTGCTGAAGGGGCTGTAGCACCCGCGCTCCGCAGACGATCAACCGCGCCGCAAGCGGTTGGGGAAGAAGCGCACCGGTGGCTCATCCTCCTGTTCCGGCCCAGCCCGGTGCTCCGCCACAGCCGGGCCATAGGCGGCCAGGACGGCGCGGGCCCGCTCCTGATGCTCCTCGCGCAGGGCCGCCGGCGCCTCGATGCGGACGCCGCCGGCGAAGCCCAGCAGCCAGGTGCGCAGGTCCACGTCCCGCCGCAGCGTCCAGGGCGGCAGGTCGAACTCCACCGGGTAGGGGTGGCTGTCGCCGGCGGGGTTCGGCTCCAGCCGATGGGGCGCCTTGGGATGGCGCCACCAGGCGTCGCCCGGCAGGGGTCTGGAGAAGCGGGTGTGCTCGATCGGAAAGCGCAGCACGCCTTCGCGGATGAAGGCGAAGGCCCAGTCCTGGCAGGAGAAGCGCAGGGTCACCAGGTGGCGGGCCCGGGTCTTTGCCGAGGCACCGGCAAGGGCCAGTTGCTCGCTGAGGTCGTCGCCGCAGTAGATGCCGCCGCTGAGGTGCAGCAGCCGCCCTGCCCGCTCCACGGCCTGCTTGTGGACCTCGTTGCTGCGGCGGTTGCGGCTCTCACTGCGGCGCAGGGCCAGGCGATCCAGCCGCTCGGTGCGAATCAACCCGTGGGGCTGGGCGACCGCATCCTCCTCATAGAGGAGGTACCAGCCGATGGTGTGGAAGACCAGCTGCAGCGGCCAGACCCGCAGCTCCCCCACCGGACTTTCGGGGAAGCTGGCCCCCGAGGAATAGCGCTCCAGCACCACGCGCCGGTGCTCGAGGATTGCCGTCTCGATCGCCTCCGCCTGCCGGTAACCATGCCGATCGGCAGCGAGCGAATCCGGGCGCACCAGGGCCGCATCCACCACCGAATGGTTGGCATAGGTGCGCACCGGCGTCGACGCCTCGGGGCTGATGCCGCCCCAGCGCAGCCGCTGCTCCAGTTCGATCAGCAGGTCCTGGGCCGAGGGGTCCCCCAGCCGGCCGGCCGCCTGGCTCACCACCCCGTGGATCTCACGCAGCCGCTGGGCCGACAGCAGCGCCGTGCCCAGGGCATAGCCGTGGCGCACGTTGTCGTTGCGCACCCGGAAGCCGTAGGGCGTCAGCAGCTTCTCCAGGTCCTTGCGCAGGGTGGCGGCCTCCCCCGGCAGGTAGGCGCCGGGGATCTCCTCCATCGCCTGGATCAGGTGGCCGGGCAGGTCGCTGCCGCCCTCCCGGTCGAACGGTTGCTGCAGCACATGGCGCAGCAGGGTGAACACCCGCACGAACACCGGGCCATCCCCCAGGGGAGGCAAGCCCCCGTTCACCCCACCCGCCGCGGCCACCAGCGGCGCCAGCTGGATCGGGGCATCAACGGGGTGGGCGGCGGTGAACCCCTGCCGCTCCAGCCAGGCCAGGTCGGCGCGCAGGGCCACGGCATCGCCATAGCACTCCCCATGCAGCCGCCGCAGCAGGGCCGCCGCCCGATCGGCCAGGTTGCCCTCGGGCAGCGGCGAGACGATCCCCTCCAGCTCGGCGGCGGTGACGGAATCGTTGGCGGCCAGGTCCGGATAGCGGCTCAGCAGGCGCAGCAGGTGGAGCAGCCGCTCCAGATCCAGCAGGCGGGAGTAGCCATGGCGCTGCACCTGCCGCTCCCGGTTGGTGGCCGAGCGGATGCGCTGGTCGAGCCGGGCCAGCTCCTCGGCCAGTACCGGCTCCAGGGACTCGTGGTGGGTGGGGACCAGGGCCACCACGGCCGCGAAGCCCTCGGCCCGGCTGGGCCCGACGTGCGGATCGGCCAGGGCCGCCGCCAGCTCCTTGATCACCGGCTCGGGCACCAGGCGCTGGCGCTTCTGGTTCCACTCCAGGCAAGTGGCCAGGGGGGTGAACAGCCACCAGCCGATCCATTCCACCGGCGCCGGCAACGCCAGCGCCTGGGTGAGGGCCAGCCGCCAGGGCCGCCGGGCATGGGTGGCATCGACGATCACCGGGCAGCCGTCGGCCACGGCCGAGCGAATCCGCTGGTGCAGCAACTGCTCGATGGCGCTCCAGGGCCCCTGCACCGTCGCATCGCCGAACACCTCGGCGCGGATCGCATCGGTGGAGAGCACCACCACCTCGGGCTCACCGGGCCCGCTGAGCAGGGGCGCCAGGGCCCGGGCCAGGGTGGTCTTGCCGCTGGCCGGGGGGCCGATCAGGAGGTGGCAGCGCAATCCGGTCATCTCCCTCAGCCCAGATACGGATCCAGGAAGCTCAGCGGCCGGCCCATGGTGGCCGAGAAGCCGAGGATGCCGCGGTCGCGGTGGCTGTAGAGGAGGGTGTCATCGGCCTCCAGCAGATAGGTGCCGCCCCGCTGGGTGAGGAAGTCGTCGCGGGGCACGTAGGTGCGCCAGTGACCCAGCACCTCGGCCATGTTGCGCAGCCGCACGGTGGCCAGCTCGAAGGGGCGCTGGAAGCCACTGCCACCAGCCCGTGCGAAGAACGAGCCTTTGATCGGCGGCAGGGGGCCCGCCTGGATCGTCTCGTCGTCGGCGATGCGCTTGGGGGCGCTGCGATCGCCGGTGTAGCCGCGCAGCACCTCGGCCAGGGTGCCCGGGGAACCGAGGCCGGCGCACATCAGCAGCAGGTTCGGCCAGGGCCCGCCGGCCTGCCGCAGCCCCTCGTAGAGCCCCAGGTCGCGATGCAGATCCGGCTCGGGGTCCACCTGCAGCCGCTCGCTCGGGAAGCCGGTGAAGCCGCAGAAGCGCTCGCGGCCCGCCGGCTCGCCGATGCCGATCGCCAGCACGGCGATACCGGCGGTCTCTAGCTGCGGCAGCACCGGCACCAGGGCCTGGGCGTATTCGAGGCTGTCGAAGTCGCCCAGCTGGCTGAGCAGCAGCACCAGCCGCCGCCGGCCGCGGCCCATGCCCTCCACCCCCGCCAGCCGCTCCAGCAGCACGGTGGGGGCGGGCGGCCGGACGGCAGCAGCGGCGGAGGCGGTCACGGGCAGGTGGTGGGTCAGGGCCCGACCATGGTGGCCCGCGCCAGGAACCCCTCGGCGGCCACCTCCAGCCCCTCGCGCCGCTGGGGATCCATCCGCTCCAGCAGGCGCACCATCATCGAGAGCCGGGGGTTGGCCTGGAAGAAGGGGCGGTGGCGGTCGATGAAGCGCCAGTAGAGGCCGTCCCAGATCTCGCACCAGGGGCCCTTTTTGTAGTCGCCCATCTTGAGGATGTAGTTGGAGTCGCCGATGTAGGGCTTGGTGGCGAACAGGCCACCGTCGCTCATCTGGCCCATGCCGTAGACGTTCGGGCCCATCACCCACTCGTAGGAATCCAGGTAGCGCTCCATGAACCAGCGATGCACCTCGCCAGGGTGGATCTCGCAGAGCAGCATCAGGTTGCTGATCACCATCAGCCGCTCGATGTGGTGGTTGTAGCCGAGCCGGTTCACCCGCTCGATCGCCGCATCCAGGGGCGGCAGACCGCTGCTGCCGTCCTCCCAGCAGGGAGCGAGGCGGCGCTGGTGATTCCAGAAGTTGGCGCTGGCCTGGCGCTCACCGTGCACCCGGTCGATGCCGCGCACGAACTCACGCCAGCCGATCACCTGGCGCAGGAACCCCTCCAGCGAGGCGATCGGCACCGGCTGGCCGCACTCCTGCCGGCGCCGGGCGTACTCCAGGGTGGCCGTGATCACCGCCGCGGGGGTGAGCAGGCCGATGTTGAGCAGGGGCGAGAGCAGGGAGTGGTGCAGGGTGGCGTGCTCCTTGCTCAGGGCGTCTTCAAAGGGCCCGAAGCCATCGAGGCGCTCCGCCAGGAAGCGCTCCAGCCAGACCGCGGCGCCGGCCTGATCGAAGGGGATCCACAGGGGCCCCAGCGCGCCGGGGTGGTCGGGAAAATGGCGGGTGATCAGGGCCCGCACCGCCGGCTCGTGGGCGCTGGCCGGCACCGCCGGCAGGGACGGCTCCACGTAGCCCTTCGGCAACTTGCGGCGGTTCTCCACATCGAAACTCCAGCGGCCGCCGGTGGGGCTGCCGTCGGGCTCGAGCAGCAGGCCAAGGCGGCGGCGTTGGCGCTCGTAGAAGGAGGCCATGCGGGGGCGGCGGCGACCCTCGAACCAGCTCCGGCTCTCCGCCACCGATTCCAGGAACGCCGGCGAAGGCAGCACGCTGAGCCGCACGCCCTGGTCGGCGCAGAAGCGCTGCAGCCGGGCCTCGACGCTGCGGTCCGCCACCTCGGCCACCCGGAGCTCGCAGCCCTCCAGCTCAACCGCCAGGCGCTGCCAGAACGGCATCTCCTGGGAGGCAGGCAGCTCGCAATAGCGCACTGCCACGTCCTGCTCCAGCAGCGCATCGCGAAAGCTGCGCATGGCCACGAAGGTGTGCAGCAGCCGCAGCCGGTGGTACCGCCAGGTGGAGGCCACGGCCAGGTCTTCGATCATCAGCACCCGGGAGCCGGGGGCGAGCTGCAGCGGCGAAGGGCTGAGCCAGTCGGGGTGGAGCTGGTCGCCCAGGATCAGGGTGAGGGTCACAGGGTTCAACTCCAGCGCCGGCGGTGGCTCTGCTCGGGGTCGTAGAGACGCACCTGGCGCTCCAGATCGAAGCGGCGGGGGCTGCCGCCGAAGCTGCGCGGGTCGGAACCCACCCCGGCCAGGTAGGCCCAGTTGCCCGTGTTCAGGGCCGGGTGGGCGTCGATCAGGGCCCACTCGAAGAAGCGGGCGCCCCAGATCCAGGGCAGCCGCAGCTCATTGACGAAGTGGGAGGCCACCCACTGACGGCCCCTGTTGGAGAGGTAGCCGGTGGTGAGCAGCTCGTTGAGCTGGGCATCGATCAGGGGATGGCCGGAGTCGCCGCGGGTCCAGCGCACGAAGCACTCCCGGTCAGCGTCCCAGTCGGGCGGGCGGTGCTGGAGGCCGCCGGGGGCATGGAAGGCGTCGCCGTGGTGCTGCTCCGACCAGAGGAAAAACTCGCGCCAGAGCAGCTCCTGTTGCATCCATTCGGAGCCCTCGTCGGCGCCGTGGAGCTCCTGATAACGCAGCACCTCCTGCCAGATCCGCCGCACCGACAGCGAGCCCACCCCCAGGAAGGGGGAGAACTTGGCAGAGAACTCCGTCCCCACCAGCCCGTTGCGGGTGGCCTTGTAGGTGCGCAGGCCGTCGGACGCGAACAGGTAGTGCTGCAGCCGGGCCAGGGCTGTGGGTTCATCGCCGGGAAAAGGGAAGGCGCTGCGGGGATCGGGCCCAGCGGCAGCCGGCGGGGCGGCGGGCGGCGCCAGCCAGGTGCGGGGGAGGTCGTCCCAGGCGTCCCCCAGGCCGGCGAGATCCGGTGGGGGCAGAGGCGGCTCCGGGGGGCGCTCCAGGGCACGGCGGAACTGGCTGAACACCCTCGGGAAGCGCTCGGCCGCCACCGGCCAGGTGTCGAAGAGGCGGCTCTCCTGGGCGTGCAGCACCGCCGCGGGCTGCACCAGGGGGCGGAGCTCGGCGAGGGCGGCTGCCGTGGTGTGCTGCGGAAAGGCCAGCAGGGGGAGTCCCGCCGCCGCCAGGCGGGTGTGCAGTGAAGCGAGGGCCTGGGCCTCCAGGCGCCGCTGGTGGGGGCCCCGCAGCCGCTGGCCCTCCGGCCGGCAGGCCAGCACCAGCAGGCGCGCGCCGCGCTGGCGCGCCAGCGCCACGGCCCGGTGCAGGGCGGGCTGGTCGTCGAGGCGCAGCTGGCCCTCCAGGGCCAGGGCGATGGTGACGGCGGCCGCCATCGGTGATGCAAGGGGAGGGTCCAGGGTGGCAAAGGCACACCCACCGCCGCGAGGCCAGTCCCCGTGATCCAGGCCCCCACCCCCGCCCTGTTCATCGGCCATGGCAGCCCGATGAACGCGATCGAAGCCAACCGCTTCACCCGCGCCTGGGCCGCATGCTTCGCCGCCCTGCCGCGCCCGCAGGCGATCCTCTGCGTCTCGGCCCACTGGGAAACCGACGGCGCGAAGGTCACGGCCATGGAACGGCCGCGCACGATCCACGACTTCCGCGGCTTTCCTCCCGAGCTGTTCGCCGTCGACTACCCCGCGCCCGGATCCCCGGCGCTGGCGGAGCGCCTGCAACGGCTGGTCCCCGAGATCGCCCTCGACCACACCTGGGGCCTCGACCATGGCGCCTGGTCGGTGCTGCGTCCCATGCTCCCGGCGGCCGATCTGCCCGTGCTGCAGCTGAGCCTCGACAGGCGCCGCAGTCCCCGCGAGCACGTGGAGCTGGCCCGGCGCCTGCGGCCCCTGCGCCAGGAGGGCGTGCTGGTGCTCGGCAGCGGCAACCTCGTCCACAACCTGGGGCGGATCCTCTGGGAGGACAGGGCCCACGGCTGGGCCGAGGCCTTCGATCAGCTGCTGGCCGAGCGGATCAGCTCCGGCCCCCTGGAGGACCTGCTCGATCCCCTCGCCCTCGGCCCCGACGCGGCCCTGGCGGTGCCGTCGCTGGAGCACTACCTGCCGCTGCTGTACGTGCTGGGGGTGCGGGATCCCGGCGATCCAATGAGCTTCTTCAATGCCGAGGTGACCCTGGGCGCCATCGCGATGCGTTCGTTTCAGGTGGGCGCTGGCGGCGGGTAGCGGCGTTCCATGACGGATTGCTGCGGGCCAGGCCGGAGCGATTGCGCTTCTTAAGGATTGCTCTAGGTTTTGGGACAACAGGAGTTGACCATGCACCGATCGATCGGACTGCTGACCGCCACCGGCCTCACCGGCCTGGCCCTGGTGAGCCTGACCATGACCTTTCTGGGCTGAGTCAGGGGGCCGCCGGCACGTAGCCCGTGCGGCGCAGAAAGGCCCGCAGCGCGGCCGGGAAGTCGGCGTAGAGCTTCTCCGGTTGCCGGCAGTCCCCCTTGGCGTCGTAGCCGGCTTCGCAGGAGGTCAGCCCCCAGTCGGAGCTCCGGTCGTAGAGGCCCAGCATCCGCCTCCAGCCCGTGTCGAATTCCCCCACCAGCGCCTTGGTGGCCACCCAGGCGGCCAGGAAACCGTTGGACTCGGTGCGTTGGTCAGCCGGCTGCTGGAACCAGCTCTCCATCTCCTGCAAGCGGCGCCGGTGCAGGGGCAACACCGCCGGCTGGTGGCTGATGTTGAGGAAGCGGGGGCCGTTCAGCTGCCAGATCTGGCTGGGGGCGCTGCTGCCGGCGTAGCTGGCGAACTGATAGAGGAAGCGGTTGTCCACATCCACCAGCAGGTAGCGGCCGTTGCCGAGCGGGTCGCTGGCACCGCTGGGCCCACCGTTCACCGGATCGCGGCGCACCTCGAACCAGCGACGGCCATCGGGGCTGCTGGTGAGCACGCGGGTGTCATTGCAGCAGTGGGCGCCGCCCGTGAACGAGGAGAGCAGCACCTCGGGATAGGGATTGGACGGATCCATCTCCACCACCTGCAGCACCGCGTCGATCGTGCCGGGGCCGATCCGCAGCGCCCCCATCAGCTGGCCCACCACCTTCCCCTCCACCCGGACGGTGGCGACGGGTTGCACCTCATCCATGCCATCGGGCTTGGGCTGGCGGCGGTTCTCCAGCACGGCCACCACGGGCCCGTTGGTGATCACCGGGCCGGGTGCCGGTGAGAGGGCCAGCAGCAGGGGGAGCAGCATCGGAGGGCCCTACTGGCAGCCCTGCACCGAGATCCGGTAGCTGAAGCCCAGGGCGCCGGGGTCGCTGCTGGCCCCCACCTTGAAATTCATCTGGCTGGCCTGCTTGCCCGGAATGGCGGGGAAGGGGCCGAACATCCGCCCGGTGCCGATCGGCGGGTTCATGACTTCGTTGATCACCTGCAGATTGCTGCCGTCGCTGAATTTCATGAAGCCGCTCACCGGGTACTTGGCGTTGGCGTCGGAGGAGTTGGCCGTGAAGAAGAACTTGAAGCTGCTGTAGGGGCGATCGACGATGAAATCGGTGTTCCAGTTCTCCTTGCCGAGCAGCTTGGCGGCCCCGACCCGCTTGGAGACGATCGGGGTGGTGCCATCGCCCCCGATGGGCTGCAGGAAGGTGCAGCGCTGCTGGGCCTGGGCGGCGGAACCGGCACCGAGGGCGAGCGTGGCGCTGAGCAGGGAAACGGCCAGGACTTTCATGGCGGCGGATCGACTGGCTTCGACCCTAGAACGCAGTGGGCATCGGGACCGTCAAGGTTCGCCTGTCAACGGTCGAAGGCAAAGAGGCGCCGCCAATCGTTCTTCATGCTGATCACAATCCAGCCCTGCCGGCGGGCCTCGTCGTGGAGCTCCTGGGTGAAACGGCCCACCCGGGTGTCCGGCAGCCCCAGGGCAGGCCCGTAGGCATACTCGCGCCGGGCGTCATCGTGCAGCACCAGCATCGCCAATCGCGGCCCGTCGCCGGCCTTGGTGTACTCCAGCATCTGCCGGTCACCGGTGGAGTTGCCGAAGGCAGCGATGGGCCGCCGGCCGATCATCAGCTGGATGCCTTCCGGCTTGCCGGCGTCGTTGTCGTTGAGCAGCAGCCGGGGCTCCTTGGTCAGGAAGGGCCGGCCCTGGCTGTCGTAGCCGTAACGGGTGGCGCCGGCGCTGCCGACCACCTGCTCCGGCGGGATGCCATACACCCCCTCGGCGTAAACCCGCACGAAGTCCTGGCCGCCGCCGGTGACGATGTAGGTCTTGTAGCCGCTGGCGCGCAGATGGCGGAGCAGCTCCTGCATCGGCTGGTAGGTGAGCTCGGTGTAGGGGCGCTGCCAGCGGGGATGGCGGGCCGTGGCCAGCCACTGGCGCACATCGGTCTTGAAGGTCTCCAGGGGCATGCCGCTGAGGGCGGTGGCGGCCAGCCGCTCCAGTTCCGCCCGGGTGGTCACGGCCCCTGGCACCTTCTCCAGGATGAAGCGCACCTGCGGGTAGACCGGCTGCTCCACCCAGAGGGTTCCGTCCTGGTCAAAGGTGGCGATGCGCTCGGCGGGCGGCACAAAGCGGGGGCTGGCCGGGTCCGTGGTCTGGCGGACGAAGCTGAGGATGCCGTCCCGCGCCGGGCCCGGATTCCAGGAGGGCAGCGGATCGGCCGGCCGGGCGGCTGGTCCGGCCCAGCCCGCCATGGCGGCCAACAGGGTGGCGGCGACCAGGCCCCCCAGCAGGAGCAGGAACCAGCGGCGGCGGCGGGACAGGGTCACGGGGCGTCGGGCTCAGAACTTGCGCAGTTCGCGGCGGATCTTGAGCGGATCGCCGGAGTGCTGCTGATTGAAGAGCAGCATCGGCACCCCGGCCAGCAGCAGACCAACCGCCACGACCACACCCCAGGAGATCGCCGGCCGGCCCTCCGGTGGGGCGTCACCGGGCCGGAGCCGCCCCCGGAGCCGTTGCCGCGTTGCCCGCCTGAACCTTGCCATCGCTGCAGGCTCCGGGCCCGGCTGGCCCCCCAGTCTGTCGGGACCGGCGCCCGACCCCCGCCCTTGCCCTTGCCCTGGGATCGTGATCCGCTGATTCCAGACCCGATCCCCGCCAGGGGGTGAAAGGATTTCGCCATCGCCCCGGCCGGCCCGCCATGGACATGTCCTCCCTGCTGCTCGCCACCGGAGGCCACCAGATCGAGGCGGCCGAGACCCTGATCGAGGTGGGCCGCTTCATCGTGATCCTCTTCGCCGCCAGGGCCCTGGCGGAGCTGATGGTGCGCTTCCGCCTGCCGGCCATCCTCGGCGAGCTGGTGGCCGGGGTGCTGATCGGCGTTTCGGGGCTGCATCTGATCCTGGCCCCGGAGCTGGGCGGCCAGCTCAACGCCTTCGCCGAGAACACGATCGCGGCCCTGGCCCACGTGGGCCCGGAGCAGGTGCAGGAGATCTACGACCACGGCTTCAGCAATCTGCAGGCGGTGGCGAAGATCGGCCTGCTGGCCCTGCTGTTCCTCACCGGGCTGGAGAGCGAACTGGATGAACTGATGGCGGTGGGCGGACAGGCGATCACGGTGGCGCTCACCGGGGTGGTGCTGCCCTTCGCCCTGGGCACCGCTGGCCTGCAGTTTCTGTTCGGCGTGCCGCTGCTGCCGGCGATCTTCGCCGGGGCCGCCATGACCGCCACCAGCATCGGCATCACCGCTAGCGTGCTGGGGGAGCTGAAGTTCCTGCGCACCCGGGAGGGGCAGACGGTGATCGGGGCGGCCGTGCTCGATGACATCCTCGGCATCGTCATCCTGGCCGTGGTGGTGGCCCTGGCGGGCGGCGACGGCTTCCGCCGCGGCCCGATCCTGAAGCTGGTCGCCGCGGCCGCGGTGTTCGTGGTGGTGGCCCTGTTCCTCAGCCGCACCGCCGCCCCCCCCTTCGACTGGCTGCTTGATCGCCTCAAGGCCCCGGGCGAGGTGGTGGTGGCGGCCTTCCTGGTGCTGTCGCTGTCGTGTTTCGCGGCCCAGGCCTTCGGCCTGGAGGCGGCCCTGGGGGCCTTCGCCGGTGGCCTGATCCTCAGCGCCTCCCGGCACCGGCAAGCGATCGAGGAGGCGGTGAAGCCCCTGGTGGCCCTGTTCGCCACCGTGTTCTTCGTGCTGATCGGCAGCGGCCTGGATCTGTCGGTGCTCAATCCCTTCGATGCCGCCAACCACGAAGGACTGGTGATGGCGGGCTTCCTGCTGGCGGCCGCCATGGTCAGCAAGGTGGCGGCGGGTTGGAGCTACAGGAGCCAGACCCCCACCAACCGGCTGGCGGTGGGGCTGGGGATGATGCCCCGCGGCGAGGTGGGCCTGATCTTCCTGGGCCTCGGCACCCAGACCGGGGTGCTGGGGCCGTCGCTGGAGGCGGCGATCCTGCTGATGGTGATGGGCACCACCTTCCTGGCACCGGTGCTGCTGCGGCTGGTGCTGGCCAAGCCCGGGGAGGCCGCCGAGGCCGTCGGCTGAGGGCACCATGCCGCCCTGGCCCGGCCATGGGACAGTGGAAGAAGCTTGCTCCGTACCCGTGCCGAACGACAGCAGTTCCTCCAGGTCGGTCATCGTGGGCCTGGTGGCCGTGATCGGCTCGCTGGGCGGCCTGGCCCTGCTGGTCTGGGTCACGGTGGTGATGCTCGACCTCAAGCACCTGAACACCTCCGGCTTCACCCTGCCCTGAGGGAGTCCCCTAGGGGGAGGGCTGGCGGCAGCTGGCGTGGGCGGCAACCAGGCTGGCCTTCAGGGCCTCGGCCTTGAGCGGCTTGGCGAGGAACTCATTCATGCCCGCCTGCAGGGCCGCGTCCCGATCTTCGGCGGAGCTGAAGGCGGTGGTCGCCACGATCCACGGCCGCTGGCTCCGGCCGGTGGCGGCGCGGATGCGGCGGGTGGCCTCCAGCCCATCGAGCCGGGGCATCTGCACATCCATCAGGATCAGATCCGGGTCGAGGAGCCGCTGGCGGTCCAGGGCCTCGAGCCCATCGACGGCGGCTTCCGGCTCGTAGCCCAGACGCCGCAGCAGCAGTTCGCAGAGCCGCCGGTTCACGGCACTGTCGTCCACCACCAGGATGCGCAGGGGATGGTCGGCCGCGAAAACGTCGGCCTCCGTCTGGCTCGGCGGCGGGCTGGGCGGGGCCTGAGGAGCGAGCTCAGAGGGCTCGGGCCCGGGAGGGGTGGCCACCACTTCCACGGGCAGCGTGAAGCTCACGACGCTGCCCCGCCCGGGGGCGCTGTCCATCGCGATCGTGCCGCCGAGGGCCTCGACCAGCTGCCGGCTGATGGCCAGGCCGAGGCCGGTGCCGGCATGGGGGGCGTTGCTGGAGGCAACCAGCTGGGAAAAGGGTTGGAACAGCCGCTCGATCTGGTCGGCGGCAATGCCGACCCCGGTGTCCGTGACGGCGAAGCGGAGCCGCACTGGTCCGACCGAGGGGAGGGCGGTGGCCTGGACGGAGACGACGACGCTGCCGGCGTCGGTGAACTTGATCCCATTGCCGATCAGGTTGAGCAGGATCTGGCGCAGGCGGATTCGATCGGTGAGGACGGCCGCCGGAACGTCCGGGTCCATCACCAGGGACAGGTCGATCGCCTTGGCCTGGGCCAGGCTCGAGCAGGTGGCGATCGCGGCGTCGAGCAGGGGTTTCAGCTGGCAGGGCGCCCGTTCGATCGCCAGCTGGCCCGACTCGATCTTGGCGAAATCGAGCACTTCATTGAGCAGGGTGAGCAGGGATTCCCCCGAATCACGCACGATGTCGAGGCACTCCCTTTGCTGGGCGGACAGCTCCGTATCGAGCACCAGGCCCGTCATACCGATGACGCCGTTGAGGGGGGTGCGGATCTCGTGGCTGAGGGTGGCGAGGAACGTGCTTTTGGCCCGGTCGGCTGAGGTGATGGCCGCAAAGGCCCGGGCCCGGGCCTTGAGGGAACGGCGATGGAAGCTGGCCGCCAGCACCGCGAATCCGGCACTGGCCAGCAGGCTCAGCAGGTAGGTGGCCTTGAGCGGGAGCTCCTTAAGGCGCAGCTGGGCGAGGGAGAAATCGATCCCCACGAAGCCCACCACCTTCCCCTGCCGGTCCCGGATGGGGGCATAGCCACTCATGAAGGTGCCGAAGTGATCGGTGTAAGGCCTGGAGCTGGTGGTGGCCAATCCGGTTCCCGCGGCCCGGATCGCGTCTTCAGATGGACTGGCATACAGATCTCCGACCGTGACCGGACTGGAGGTATCCCCCTTGTTCTTGATGTAGTAGGTGGTGTCGAGCGTGAAGGTCAGCCCTTCGGGCTTACGGATGAACACATAGGCGTAGTAGATCTCCGGCACAAGCTTGCGCAGCTGCAGCAGGGGTTCGCTGGCGCGACGGTAGACTCGCGTTCCCGTCTGCTCGGGCCGGGTGACCGTGGCGACAAGGGTGGGATCCATCCGGCTGGCGGCAATGCTCACCAGTTGGCGCAGGTTTTCGCGCACCTGGAAACGCAGGAGCCGGGTGGCACTCCAATAATTGAAGGAGAGCGCCACGGCGGCAACGCTGAAGATCGTGGCGGCCAGCAGAACGCTTTCCCGCCGAATGCGCTGGCGGCTCAGTTCGGGAGTGACCCCATGGGGACGTCTTGCGGACAACCACACAAAGCGGCACATCTCCTCTCTAACAGGCAGGGCGCTCTAGCCGTGGCGAGCGTGGAATGTCTCAGGCGCTCGGCCGGGGCCCACCGGCCAGGCCGTCGATGGTCTGCTCCAGCAGATCGCGGCCGCTGTCGTACACGACGCGCGGCGCCGGCCGGCCGGCCTCGGTGGCGCCCAGTCGGCGGGCGGCGGCACGGCGCCGCTTCAGCTGGGGATCGGCGTTGCGGGCCGCCCGGGCCCAGGCCTGGCGGCGGCCATTGCGGACCGCGATGGCACGGTTGCGCCAGTGCTGCAGCGGCAGGCGGGCCAGGGGCAGGAGCAGCAGCAACAGGGCGTAACCGATGGCGAATCGCGCCAGCCAGGCCACGGGGGGCAGCCAGGCGGGCGTGATCGCCAGCAGCCACGGCGAGAGCACCAGCAGGGCCCCGACGGTCAGGCCATAGGCGACCCGTTGCCCGGCTCCGGCCCGGCTGAAGCGAAAGGCCCGTTCGCGCAGGGGGGGCACCGGCCCATCAACGCCGGAGGTTCTGGCGGGCAGGGAGGGGAAGCCATAGATCAGGTCCCCGTCCTCACTCACCTCGGGGCGGCCGTCGAAGCGCAGCAGCACCGGCAGCATGGCGGCATCGGCGAGGTCGCGGCGGCGGTCGGGATCGGAGGGGCAGTCGGGCAGATCAAGCAGCGGGGCGAGGTCCTCGGCGATCACCACGCCACCGCGCTGGCGCAGGAAGGCGGCGATGCGCCGCCAGCGCAGCGGCTCGAGGCGGGCATTGGGATCGCCATCGCCGAACAGGATCGAAAACACGGCGCTGAGGAAGCCCAGGGAGGCCGGATCGGCGCCCTCGCCGGGCAGGTCCCAGAGCAGGCTCCACAGCTGCTGCGGCGTGACGGAGGAGGAGCCCTGGCGCGCCGGGGCCCGGATGCCGGAGACGAGCAGATCCAGGATGGAGAGGGGCACCTGGGCCAGCCCCTGCAGCAACGCCAGGCCGACATCGTCACCATCGTCGCTGGTGAACAGCCGCACGATCAGCAACACCAGCAGGATGAGCACCACCAGGGTGGTGACCAGCACCAGCACCAGCCCGAAGCTGAGCCGGATCAGCCGGGCGGCCAGGCGCAGGGTCGCCTGCAGCTGGGCCTGCAGGCGCCGGCGGCCGCTGAGGGCCAACAGCCGCATCCGCAGAGCGGGGGGGAAGACGAACAGCAGGGTGCCGTCCTCGGCCACCTGCAGGCGACCGGACACTTCGGCCACCAGTGCCAATAGCCCCGGCTCGACCTCCTGCAGGGACAGGCCGGTGCCGGCGGCCACCTCGCCGACGCTGCAGCGGCGCCCGCGGTTGCCGATCCAGGCGAGCAGGGAGGCCTCAACCGGCATGCAGTGCATCCGCCGCCAGCTGCCGCAGGGCCAGCCGGTCGGTCTTGCCCACGGGGGTGAGCGGCAGCTGCTCGAGCACGCGGATCTCCTCCGGCGCCTTGTACCCCACCCGGTCCCGGGCAAAGGCGATCAGTTCGGCTTCGCTGGGGGCGGGCTGATCCGGGCGCAGGGTCAGGTAGGCCCGCACGTTCTCGCCGTGCACCGGGTCCTGAATGCCGATCACCCCCACCAGATCCACGGCCGGGTGTTCCGCCAGCGCCTCCTCCACCTCCTGGGGGCAGATGTTGGAGCTGTCGTGCACGATGATCTGCTTCCTGCGTCCGCAGAACCAGAAGTAGCCGTCGGCGTCGACCCGCATTTCATCGCCGCTGTCCAGCCATCCCTGCCGGATGGTGTCGGCGGTGGCCTGGGGGTTGTCCCAGTAGGCCACCATCTGGGAGGGCGCCTGGATCCAGAGGCGTCCCTCCTCGCCCACGCCCACCTCGGTGCCGTCCTCGTGACGCAGGCTGGCGCTGAACCCCGGGCAGAGCCGGCCGACCGATCCGATCCGGTTCGGCCCCGACGGCGGCGCCAGGGTGGCGTAGCCGATCTCGCTCATGCCGAAGCACTCGTCGATCCCGAAGCCGGCCGCCTGGCGGAACTCCTCCTGCAGCTGATGGGGCACCTTGTCGCCGCCGCTGATGCAGAGGCGCACCGAGTCCAGATCCGTCGGCAGCAGCCGTTCATCCCGCAGTAGTTCGAACAGGGCGGCGGGAAGCATCAGCAGCACCGCCGGCCGATGGCGCCGCAGCAGGGTTTCCACGGTGGGCGCATCGATTCGGCTGGCGATCGCGGCGGAGGCGCCGGCGGCCAGGGCGGCCAGGACAAGGGCAGAGGAGGCGATGTGGGCCACCGAACTGCCGGCCAGCACCTCCTCGCCGGCCCGCAATTCGGTGGCCTGGATCAGCGAGGTGAGCACGGCGGCGAAGCTGGCCCGGCTGTGGGTCACGCCCTTCGGCCGGCCGGTGCTGCCAGAGGTGAAGTAGATGAAGCACGGCTCCTCGTCGGCCAGCGCGGGCCAGGGCGGGACGTCGCCGCCGGCGGGGGCCGCGGCCAGCAGGTCGTCGAACCCGGTGGCATCGTCGATGCGGTGGCAGCCCAGGGGGAGCCGGCCCGCCACGGCGCCGGCCTGCACATCGGCCAACCGTTCGCCGTGGAACACCAGGGCCGCGGCGCCGCTCACCGTCAGCGCATGGTCGATCTCCGGGGGCACGTAGCGGTAGTTGAGGGGGGTGAGCACCAGGCCGCTGCGCAGCCCCGCCAGGTAGTGGACGACCAGCTCCACCCGGTTGGGGATCAGGGAGGCGAGCCGGTCACCCGGCTGCAGGCCCAGCCGCTGGTAGGCCCGGGCCAGCTGTTCGGCCTGGCGATCGAGCTCGGCCCAGCTGATTGTGTGGCTGAGATCCTGCAGCGCCGGTGCCGCCGGGTCGCGCCCCAGGCCGGACTCCAGGAGGCGGTTCAGGTCAATCGGTGGGGCCAGGGCCGGACCGTGATACGCCATGGGACGCCGCAAGCCGGCCCACTCTGGCAGCAGCGACCTGTGGGCTCAACCCTGATCGGGAGCTGGCGCGGCTGGCGTCGGCCCGGTCGAATCGTTGGGCGGATGGATCACCCGCTGGGGGAAGGGGATCTCGATCCCGTTGGCGGCGAAGGCGTGCCAGATCGCCTGACTCACGGCGCTCTGAATGGAGAGGTTTCCGAGCGGGTCATCAATCCAGTAGCGCAGGGAATAGTCGATCGAGGACTCGTTGTACTTCACCAGAAACGCCCGCGGGGCGGGCTCGACCCGCACCCCATCCGTGGCACGGGCCACCTCCTCCAGAAGCGCGATCACGACCACCGGGTCGTGGCGGTAGGCGGCGCCGATCTCCACCGCGCTGCGCCGCAGGCTGTCGCTGCCGGTGTAGGTGGTGGTGGTGGCCGTGAAGAAGGTCTGGTTGGGGATCACCAGTT
>CALRQM020000002.1:0-97542 GCA_943370335.1 Bordetella parapertussis | reverse complement strand
GGGTGATCAACACCTGGGCCGACGTGCTCAACCGTGCCGGCCTCGGCATGGAAGTGATGCACGAGCGCAATGCGCACAACTTCCCGCTTGACCTGGCGGCCGCCAGCGCCACTCCTGTGGCCCTGACCGCCCCGGCCATCGGCTGATTCAGATCAGTCATCAGCTACCAACCCCCTGCCCAGGCAGGGGGTTTTTTTATGGCGACCTCACCCCGATTAGGCTGACCTCCTGTTCAGGACCTTGAGATGCGCATGGCGGTGTCCGGATCCCACTCTCTGGGCAAGTCGACCGTGGTGAGCGACTGGATCGTCCGGCACGGGGACTATCTGCGAGAGGAAGAGCCCTATCGCGCCCTGGCCCTTCATGGACCCTACGAGATCCTCTTTCGTGAGGCCTCCACCCGACTGCACAACGGGATTCAGCTGGATTACAACATTGGCCGTGTGCATCGCTACGTCTCCTCTGCGGACAAGGTGATCTTTGATCGGGCACCGGTGGATTATCTTGCCTATTCCCAATACACGGCGAATCAACGCTTAACAGATATCGATGATGCGTTCGTTCAGTCGATGGTTCCTGCCGTAAGAGAGGCTCTGGATCGTCTGGATATTCTGGCCTTTGTGCCCCAGTCCGACAGCTGGCCGGTTGGGATGGAAGATGATGGTATTCGCCCGGTGGACCATCCCTACCGCGCCGAAGTGGATGCCATTTTCAAGCAGATTTATCGTGACAACCGTTTCAATAGTCTGCCGCCGGTGAACCCACCGCTGTTGATTGAACTGGTGGGCCCGCCAGAAGAGCGGCTCCTGCAGTTGTCCGATGCCGTCGAGCGACGTGCGGATCTGTCTGCCTGAGTCCAGCCTTGGCACCGGCGCTCAGCTATCCGCCAACCAGCCTGGCCAGGTCCTCCTGCGACAGGGTGGATTGGAAGAAAGACAGGCCCAGGTAGGTGTTGAATCCGGTATCCCTCACCCAGCACACCTTGCAGCGGAGGCTGAGTCTCGACGCAGAGTCATACTCCAGGATCAAGATGACGACGTTGTCATCCACCTCAATGTCCAGGGTCCCTTGACGGACCACGCAGGCGCCGTTCTCGCTGACGTTGCGAAGGTTGACGAACACCGATTGCTTGGTGGGCAGTTTGAGGCTGACGGAGACGCCGACAGGGACCTGGAGCCTTGGGTTGCGGCGTTTCTCCTCAGGATGCAGTTCTTGGGACATCACCGGCGCGAGAGCCATCGCAATGGAGCTATTTGAGGAAGTTGGCGAATGGTAGGTCTGGATTTTCGCCTTGCCACCACCCGCTTTCCGTGCGCTTCGGTTCAGGCTCGCACCGGAGTTGCACGGAGATAAGCTATGGTTGATACACCCGGCAGAAGCCGGCGAACCTGTTGTTCGCCTTCGCCGGAGCCAGCACCGAGCCGCCCCGCGCTTCCTGGGGACGGCCCTCCAGGTCCAGCAACGACTGCCGTGTGCGATTCCCCGCGTGGGAACGGCAGCCTCCCGGTGCGAGATCCATATCCCCTTGTGTCTTTTTCCATGAACACCCTCTCCAGGCGTCCAACGCCTTCCACACGCCCCATGGCCCCACCTGCCGTTTCCGGCCGGGGCACCGCCTACCCCAGCTGCCTGCTGGTGGCCAGGCCGCCGCGCCACGATCCGTCCCAGCACCCCCTCACCTGGGAGGACCTGCTGGGCCGCCGCTGATGCTGAGGCCCAGCCCGGCCAAGAAAAAGCCCGTCACGGCAAGGCCGTGGCGGGCTAGGAACCGGATGTCGGCAGGGCCTGGCTCACAATCAATCGTCGTCGTCATCCCAATCGCGGCGCCGCTCAAGCCCGTAGGCACGCCCCTGGGGTGTCAGCACCACCCGATGACCACCCTGGCGGGAGTCGCGCCAGCGGTCGCGGGCGTCCTTGGCCGCTCTGGCCTGGGCGGCCCGCACCCGTGGGGCGTAGACGTTGCGGTACCAGTCGTCACGGACGAACTGCACCGGCACGTTGCAGGCCTGATACAGGCCGCAGTAGCGCCCCCAATCCCGGGCCTGGTTCATGGGCACCCGCAGATAGACCGGCTGGGTGGCGGCCTGGTTCCAGCGGTCCCGTCCCCTGGAATCCGGCCTGACGATCACCGGTCTGTAGCCGACCAGCGGCGGCGGCGCCTGGTTGCCGAGGTTGATCGGGCCGAAGTAACCGGGCTGGCCCAGTTGCAGGGTCAGGGACGTCTGGGCCTGGACAGGGGCGTAGACGATCCCGGCGCCACAGACCACCACAAGGGCGGCATGGAGCAGGCGGGAGGAACGGCTGATCATGGTGGAAGCTCCGTTGCCCACCAAGCCAAACGCGTCCGGATGACTCACCGCTTACTGGCCGGGGGGCCATCTGTGACCGGGCATGACAGCTCCGTGCCGGTGGCGTGGATCCGGGCGAGGGCATCGGCGGCGCGTACCACCAGGGTGTGCCGCTCCACCAGGGCGGCCAGGTGGTCGTAGCCACCGCCGATGACCGTGGCCACCGGGATCCGCCGACGCAGGGCGGCGTCGATCACCATCCAGTCCCGCCGGTGCAGGCCGTCATCACTCAGGTCCAGCCGGCCGAGGCGGTCGTCCCGGTGCGGATCGACGCCGGCGTTGTAGAGCACCAGGTCGGGCCGGACCTGCTCCAGCAGATCCGGCAAGGCGTGCTGCAGGGCCCCCAGGTAGGCGTCATCCCCAACGCCGTCCTCGAGGGCCAGGTCGCGATCGCTCACCTGTTTGTGCAGGGGGAAATTGCTGGCCCCATGCATGGAGAAGGTGAACACCCGGGGGTCGCCTGAGAAGATCGCGGCCGTGCCGTCCCCCTGGTGCACGTCCAGATCCACCACCAGCACCTGCCATACCCGGCCCTCGGCCAGCAGCACCCGGGCTGCCACGGCGAGGTCGTTGAAGATGCAGAAGCCACTGCCATGCAGCGGGAAGGCGTGGTGGGTGCCGCCCGCCAGATGGCAGGCCAGGCCGTGGCGCAGGGCCAGCCGGGCCGTCAGCAGCGTGCCCCCCACCGCCAGCCAGCTGCGTCGCACCAGGGGCCAGGACACGGGCAGTCCGATGCGGCGCAGCTCCTGCCGGCTGAGCCGACCGCGGGCGAAGGCCTCGTGGTAACTGCGGCCATGCACCAGCTCCAGCCAGCGGCGCGGCACCGGCAGGGGCTGGTGGATCTGCCCGGGGCGGGCGAGCTCGAGCTGCTCAAGACGCTCCTTCAGCAGCCGGAACTTCTGCATCGGGAAGCGATGGCCGTCGGGCAGGGGGACCGAATAGGCCGGATGCGTCACCAGTGGCGGGCCCATCAGCCGGCAGCCAGGGGCTCCAGCAGGCCGTAGGGGGAGTAGCGGCGCTCGATCCTGCTGCGGACATCGGCGTCAACCTGCCAGCTGAGCGTCACTTGCACCGGCCCCGGCTGGCCGGGGGAGTGGACGATCACCACCTCCACGTTGCCGTCCAGGCTCCAGCGGGTGGCGGTGGCTCCGTCCGCCTCGATGGCCTGCAGGCTGGTGACCAGCGGCGTAGCGGGGCCCGCATCCGTGACGCCCGGCCGCCATTCCCTGGCGTAGGTGAGGCTCTCCAGGCTCTCCACGCCATGGCGCAGCACGATCCGGCGGCGGCGGTCGCCGTGGGCGACGCAGAGCTCGGCGATCCAGGGCCAGGGACCGGTGCGATCGATGCCCAGGCTCCAGTGGCCGGCGGGGCTGATCTGCATGGCCGCCGGCGGTTCGCTGAAGCGCATCGGCACGGTGCGACCGGAGGCGAGGTAGGTGAGGGCGGCCTCGATGGTGCCATCCCGGTCGGTGACCTCCAGGCGGGTGGCGAACCGTTCGATCTCGCGGCCGTCGGGGCCCAGGCGGGTGAACAGGCCCTCCCAGCAGCCGCCGTTCACCTCCAGCAACCTCTGGCGGGGTGGGGCTCTCAATGGCATGGCTGGCCGGGAAAGGGCCCCCAGCATGGCGAAACCATCCCGGGCCGCGAGGCTGATCAGCCGACGGCCAGCGGTTGAGCCTGCTGCCTTGGCGGCGCCGGCAGCCGCGTGCTCACCACCCAGGCCAGCCCCACCAGCAGGGCCGAGCTCCACAGGCAGGCCTGCAGGCCGCCCACCAGGAACAGGGCGCCCGAGAGCACCGTGCCCAGCAGCCTGCCGCCCGCGTTGGCCATGTAATAGAAGCCGACGTTCAGGCTCACCGACTCGGCATCGGTGTAGGCCAGGATCATGTAGCTGTGGATCGAGGAATTCATGGCGAACACCACCCCGAAGGCTGCCAGCCCCACCACCACCGCCACACCGGGATTCCCCACCTCGCGCCAGAGGGCGATGGCGATCAGGGCCGGAATGGCGGTGAGCAGCCCGCTCCAGAAGGTCACGGCGGAGACGCCCGGCGGAGCGGTCTGGCCCCAGCGGCGCCGCAGGGCCGGGGCCGATCCCTGCACGAGGCCGTAGCCAATCACCCACAGCCCCATGAAGCCGCCCACCTCCCAGTAACGCCAGCCGAGGGTGGTCTGCAGGAACACCGGCAGGGCCACCACGAACCACACATCGCGGGCGCCGAACAGGAAGAACCGGGCCAGGGAGATCCCATTGATGCCGGGGGACTTGGAGAACAGGGCCGTGAAGGCGGGCTTCTGCTTCATCCGGCCGATCTCCCCGGGCAGCACCAGGGTGCCCAGGAAGGCCAGGAACAGGCCGGCGGCCATGGCGCCGACGGCGGCGTTGAAGCCGATCGTGGCCAGCAGCAGGCCGCCGAGAAAGAAGCCCACCCCCTTGAGGGCGTTCTTGGAGCCGGTGAGGATCGCCACCCACTGGAACAGCTGATTCTCGCCCTTGCTGTGGTCGTCGGGGGTTTCCGGAACCACGGACTTGATAGCACTTTTGGCGCTCATCTTGTTGAGATCCTTGGCGATGCCACTGAGGGCCTGGGCCACCATCACGTAGGCCACGCTCCACCATTTCGGCCAGCTGTCGGCAACGGGCACCAGCATCAGCAGCGCCCCCACCTGCATCAGGGTGCCGGTCCAGAGGGTGAGGCGCAGGCCGAAACGGGCCCCCAGCCAGCCGCCGTAGAGGTTGGTGACGATGCCGAAGAATTCGTAGAAGAGAAACAGAAAGGCGATCTCCAGGGTGCTGTAGCCCAGCCCCCGGAAGTGGAACACCACCAGCATGCGCAGGGCGCCGTCGGTGAGGGTGAAGCACCAGTAGTTGGCCGTGACGACGGCGTACTGCTGCAGGGCCGTGAGCGAATGGCCGAATCCGGGCAGTTTCATGGCCCGATCACGCATCCACTGGCCCGTCCAGGCCGACCACATGGCAGGCCAGATCTGCCATCCGGCAGCTGTAGCCCCACTCGTTGTCGTACCAGGCGTAAACCTTCAGCTGGGTGCCGTTGATGACCATCGTCGAGAGGGCATCGACGATCGAACTGCGGCTGTCGTTGACGTAGTCGACCGACACCAGGGGCCGCTCCTCGTAGCCCAGGATGCCCAGCAGGGGGCCCGCCGCCGCCGCCGCGAAGGCGCCATTCACCTCCTCCACCGTGACGGGGCGCTCCAGTTCGAACACCGCATCGGTGAGCGAGGCATTGAGCAGGGGCACGCGCACGGCGTGGCCGTTGAGCTTGCCCTGCAGCTCAGGGAAGATCAGGCCGATCGCCTTGGCCGAGCCGGTGGTGGTGGGGATCAGGCTCTGGCTGCAGGAGCGGGCCCGGCGCAGATCGCTCTTGAAACTGTCAATCACCACCTGGGTGTTGGTGACGTTGTGCAGGGTGGTGATCGAGCCATGGCGGATGCCGAAGCTCTCGTGCACCACCTTCACCACCGGCGCCAGGCAGTTGGTGGTGCAGGAGGCGGCGGTGAGGATCCGGTGCCGTTCCGGCACGTAGGTGCCGTGGTTGATGCCGAAGACGATGTTGGGGATTTCGATGTCGTCCAGCTCGCCCTTCACGGGGCAGGCCACGATCACCCGCCGCACGCCGCTCTGCCGCAGGTAGGGGGCGAGGGCCTCGGGGGTCTTGACCTTGCCGCTGCACTCGAGCACCAGCTCCACCCCCGCCGCCTGCCAGGGCACCAGGGCCGGATCGCTTCCCCGCGACCAGCCCACCCGGCGCCCGTCGACCGTGAACCCCCCGCCGTCGGCCTCGGCTGCCACCGGCCGGCTCCAGCGGCCATGCACCGAGTCGAACGCCAGCAGGTGGGCGGCGCCGGCGGCGTCCCCGGCGCTGTCATTAACGTGGACCAACTCGAGGCCCGACCGCCCCCAGAGGGCGCGGAACACCAGGCGTCCGATCCGCCCGAACCCGTTGATGCCGATCCTCACAGCGCCTGCCGCGACAGGCCAGTACCCTCGCATCAACCAGAGTTGATCTTTTTATGGCCGGGTTAAGGACCGCCGCTTCTGGGCCGATCGCCTGCGCGGCGGCCCCCCTGGAGGCCGAGGAGGCGCGCCTGCTGCTGCGGGCCCTGGCCGATCCGATCCGCCTGCAGGTGATCGAGGCCCTTGGCAGCGGCGAGCGCTGCGTCTGCGACCTCACCACCGACCTGGGCCTGGCCCAGTCGAAGCTCTCGTTCCACCTCAAGGTGCTCAGGGAGACGGGCCTGCTGGCCGACCGCCAGAGCGGCCGCTGGGTGTACTACCGCCTGCAACCCGACGCCCTGGAGCGCCTGCGGGCCTGGCTCGCTGCCCTGGCGGCCAGCTGCACCGTCCCGGCCGAGCCCTGCGGCTGAGGGCCCGCGCGGCGTCATGCTGGAGCGCAGCACCGGTTCTCCCCATGTTGCGCTTCCTGCTCAACGTTCTCTGGTTCGTGCTCGGGGGGTTTGTGATGGGCCTGGGCTGGTGGCTGGCCGGCCGGGTGGCGGCGATCACGATCGTGGGGATCCCCTGGGCCCGGGCCTGCTTCGTGATCGGCAACTTCTCCTTCTGGCCGTTCGGTTACGAGGCGGTCAGCCGCCGGGAGCTCACCGGCCGCATGGATTTCGGCACCGGGCCCCTGGGGCTGATCGGCAACGTGATCTGGTTCCTGCTGGCCGGCTGGTGGCTGGCGATCGGCCATCTGACTTCAGCGGTGGCCTGTTTCGTGACGATCGTGGGGATCCCCTTCGGCATCCAGCACATCAAGCTGGCCCTGATCGCCCTGGCCCCGATCGGCCTGCAGGTGGTGCCGGTGCGGCGCTGAGAAGGAACGATCAGGCGGGCCAGCGCCAGGCGGCCCGCTCCAGCACGGTCTGGCCCGGCAGCACGGTGGCCCCCAGCTCCCGCTCCAACCGCAGCAGGCGGCAGCCTTCGCTGGCCTGCAGGGCGGCAATCAGGGCTTCGGCATGGGCCACCACCCAGACCTGGGTTCTTTCGCTCACCGCGGCGATCAGCCGGGCCAGGGGCGCCAGCAGATCGGGGTGGAGGCTGTTCTCCGGTTCGTTGAGCACCAGCAGGGGTGGCAGCCGCGGGCTGAACAGGGCCGCCGCCAGCAGCAGGTAGCGAAGCGTGCCATCGGACAGCTCCGCGGCCTCGAGGGGCCGCAGCAGACCCGGCTGGTGCAGTTGCAGCCGGAAGGCCACCAGACAGCCGAGCGCGCTTCCCAATAGCACCAGGATGAGGCACCCCATCGTGCGGTTCAAGGTCCCATCGCCCCGTCAGAATCCCATGAAGGGTGTTTGCTTCTTCGGCTACAGAGGAGAACCCGCTGGCAACTTCACGACCCGGCAGCGGCGAGCAGAAATCGCCACGGGTTGCCATCCCGAAATTCAGGCGCAGCAAGCTCTTTGGGGCGAAACTTTGAACTCTGTTCACCAACGCCCCTTGATGGATTCGAACCATCGACAGGCTGGCTTCTAAACGGCCGGTCTGCTTTCACTTCGCTTGAACCTTCTCCCCTGTGCCCTGAACCATCGGCATGGAGTCGGCCAAGGCTCGCCCCTGCGGCCAGGACGTCAAGAATCGGGACGGCGCTGCGCTCTCCAGGCCGGCCAGCTGGTGTGCCTGCGCCTAAAGGCCAGCTGGGCAAGCCAGGGGTCTTGACGCGCCTCAGGGCCTCACAAGGTTCCGCGATCGGCGGTGCCGGCGAAGGTCCTCAGGAAGATAACCAGGCCCGACCGCTGGCAGCGAGGGCAGTTGGTCAGGGAGTCAGGGTGTCGGCCATGCGGGGATGACGCCAGTGCGTAGGGGGGCCGGCGGTGATGGAGGCGAGAAGGTGGCGGTTCATGGCGTGATCAGCGGGGTCCTCGAGGTTCGTGATTGGCGACAGCCGTTACCCTCCCGGTGGCCCCCACAAAGGTGCAGGCGGTGACGGTGGGCTGGGCAATGCGACAGGCGCCATCGCCTTCAACGATCTTGGGTTTCGTGCCGCTGCCGGCCAGCAAGATCATTCCAGCAACGGCGACATCTCCATTGCTGTCTGGAGCATTTTCGATGGGAATGATGAAGCCAAGTCCGTACGTTTCCGCTTTATTTTCGAACCAGATGGTGATGGAGGTTTTGGTGGCCGTCAGGGAGAGCTGACGGCAGACGTCATCAATGCTTTCACCGGTAGGCAGTTCAAGACGGCAGGAAGGAGCGTCCAGGCGGCGGACGTCGTTGGTCTTGACGACTTCACTTGCCTGGACAGGCATGGCGCTGGCAAGAAGGAGACCTGCGGTGAAAGATGCGGGGATGGAGCGGTTCATGGTGGTGGTGAAGTGGCGGAATTAGAAGCGTGAGGAGTGGCCGCCGGCGGCTACAGAGGTCCTGCCTTCTCTTGCAAAGAAGGTGCAGGCCGAGGTGCGAGGGCAGATGCCCCTGCGGTGGATGAAATGGTGCTTCTCCCTGCCGAACAGAAGGGTGCTCTCAGAATCGCGGATATTGCCATGCGTGTCTGGGGGAATGTCGTTGGGGATAAAAAACGTAAGTCCATGGGTCTCAGACTTGTTCACGAACCTGGTCACGTCGGCATCTTTGCTGACAGTTATGGCCATCTGATCGCGGAGGCCATCAATGGATTCGCTGGGGTGAGCATCTCAATGCTGCAGGTGGGTCTATTCAGGCAGCGAACATGTCAGCCCTGACCTGTTCGCCGGTCTTGGCGGGGATGGCGCTGGCCATTGGAAAGCCAGCGGTGAATGAAGCGAGGAAAAAGGGGCGGCAGGGCTCTGCTGTCGCTGCCATCGCAGCTGGAGGCCGAGGCCGCAGGCTTTGAGCCTCTGAGCACGACGACCGGCGGCCAAAGAGATTCCAAGGCGATGCCGAGCCGCTAGCGGCCCACGGATGCGGCTGGTCATCCGAAACCCCATGGATGCACTCCGTCAGTCACGGCTGCGCTCGGACCAGCTTGAGAAAGGCTCTCAGCCTGAAGACCAGATCCCCTCTTGCTTCTGCCAACGCCCCCTGATGGATTCGAACCATCGACCGGCTGCTTAGAAGGCGTCAGCTCCCTCCTGAGATGGCTTGTTATGACTGGACTTGTGCCTCCCATTACGGTTTGTTGCGTGAAAAGTGCGCGAAACCGGTTTCTGACTCAAGACAGCCACCCACCGCCACCATGGCCACACTGCAGCGGTCAGGGTCAGTAGGTCGCCAGGGCGGCCAGCAGCTGAGCTTTCCTGATCCGCTTCGAGTGGCTGCTGGCCGTCGGGCGCAGCACCGTGACGGGCAACTACTCCAGCTCCTCCGCCAAGGCCAGGACGCCTCCCAGAACTTCCCCGAACTGCTCAGCCAGGCGGTCCCGCTCCGGTGAACCGACCGGGGCAGCGCTCACCCTGAGGCCGAGGGCCTCCAGCTGTTGGCGCAGCTCAGCCATGCGGGCATGGCGGGGGTCCGGTTCGGGCATGGGGCGGCAGCTCCCCTCAGGGTTCCCGGTGGCGGTCAGGAATGAAGGTGCCAGTTTGATCGTGACCGGCGGACGATTGCGGTTCTGTGCGCTGCGGCACGGCCCAGGGCGGCTCGGGGCGGATGCGCTGGAGGTTTTCCAGCGGAATGCGCAGTTGGCAGCGCGGGCAGCACTAATGAGCCAGAATAGTCCTTACGACGTAACCGACTACAGCCGGTGATTCACCCTCTCCGTTACGTGGCACATCTCGCCGCAGTAGCTGCCGCCGCCGCCACCATCAGCGCCCCGGCCTACGCCCAGGCCGACCGGTGCGCCATGTTCCAGTCCGTGGCCGATCAGCTTCGGTGCAGCAGTGAGCTCTCGCAGAGCCCCCAGGCCGTCCCGTACTGCCTGCCGATGACGGGCCAGCAAGTGCGAGCGGTACGGTCTGGCCAGAGGGTTGTCGTTCCAGGGGTGGACGGCTGCTCGCAGGTGTGGAACTAGATCAGGCGCCTGCCTTCGGCGTCCTTCTCACCGACGCGCAGCAGCACTTTCGTCTGGGGCAGCCGTGATCGTTGCTCTGGTGTCAGGCGGAACGGGATCTTGAACCGGTCGGGGTCGGTGGTGCGGGTGATGCGGAACAGCCCCGGATCCCTGGGGTCAAGGCCTCGGGCTTCGAGCCATGCGACGGCGGCGGGGCCGTCGATGTCGAGCACGTCGAGTCCACTGGGGCCGGTGTTGATGCAGGCGCCGATAACTGGCCTCGGGTCCATGGCAGCGATCGCCGCAGCCGTGAAACCTGGGTGTTTCTGCCAGTCGTTCTGGCCGTAGCCGGTCTCCGGGTCTACGGGCACCTTCCGGTCTGGCGGTCTGGCGCCGATCGGCAGGATCACCAGGCCGCGGCCTTCGAGGCGGGGAGGTGATGCCGCCAGCCTGGGCCGCCGGCGGCGACGGTAAGAGTGGTACAAACTTCTCTGCTGTCCGACCCCATCACACTCCCAGGCCCGGGAGGGGGAGTCTTGTCTTGTCTGGGCATTGCTCAGCTACCTCGCAGGACGCGGCGGCTCCGCTGATCCAGTGCCTGATTCACGGCCGCTACATCCCAGAGCAAAGCAGGCTTGATCACACCACCGCCGCGGCTGCGAAAATGCACTCCGGGCCTGAAGATGCCTTCATCGCGGAAGCGGCGGAGGATGGAATCGCTGATCCTCAGTTCAGTGCACGCCTGTTTGGTGGTGTGCGTAAAGGTTGCCATTCGTAGCGGGCTCAACTTCCAGCACTATGCATGAACTTTTCGGCAATTGCGAATACCTGAAAAGCCCTATCTGCACCGGCTTTTAGTTGTACGGTTGTCTTTTCATGTAGAAGCGGAACCGCTTTAGAGCCGCTTCAATGGTGTTGATAAGTCGCGCCTCAAAATCGACTCATTCAGCATCAGGTATCTGTATCGTTCTTTGCTGCTGTTCCATCACCTTTTCGCGCACCCGGTCCATCAGCTTCTGCCCGTCCAGCCGCTTGCCATAGGTCGCCAGGTGAACGGCTGGGCTGTGGCCCATCAGCTCTGCCGCCTCCCTGACGTGCAGGCCCAGGTCGATGCCCAGACGTAGGGCGAAGGCATGGCGGGTGGCGTAGCTGCTGAGGTCCGGCGGCATGTGCATGCGTCGCAGCTGTTTGGTCATCCGCTCCCCCGGGGTGGCCGCGGTCTGACTCCAGCCGGGCAGGCCGTGCTCCCGCCAACGGCTGAGCAGGTGGTGGCAGTCCAGGGGCCACCCTGCAGGGCGCACCGCCAGCACCTGCCGCGGCCGTGTCGCGCCCTTGGAGGAGACCTTGCGGCGGTTCACCACAGCCTTCGGCAGGCCGCGGTCGCTGGTCAGCTCGAGGCCGATCAGCTCCTGGGGCCGGAGGCCGAAGCAGATCAGGCAGTCCCAGGCCACCAAGTCGGCTGCGGTGAGCTTGCTGGCGGTGATCGCCTCGCGCAGCCGGGTGATCTCCTCATCGGTGATGGCACGCACAGCGCGGGGATCGGCCGCGGCCTTTCCGTTGCCTCGCATGGGGCCAGCTCCTCCGGCCAGGGCCAGCCCGCTTCCTTCCATAGGCGCCGGGCCCGGTCGTAGGCCATCTGCCTGGCGCGACTGTTCGAGGCTCACTGGCGCAGGTGGCGCTCCAGCAGGGCGGCATCCTCAGCCCACTGGCGTTCCCCGGCCGCGGCCACCAGCCGGGTGAGGTACGGGGCCCAGCAGCGCTGCCAGGTGCGCGGTGCCATCTGCTCCCCCACCAGGCGGGCCTCCAGCTGCGCCACCAGCCGCTGCAGCGTGGCGGCCGCCAGCCGATGCGGCTCATCAGCGCCAGGGATCGCCTCAGGATCCGGCCAGCGCCAGTCGCCGGTCATCACCGCATCGAACAGGGCGCAGCACTCCTGCAGGGCAGCCGCCGCGCTCGCGGGGCCTGGTGGTGTGGCCAGGGTGACGGCTCGGCGCTGACCACCCGCAGGCGGTCGCGGTTCACCTCCACCAACCATCCGGAGCGCCCCTGGCGGTGCCTCCGAAAGCCGCTGCTCAGCTCGGCCAGCCAGCGGGGGCGATCCTTGGCCATCTCAAGCCGCGTGAAACCTGCGTGAAATCCTGCCAGTCCTTGACGGTTTTAGGGCGATCTCGGCGGATCTGTTCGGATCAGGTGATGACCGGGAATCCGGGTCAGAACTGGCCTAAGCCCCAGTTCCCGCTTGCACACTGCCAACGCCCCCTGATGGATTCGAACCATCGACCGGCTGCTTAGAAGGCAGCTGCTCTATCCAGCTGAGCTAAGGGAGCACGGAGGGCATTGTGCCAGCGTTCGGTGGCCAGGCCACTCCGGTAGCCACCCGTACAGTGGGTAACCGCGCTTGAACCGTTCCATGGCCGCCACCCGGCTCAGCGACAGCCAGAAAGCCGAACTGGTTGGGCGCTTCCGGGAGGGTTCCAGCAGCCAGGAGCTGGCGGAGACCTACGGCTGCAGCCCGAACACGGTCATCCGGGTGGTGCGCACGGAGCTGGGGGAAGCGGAGTACGAGCGACTCAAGGCCGAGCGCACCCGCCGGCGCAGCCGGACGCCAGTGGAGGCGGCCGAGACCCCGGAGGCCCTGCAGACGGCCCTCGAGATCAACAGCCCCGAACCCGCCCCAGAGCCGCCGGCCCTCGAACCCACCCCGGAACCCACTGAGGCCCTTGCCACCGAAGAGCCCGAGCCCGCACCGGTTCGCAAGGTCCTGCCGGATCCCCCCCGCCGCCTGTCCGTGCCGGCCCCGGTGAGGGCCGAAGCGGAGGCGGAGGATGGCCCCGCCGTGCTCGCCATCGAGGATGCCGACGATTTCGGCGCCGATGACGACGACCTGCTGACCAGCGACGACAGCGACGACGACGGCACCGACGGGGAGATCAACCCGTTCCAGCCCATCCCCGTGGTGTTGCTCGACGACGGAGCCACGGCTACTGGTGAGGGCCGGCTCCAGCCCCTGGTGGCCGCCGCGCTGCCCGCCAGCGCCTACATGCTGGTCGACAAGACGGTGGAGCTTCAGGCCCGGCCGCTGAGCGAGTTTCCCGAGCTGGGGCGGCTTCCGGACGCCGAGCTGGAGCGCCAGGCACTGGTGGTGTTCCTCAACCCCCGCCAGGCCAAACGCCAGTGCGGCCGCACCCAGCGGGTGATCAAGGTGCCCGACCTCAAAGTCTTCGAGCTCACGGCCCCCTACCTGCTGGCCCAGGGCATCAGCCGGGTGGTGATCGAGGGAGCCCTCTACGCCCTGCCGGGCAGCTGAAGCCTCAGCCCTCGTCGGCGGGGGGGCTTCCGGGCAGCAGCAGGGCCGCGCTGGCGCCACCGCTGATCACCCCCAGCACCAGGGCCACGCCCACGATGAAGCCGGCCGGCAGCGGGGCGCTGCGGGCGAAGCCGAAACGCAGCTGGGGCCGCTCCTCCAGGTTCTGGGCCCCCAGGCAGAGCAGGGCCAGCAGCAGGGTGCCGCCCAGCAGGCTGCCGCACAGGAGGCGCAGGCGCAGGAGCATCACGGCGTCGCAGGGGGAGGGGAGCAGTCTGCCGGCTCCTGGTGCAGCAGGGCGTAGAGGGCCCGGCGGCTGTGGCCGCTGCTGGTGGCCAGGCTGCGGGCGGCCTCCCGGTTGCTGAGGCCGCTGCGCACCAGCTCGGCCAGGGCGTCGCGCAGGGCGGTTTCATCCCAGACGGGGGCCGCCGCTGGGGAGGCACCGCCCAGCACCAGGGTGCATTCCCCCTGGGGCGGGGTGCGTTGGAAGTGCGCCAGGGCCGCCGCCACGCTGGGCCCCACCTGTTCCTCGTGGCGTTTGGTGAGCTCCCGGGCCACCTGCAGGGGCCGGTCGCCCAGCACCGCCAGCAGGTCTTCGAGCAGGGCCAGCAGCCGGTGGGGGGCCTCGAACAGCACCATCGTGCGCTCCTCGCCGGCCAGGGCCTCGAGCCGCTGGCGCCGGGGCCCACCCTTCGGCGGCAGGAACCCCTCAAAGCAGAAGCGGCCCGATGGCAGGCCGCTGCTCACCAGGGCGGTGGTGACGGCGCTGGGGCCGGGGATGCAGATCACCTGGCGGCCGGCGGCGCGGGCGGCGGCCGCCAGCTCCTGGCCGGGATCGGATACACCGGGCAGGCCGGCATCGCTGATCAGGGCGATCGCTTCGCCCGCCTCCAGGGCCGCCAGCAGCTGGGGGATGCGGGCGGTCTGGTTGTGCTGGTGGAAGCTCATCAGGGGAACCCGCAGCCCGAGGTGATGCAGCAGCAGGCCGCTGCGGCGCGTGTCCTCGCAGGCGACCCGGCTGGCCCCCGCCAGCACCCGCCGGGCCCGGGGGGAGAGGTCGTCGAGGTTGCCGATGGGGGTGCCCACCAGATAGAGAACGCCGGCGGCGGGTTCGTGCTCCTGCACCGGTTCCTGCACAATGCCTGTTTCCCGCTCCCATGATGCCGTCTCCCTTCGCCCTGCCCGACGGCATCGGCTGTGAACCCCTGCTGGCGGAGCTGCGCCGGCTGGCCTGGGGGGCGGCCGACATCCTGCGGGCCTACGCCCGCGGCGAGCAGCCCCCCTATGGCTTCCCGCCGGCCCTGAGCGTCGACCATGGCGGCGAAGGGCCGGTGTCGGCGGCGGATCTGGCGGTGAACCGCTGGCTGCTGGATGGCCTGGCGGCGGGCTTTCCAGCCGCCGGCTGGACCCTGCTGAGCGAGGAGACCGCCGCCGAGGTGCTGGTGCCGGGCCAGCCGCTGGACGCCGAATGGCTGTGGATCCTCGATCCCCTCGATGGCACCAAGGATTTCCTGCAGGGCACCGGCGAGTACGCCGTCCATCTGGCCCTGGTGCACGGCCAGCGGCCGGTGCTGGGGGTGGTGCTGCTGCCGGAGCCGGAGGAGCTCTGGTTCGGGTTGCTGGGCGCCGGTGGGGCCGGGACCGGGGCGGGGGAGGCCTGGCGGGAGAACCGGGCCGGCGACTGCTTCGCCCCGGCCCTGAGTGGCCGCAGGGAGGATCTGGTGCTGGTGGCCAGCCGCAACCACCGCGACGACCGGCTGGAGCAGCTGCTGGTCGACCTGCGGCCCGCCCGCAGCCTGGCGATCGGCAGCGTCGGCGGCAAGGTGGCCACGATCCTGCGGGGGGAGGCCGACCTCTACATCTCGCTTTCGGGCCGCAGTGCCCCGAAGGACTGGGACATGGCCGCCCCGGAGGCGGTGCTGCGCGCCGCCGGTGGCGGCTTCGACCATGCCGATGGCCGGCCGCTGCTCTACAACACCGGCGATGTGCGCCAGGCCGGTTGCCTGATCGCCAGCAACGGACCGGCCCATCGCGACATCTGCCACCGCGCCGCCGCAGCGATGGCGGTGATCGATCCGGGCTTTCCCGTCTGAGCGGGAGCCAGTCGATTCAGCAGGCGAGCAGCTCCAACCCGCTGGTCCGTGCAGCCTCCAGAAGCGCGTTGTCGCGACTGGCCAAGGGGAGTCCTCCACGCATCGCCAGTTCCAGATAGGCGGCGTCCTAGCTGGTGAGGCGATGCTGCGCCGCAGGATCGATCTGCAGGTCGAGCTGAACCACCAGGGCAAGGAAGCGGCTGCGATCCGCCGCGGAGATCCGGCCGCGCCGTTCGGCGATCAGCAGCACGTTTCCCAGCTCCCAGAGAAACAGCGCTGGAACGGAGAGTTCGCACTCCGGTAATCGGCCCAGGAGAGCCTCCGAAGCCGCCGTGCGCTCGTCCTCGAAGCACCAGGCGCACACCGCTGAAACATCAGGGACGAACCTCAGCACCTGCGGCCTTCGTCGCGCAACGCATGGATGGAGAGGCCATGGAGGCGACGGCCCGTTGCGAAGCTGCGCAGACGGGCGATGGCCTCCAGGCGTCGCTCGCGCCCATCGGACGCGATCGGAACCAGCCGCGCCAGCGGTTTGCCGTGGCGCGTGATCAGAATTCCTCGCCGCCGGCCACCTCTTCCAGCAGGCTGGAGAGGTGGGTCTTGGCTTCGAAGGCACCGACGGTCTTCATCGCCACGTTTCAACCAGTTGCCAACCAGTTTAGGGACGATGACGGCCGCAGCGATCAGACCGCCGCCGGCTCCTGCTGCTCAACGCCCCGCAGGGTGAGGTTGATGCGGCCGCGGTTGTCGATCTCCCGCACCCGCACCGTCACCTGGTCGCCGACGTTGACCACGTCCTCGACCTTCTCGACCCGCGATTCGGACAGCTGGGAGATGTGGATCATCCCCTCCTTGCCCGGCAGGATCTCCACGAAGGCCCCGATCGGGATCACCCGGGTGACCGAGCCGTTGAACACTTCCCCTTCGCTGACGCGACGGGTGAGGCCCTCGATGATGCGCTGGGCCTCTTCGGCGGCGGCGCCGTCATGGCTGGCGATCGTGACGATGCCGCCATCCTCGATGTCGATCTTGGTGTTGGTGCGCTCAGTGATGCCCTTGATGGTGCGGCCGCCGGGGCCGATCACGGTGCCGATCAGCTCCGGATCGATGCGGAAGCTGAGCAGGCGCGGGGCATGGGGGGAGAGGGTGTCCCGGGGCTTGTCGATGGCCTCGAGCATCTTGCCGAGGATGTGCAGCCGGGCCGGGCGGGCCTGGTTGATCGCTTCGGCGACGGTCTTCACCGCCAGGCCGGCGATCTTCATGTCCATCTGCAGGGCGGTGATGCCCTTCTCGGTGCCGGCCACCTTGAAGTCCATGTCGCCGAGGAAGTCCTCGATGCCCTGGATGTCGGTGAGGATGCGCACCTCCTCGCCCTCCTTGATCAGGCCCATGGCCGCGCCGCTCACCGGGGCCGCCAGGGGCACGCCGGCGTCCATCAGGGCCAGGGTGCTGCCGCAGACCGAGCCCATCGAGGTGGAGCCGTTGGAGCTGAGGCACTCCGAGACCACCCGCAGCACGTAGGGGAAGCTCTCCTTGGAAGGCAGCACGGGGATCAGGGCCCGCTCGGCGAGGGCGCCGTGGCCGATCTCGCGCCGACCGGGGGAGCGCATCGGGCGCGTCTCCGCCACCGAGTAGGGGGGGAAGTTGTAGTGGTGGAGGTAGGTCTTCTCGCTGATGGGGTTGAGATCGTCCATCTCCTGGGCGTCGCTCGGGGTGCCGAGGGTGGCGCAGGAGAGCACCTGGGTGAGCCCACGCTGGAACAGGCCCGAGCCATGGACGCGCTTGGGCAGCACACTCACGGCCGCCTGGATCGGGCGCACCTCGTCGAGGCTGCGGCCATCCACCCGCTTGCCTTCGGTGATGATCTGCTGCCGCATCAGCTTTTTGGTGAGGCTCTTGTAGGTGTTGCCCAGCACCTTGCCGTTGCTGCTCACCGCCACCCGGATCGGATCGTCTTCCTTGAGGGCGGCGATCTTGTGGCTGACTTCGGCCTTGATGGCATCGAGCTTCTCGTCGCGTTCACCCTTGGTCTGGCTGAACTGCTTGAGCACCTCACCGATGCCACCGGAGCATTCCTTCTCCAGGTACGTGGGCAGGGCGGGGTCTTCGCTGCGCTCCTCGGGGAGCACCTGCTCGATGCCGAGTTCCTTGAGCAGCTCGAGCTGGGCCCGCAGCAGTTCGCCCACGGCTTCGTAGCCGAAATCGATGGCCTCGATCACATCCTGTTCGGGCAGCTGGTTGGCACCCGCTTCCACCATCACCACGCCGGCAGGCGAGCCGGCCACCACCAGATCCAGTTCGCTGCGCTCGATCTCGCGGAAGCTGGGGTTGAGCACGAAGTCGTCACCCAGCAGGCCGACGCGCACGGCGGCCATCGGGCCCATGAAAGGGATCTTCGCCAGCAGGGTGGCCATCGAGGCACCGGTGACGGCCAGCACATCGGGGGGGACCCGCTCATCCAGGGACATGCAGGTGGCGACGATCTGCAGGTCGTCGCGCAGCCAGCCCGGGAACAGGGGCCGCATCGGCCGGTCGATCAGGCGACAGGTGAGGATGGCCCGCTCGGGGGGGCGGGCCTCACGACGGAAGAAACTGCCCGGGATGCGGCCGGCAGCGTACAGACGCTCTTCGTAATCGCAGATCAGGGGCAGGAAATCGATGCCTTCGCGGCCTTTGGAGCGGGTGGCGGTGACCAGAATCGACGTATCGCCGCATTCCACCATTACCGAGCCCCCGGCCTGGGGCGCAAATCGGCCGCTGGTCAGCCGGATCTCCCGACCATCGAAGGAGATCGACTGAGTGTGTCCTTGCACTGGGCGTTATGTCCGTTTTGTTGTCGCCCGGCATTCTCGCATCCACCCCCGCCCGGCCATGAAGAAGGCGCCCTCCAGGGGCGCCTGCTGTGGCTGGGAGCCGTTGCGGCAAGGGGCGGGTGCCCCGGTGCTCACCAGCTCGACTTGACCACGCCGGGGAGTTCACCCTTGTGGGCCCGCTCGCGCAGCTGGTTGCGGCAGAGACCGAAATCGCGGTAGTAGCCGCGGGGCTTGCCGGTGGCCCAGCAGCGGTTGCGGATGCGGTTGGGGGCGCTGTTGCGGGGCAGCGACTGCAGCTTGCGGTGGATCTCCAGGCGCTCCATCGGATCGCCGGCCGCATCGAAGGCCTCCTTGAGGGCGGCACGGCGCGTCGCGAAACGCTCCACGATCTTGCGGCGCTTGACGTCACGCGCGATCATCGACTTCTTCGCCATGCGGCCGGAGGAGGGGGAAACTTCAGCCTGTCACCTTACCTCTTGGCGCGGCCGCCACGGGTTCGGGGCCTGGATGGCTGGGGCAGAGGTCGGCGAGGCCGCAGCCCTGGCAGCGGGGTTTGCGGGCCCCACAGACGGCCCGGCCGTGGAAGATCAGCCGGATCGAGAGGGTTTCCCATTCGGGCCGGGGCACCAGCTTCATCAGGTCGGGTTCGATCCGCTTGGGGTCGGCGTGGCGGGTGAGCCCGAGCCGGTTGGCCAGCCGTTTCACGTGGGTGTCCACCGTGACGCCGGCGTTGATGCCGAAGGCATGGGCCAGCACCACGTTGGCGGTCTTGCGGGCCACCCCCGGCAGGGGCAGCAGCTCCTGCATCGAGGCGGGCACGGCGCCGCCGTGGTGCTCCATCAGCAGCCGGGAGGCGGCCACGATGTGCTTGGCCTTGTTGCGGAAAAAGCCGGTGGACTGCACGTAGGGCTCCACCGCCTCACTCTCGACGGCCGCCGCCGCGGCGGCATCGGGGAAGCGCTCGAACAGGGCCGGGGTCACCTTGTTGACCCGCTCGTCGGTGCACGGGGCTGAAAGCATCGTGGCCACCAGCAGTTCCCAGGGGGTGCGCCAGTCGAGGGAGCAGGTGGCGTCGGGGTAGAGCACGCCGAGCCGCTCGAGGATCAGCGGCGCCCGGGTCCGGGGGCTGGGGAAGCGGGGCACCTCAGCGGCTGAGCAGTTGCTGGATGGCGGGCAGCTGGCTGGTGTCCTTGACGATCAGCACCAGGGAGAGGCCCACCAGGAACACGAAGCCCGACTGCATGAAGGCCATCTGGTAGCGGTCGGCCAGGGGGCGGCCCCGCAGAGCTTCGAGAAGGAGCAGGGCGAACTGGCCGCCGTCGAGCAGGGGCAGGGGCAGGGCGTTGAGCACCGCCAGGTTGATCGAGATCAGGGCGGTGAACAGAAAGAGGCTGCTGCCCCCCTGGCTGGCCAGGGAGGCCCCCATTTCAACGATCTTCACCGGGCCCGACACCTGGGGGGCGGTTTCGCCGAAGTGGGTGAGCAGGGTGCCGAAGCCTTCCACGGTGCGGCGGGTGAGGGCGACAAAGTCGTGGTTGGCCTGCAGGACCGGCTCCAGGGGGCTGGTGGCGGCCCGGAAGGATTCGCTGCCGTTGGGCTGCAGCTGGGCGCCGATGCGGCCGATGCCGCCGTTATCGGTTGGGGTGAGGGGCAGGGTCACCGTGGTGCCGTTGCGGTCGGCCTGCAGGCGCCGGGTGCGGCCGGGGGCATCCTTGATGCGTCCCACCAGGGCCAAAACCGCCTCCTGGCCGCCGGCCAGGGGGGTGCCATCGATCGCCACGATGCGGTCGCCCGGCTGGAGGCCGGAGCCGGCGGCCGCCTGGCCGGGCTGCACGGCGGCCACCACCACGCCGGGGATGGTGCTGAAGCCGGAGGGGATGCCCAGCACCAGCCCCTGGGCCAGCAGCACGCTCCAGGCCAGCAGCAGGTTGGCGATCACGCCGGCGGCGATCACCAGGGCCCGCTGAGCCAGGGGCCGGTTGCGCATCAGGTCGGGATCATCGGCGGGGATGGTGCTGTCCTCCTCGTCGTCGGGGAAGGACACGAACCCCCCCAGGGGGATGGCCCGCAGGGCGAACAGCACCCCGCGCCGCCGCCGTTCGATCAGGGCCGGCCCGAAGCCGATCGAGAAGCCACTGACCCGGATGCCCTGCCAGGTGGCGGCGAAGAAGTGGCCGGCTTCGTGCACCAGGATCAGGCCCGCCAGGATCGCCAACGCCGTCAGTACACCCATTCCGTCGCCCGGCTCCGTTGGTCCCATTCTGCGGGAACCGCCCCGGCACCGGGGCACTGGCGCTGATGGAGGGGAGGGATAGCATGGCCTTTTCGATGGGCGGGTCTGCCTGCATGGCCGAGCAAGAGACCGGTGGAGAGGGGAACCAGGGGGAAGCCTTAGGAGAGCTTGAGGAGCTGCGCACCTCCCTGCGCCATGTCCTGCCCCCGGGTGTGTCGGCCAGCATCCGTCTCTCTTCCGGCCGCACGGTTTACGTGACGGTGGGCGACATCAGCCGCACCGGGGCCTGCGTGATCCGGCGTGGCTCGCTGGAGGTGGTGGCGAACGAGGAGGTGCTGCTCGACATCAGTGACTACGAGAAACACCAGAGCACATCCCTGCCGGCGCGAGTCCAGTGGGTGAACATCCGCAGCTACAACACCCTGGTCGGGCTGGCGTTCAGCGACGGCCCCCTGCTGCCTGGCACCATGCTCGACCAGTACTTCGATCAGACCCTGAACGTGCGCGGCAACTTCCAAGTCTGAGGGGTCCGCGGAGCCGGGCTGGGCCATGGGGCCCATCCCTTGACTAGGGTTGGTTTCATGCTTCAGGAATGCCGAGACGGCGAGATGAAGAGATCGAACCCACAACACCCTTCAGGTGGGCCTGATCCAGGCAATGCAGGAGCCTAAGGCGAAGCCCTTGCTAGCGTTTGTTAAAAGTCATCGCGAAAGTGAGATCGCAGCTATGAAGTCGCGCTACTCAGGGCGTTCTGGCCTGCCCCCGCGAGCTCGGCTCAGCAAAGCCAGGCTGCTCCTGCACTTGCTCACTTCACGCTCGCGGAACGAGCAGCAGGCGGGCTCCGCCATGGTGGCAGGGATGCTGGTGATCCTGGCCTTGCTGGTCGGAACCCTGGGTCTGGTGGCGATCGTCAATGGATCGAATCTGGCGGCGCTGGGGAGCGGGGAAACCCGCGATGCCCAGCAGGTGGCGGAAGCCGGAGCCGATCAGATCATCTCCACCTTCAACCAGCCCGAAAACCGCCAGCTGCTCGTGGCTGGCAGCACCCCTCCCGACCAATGGAGCACCGCCAACACGGCTTTGCAGAGTCCGTGTGTCTCCACCACCAATCTGCGGCCCGGCGCCAATAACGACGGCATGCCGTCCGCCAGGGCCGTCAACTTCGCCGGTAACCAGTTTCGCAACCTTGAGGACGTCGATCAGGTCGACCAGGGCAATCGCCGTTTCAGGATGGTCTCCATCCGCTATTCCACGGGCACGTCCGGCAGCCCGGATCGTCGGGCCGTCTACCGGACCTTCGCTGCCAATGGAGGGGTTCTGAGCCAGGCCGGAACCATTCCGACCGGATCCACCTTCAGCAGCCTGCTCAATCTGGACGATCCCGATGGCAATGGTGCGCTGCTACCCGGCACCCACACCGGATACGTCGCCGTGACCGTGGAAGGCCGGTTGTACCGGCCGGATGGCACCTTCTCCACTTCCACGATCACCAAGGAATTCGAAGTGCTGCCGAAATGCTGCGGTGGCTCCTTTGGCACCAACGGCTCCGGCGGTTCGACCACAGGGGCACCCCCCCCCCCCCGGCGCCCTGGGGGCCGACAGCCGCTTCTGTGGCATTGAGTTCGGAATGATCACCGGCATCAACGGCGGACGCTTCCTTTCCCAGGCGGCCAACGATCGTTACACCAAGAGGAATTCGGCTGGGCAGGTGGTGAATATCGGGGCGATTCTGGGGATCATTGATGTTCAGAGTTACGTCTGGGATCGCAACACCAAGCAGGTCGTTTCCAACCGCCAGGTCGGCTGCCGCACGGTGCCGAGCCCCTGCAACACCAATACGGAGTTCGTCCCAGGAGACGTCAGTGGCACCAGCCTGGCGGGCTACTACTCACCACTCACCACGGCCACGGCGCAGAACTGTCCGGCCTCGTACGGCAATGCCGCCTCGATTGCAGGCCGGGCGGCGTCGTGCATTCCGATCGTCCCCCTGTTCCTGTCCTCGGGTCTGCCCACCATCGCCAGCAAGTACACCTACAACTGGACAGCGGGGGGCAATCCCGACACCGTCAGCAAGCAGACGGTGACATCGGCTAGTCCCGGTGGCTACCCCATCATCAACCTGCAGGCTGGCGACAGAGTGGCACCCAACGCCTCCGGGGTCAACATCTGGATCCGCGCCAACGGCGCCACCAGCGTGAACCAGGTCACGCCTGGGCCGTTCCTTGAGTATTGCAATACAAGGTACTTACCTAGCAATGCCTGCGAGTCGGCCTTCAACGGATCACAGATTCACACGTGGGCAGTCATTTCCCAACCAGGAAATGTAACTGGAGGAATAGGAGATGATTTGAGCAGTTATGCAACCTTCGCCGAATTCACAACGGAAGGTGGGTTGACACCCAATAGCACCCCCCGTTGGCCATCACTGTGGACGACATCAGGAACTGCAGGCACTCTCAATCTCCCAGCGGCAAGTCAGATCAGATTTTTCCATCCTGGCGCAGCGAACACCACCGCGAGCTGGGGCGCAGGCTTCGCCAATGCCCCTGCCATTGCCAGGGCTGTCAATCTCCATGCCCTGAAGAATCCAGTCCTGGAGTTTCAGTTCACCAGAAATCTCAGAACCGGCAGCACAGGAACCAACTTAGCCTTCGATCTGGATTACAGCTTCGCTTCTCCCGTCACCACGAACGAATCCGTCGCCACTGATGCCGGTGACTGGACACAGATGGCCACCGTCACAGCCAACGGAGTTGTGAATGTTACCAGCCCTGCTACAGGAAGCAATTGCACCCAAGCTGCAGGTCTTTACACCTGTCGAATCGGGTTCCCCCCCGCCGCCTACAGCTTCGCCAATCGCTTCAACCATTACGTGAAGTTTCGGCTAAGAGCCGGCAGCAACTTCAGCAATGTTGCCGCCGCGAATGCCATTCAAGACGTAACCCTGCGAAGGATCTCTATCCTCTCTGGTCAAACAACCCCACCCACCGATGCATCGACAGCGGCAGCGGTAGCTCCGCAATATCTGAACTGGTGTGAGTACAGCGCCAGCCTGCCGGTGACGGATGAATTCAACGGCGGTTTCCATTGCCTTGGCCCCACCATTGATCTGCGGGGTCTCGGCAACAATCTCTGGCTCGATACCACCGACCACGCCATCAGCTTCTACTACAACCGCTCCACCGACACCAGGGGAATTGCCAACAATGCGCCGTTGATCAACCTGTACCAGGGCGGCACCATGTCGAATGTGAACTGCCCCAGAGGCGCATCTCCAGTCCTTGGTGTGGCTCCAACGGAGAACTGCAAAACCCTGATCGCCGAGAATATCTTCAATCCCGTGGGGCAATACGATCGCTTCAACATTTTTGGAAGAGATACGACTCCAGGTAACACCTGCACCGAAATGGGGCTCACCAACCAGCCCTGTAATCAGATCGTGATCATCGGTGCCGATTCCAACGCCAACTCCACCAACCGTTCCCGCATTGCCGGTGCCTGGATCTACATGCCCTGGGGCCTCGTCTCCTTCTGCGTGAATGGTTGTGGTGGCTTGCCTTCGTTGACGGCAGCGCAGTTGGCGCAGGATGACAGCTGGAACTTCGGCGGTCGTATCTGGGTCCGGACCATCCTGGCTGGCGGCCAGAACCATTTCCGCGTCCCGCCATCGGCCTCCTCCAGCCTCACCCAGCTCGTTGGCGTCGCCAACGCGGCTGATGTGTCGTTCATCGGATGGGAGGGGGTCGACTGGGTGGCGCGAGCCCCAACGGCTGCCCGCAAAGGCTTCTCCTTGAATTAGGAACATGCACACCCCCCTGCGAAGGAATCTGCGGCGCCCCTTGCCTTCGGATCAGGGGATCGGGATTGTGGAACCTTTGGTTCTCACCCTGTTGCTGATGGTCGTGGTCGGCTCCACGGCACTGGTGTTCAACAGCATCAACCGCAGGACGATCTCCACCCAGCAGCAGGTGGTGATGCAGGCCGGGATCGACGACAACCTGCGTCAGATCAAAACCCTGGCCCGCCGCTTCACCTGCTGTTCCGCTGTCTGCACCACCACGGTCCCCACCAGCTTCGGGGTGGTGGCCGGCGTCACGCAGCCTTGCGCCACGAATAATCCCCTGGATGATCGGTACTACTTTCCCCAGGTGGACCTCGCTACCACGAACACCAACTTTGCCAATACCACCACACCGTCGGAGCCCCTGGCTGTCGCCCAACTCTGTGCCAACAACAACAACACGGCCTTCATGACGCCTTTCCAGGCGGCCGTCGACGCCCTGCCTCAACCTGTGAACGCCACCCGCGCCACAGCGATACAGCCCGAGCGCATCCTTCGGGTCACGTTCACCGACAACAACAATGCCAATCGCGTGACCCGGGTGGAGAACATCATTCCCCACATGTCGTATTACTGCCCATGAGTCCCTTGCCATCGGCATTGCAGCGTCGAGGTCGTCCCCAGGCGTTCACCGTGGTGGAGTTGCTGGTCACGGTGGCTGTGATCGGTGTGCTGGGTGCTGTCACGTTTTCTTCTTCGCAGGTGTTCCTGCGCCGTGATCAGGCCAATGCAGCCGCGGCGGAGCTGGTGGGCTGGCTGGAGGGCATCTCCGGGCGAGCCGGCGCCTTCGGACCCTGCACCGTGCAGTTCACCACGGGTAATGGGCTGGTGGCCGGTGCCACCTTTGCTTCTCTCCAGAACGCGGGCACCAATGCAAGGTGCACCCCCCAGGCCAACCTGGCCCTGCCGTCCTCCTCCGGCAGCAACACCTACAACGTCGCGGTGACCTTCACACCGAACGGCACCACCGCGCTCACCTTCACACCCCGTGGCGGCGTCGTGGCCAGTGGTGTTGAGGCTGTCGTCAAGATAGCGGTGAACAACCAGATCCCCCTGCGCTGCGTGAGGATCTCCTTTGGCACCCTCAGCACCGGCGTCAACAACACCACCAATGATGTTACCCAGACCTGCACCGTATGGGAGCGCACCTGATGAGATCCAATACTCGCCGACGGAGATCCAGAAACGGGTTCACGCTGATTGAATTGCTGATCGGTGGTGTGCTCACGGCGATTGCCCTGGGCTCCGTGGCCGTGTTGTCAGTGCATCAGATCCGTATCGCCGACCGTGTCTATTCCCTGACGACGGTCAACCGCAACTTCCGGCGCATTTCTGATTTGTTGAAGGTGGAAGCTGGTGAGGCCTGCATTCTGCGTGGTGGTGCCAGCCCACGCACAACGGCCACCCTGCCGGACACCCCCTGCAAGCCAGAGAATCCTTCCGTTTGTGCTCCAGGTACGGCGTCATTCACTGATCTCCGGATGTTGATTCCCCTTCAGGATGCCTCCAATGCCATCTCCTACAATGTCGTCAGGTATTACCTGAGCGGCAACGAGTTGTTGCGCGATGGCCCCCAGGTGAACGCCAATGGAGTGTTGACCACCACCGTCACCAATGGCAGCCGGGTGTTGGGCAACGTCTCCACATTCGCTGCCACGGTTTCTGCCGATTGCACCTGGGTCAGCCTGAATCTGGGATTGAGTGTTCCCGGTTCCGCGGATGTGGTCACCCGAACGCTCACTCTTTATTCTGGAGCCTCCGAGAGTATCAACTGATTTGGGTCAGCCCTCCTGGGATCATGGCTACCACTCCTCCACCTCCTACACGAGTGCGTTTTACCGTGAGCTGACCCCCAGTTGGCTGGATTTCGCCGCCCTGCTCAAGGGACACCTGCCGCCCCGCGACGCCGAGGGGGATCCCTTCGTGTTTCTCGATCTCGGGTGTGGCACGGGCTTTTCCCTGGTCATGCTGGCTGCCCTCTACCCGGAGGGGACGTTCTACGGCGTTGACTTTCATCCTGACCATGTGGCCCACGCCCTTGATCTGGTCCGCCGTGCCGGGTTGAAGAACGTGACCGTCATCGAAGCCGACTTTCTGGCGTTGGCCGGCTCCGATGTTTCGCTGCCATGGCCCGCGGCTGGCTGCCATTACGTGGCGGCCCACGGCATTGCCACCTGGGTCACCGAGCCGGTGCAGAGTGCCCTGCTCTCGGTGGCGGCGGCTTCCCTGCGCCCCGGTGGGCTGTTCTACTGCTCCTACAACACCTATCCCGGCTGGCTGGCCCGCAGCGGGTTTCAGCAGCTCCTGGCCCTCGAACTGCCGACGGCCAAGCAGGGAGAGCTGGGCCGTTGCTTCCTCGACACGGCAGGCCTGCTCAACCAGCTGCTCGGAGCGGAGGCGCAACCGTCTCCCCTGGGGTCGGCCCTGCCTGGTCTGCGGCGGGAGTTGCAATCCCTGCAGTTCGCCCCCGTCGACTATCTCTGCGGCGAATTCGCCAATGCCGGTTGGTCGCCGGTGTATGTCACGGAGATGCTGGGCCGGTGCGCGACCCACAAGCTTTCCTTTCTCGGTTCGGCGACCTATTCCGAGTCCTTCGTCGAACTCCTGCCGCCAACCCTGCGCGATCTCGCACTCCGGGAAACCAGGCCCGTGGCCCGTGAACTGCTGATCGACCTGGCTACCAACAAGGCGTTTCGGCGCGACCTCCTGACCCGGGGGCATGCGCGGCTCACCCAGCGGGAGTGGGGCCAGCTGCTGGCCTCGCTGTCGTTTCGCCTGCTGGTGCCCCCTGGTGAGTGGCTGCCCATCCCCCGGGACACGCTTCACTTCCGAACCAGCTTCGGGGAAATCCAGGGCGACCCGAAGGCCTACGGACCCGTGCTCGCGGCCCTCGCGGCGGCACCGGCCTCGATGGCGTCCCTGCTGAGCTCCAGCCAGCAGAGCCAGGGCGAGCTGGTGGTCATGCTGGCGCTGCTGCTCGAGGCGGGGAGCATCGGCTTCGACCGGGGGGCTGCCGGCACCAGGTCGGCACCGCTGGTGCAGCGCCTCAATCAGGTGCTGCTGGATCGCATGCAGGAGGGGCGCTCCTACACCCAGCTGGCCTTGCCGGCGGCCGCTTCCGCCCTGCCGTTCTCCATCCTGGAGGCGCTGATCCACAAGGCCCGCCTCGAGCGCCTGGAGGAGCCGATGCTCAGCAGCTGTGTTCTCCTGGGGCTCAAGGAACTGGAGGTGCAGCTGCTCAGCCAGGACAACCAGGTGATCACCGAGCCGCAGGCCCAGATCGACCGAATTCAGGCCATCGCCGCCACGGTGATGGACGCCAAGGAACCGCTGCTGCAACGCCTGGGTGGACTCCCCGGCCCTCCCCTCAGCCAGCCCCGATCCGGTCGGAGCCGACGTAAGGCATCAGTGCCCGGGGCAGCCTGACGCTGCCGTCCGCCTGCTGGCCCGCCTCCAGCAGGGCGGCCATGGTGCGGCCCACGGCCAGGCCACTGCCGTTGAGGGTGTGCAGCAGGCGGGTGTTCTTGCCGTCGCGGAAACGGATCGAGGCCCGCCGGGCCTGGAAATCGCCGCAGGTGCTGCAGCTGGAGATCTCCCGGTAGGTGCCGGCCCCCGCCAGCCACACCTCCAGGTCGTAGGTGCGAACGGCGGAGAAGCCCAGATCGCCCGTGCACAGCTCCAGGCGCCGGTAGGGCAGCTCCAGGGCCTCCAGGATCGCCTCGGCATCAGCGGTGAGCTGGTCGTGGGCCGCTTCCGAGTCTTCGGGGCGGCAGAACCAGTAGAGCTCCACCTTGTTGAACTGGTGCAGGCGGATCAGGCCCCGGGTGTCGCGGCCGTAGGAGCCGGCCTCGCGGCGGAAGCAGGGGGTGTAGGCCGCATACTTCAGCGGCAATTGCTCGGCTGAGAGCACCTCCCCGCGGTGGAAGGAGGTGAGCGGCACCTCGGCGGTGGGGGTGAGCCAGAGGTCGTCCTCAGCGCAGCGGAAGCTTTCCTCGGCGAACTTCGGCAGCTGGCCGGAGGCGGTGAGGCTGGCGGTGTTCACCAGGATCGGCGGCAGCACCTCGGTGTAGCCCCGTTCGGCGTGGCGATCGAGCATGAAGCTGATCAGGGCCCTCTCCAGCCGGGCCCCCTGGCCCAGGAGGGTCACGAAGCGGCTCTGGGCGATGCGCACCGAGCGCTCGCTGTCGACCAGGCCGAGCCGCTCGGCGATCTGCCAGTGCTCCTGGAGCTCCTCGCCGGCGGCGGCGACGCGCGGCGTGCCCCAGCGCTTCACCTCCACGTTGTCGGCCTCGCTGCGGCCGGTGGGGCAGAGGGGCGAGGGCAGGTTGGGCAGCACCATCAGCTGCTCCAGCAGCTGCTCCTCGATCCCCTTCTCCCGCTCCTCCAGCTCCGCCACCTGATGCTTGATGCGGTTGCCCTGCTCCCGCAGCTGCTTCACCTCCTCTCCGCCGGGGGCGGCGCCGGCCCGGATCCGCTCGCCCACCTGGCGGCCGATGCGGTTGCCCTCCGCCTGCAGCTCACTGCGCTGCTGCTCCAGATCGCGGGCCTCCAGGGCCAGTTGCTGCAGGCCCGAGAGGTCGGTGGCCAGGCCGCGCCGCGCCAATGGGGCGGTGATCAGCGTCGGGTCGTTGCGCAGCAGGCGCTGATCCAGCACGGGAGGGCCAATCGTCTGGGGGCAGCCTACGGACCAGACGTTCCAGGTCTGAATCCAGGATCAGGTCGCGCCTGAGGTTGAGGTGCATCGCTCCATCGGCCCTAAGCTCAAGTAACCATCTGACCATCTGATCATGCGTTCCGTTGGCCTGGCTGAGGCGAAAGCGCAGCTCTCAGCGCTGCTGGATGCGGTGGAGATGGGTGACGAGGTGGTGATCACCCGCCGCGGCCAACCGGTGGCCCGGCTGGTGCGCGAAGTCCCTGCCCTGGCCGAGGATGGCGCGCTTTCATGGCCGGAGCGGCTGCGGCGGTTCCATGGCCACCAGGTCCCCTTCCCGGGGAACGCTGTTGCCCTCGTCGGCGAGCTGCGGCGGGAGCGGGGATGACGCCCCAAACCCGGAACCGGATGGCGGCTCCGTATGTGGACACCTGCGTAGTGCTGTCCCTTTTGCTGAACGACGCCGGCTTTCCTGCGGCGGAGCAGTGGTTTCTCGACCAAGGCCATGCTCCTCTCTGGGTCAGCCACTGGGTGCTGCTGGAGTTCGCTGGCGTGGTCTCTCTGTGCGTGCGCCGGGGTGATCTCAGCGCGGATCGTGCCGGGGCCGTCCACGCCGAATTTGAGTGCTTCCGCCGGGAACGCTTGCAACTGCTGGAACCGCGGGGCAGCGATTTCCTGCAGGCCAGGCAGTGGTTGCAGGAGATGGAGAACCTGTCGCTACGCAGTGGCGATGCCCTCCACCTGGCCATCGCCAGCCGGGAGCAGTTGATCCTCACCACAGCCGACCAGGCGCTGATTCAGGCCGCCGCCGCCCTGGGCCTGGACCACCACTGGATCTGCTCTGAGCCTTAGCCCTACGGACCGGGCGTCCGTTCGATCACCTGGCGATCGCAGAGGCTGTAGGCCTCGGCGGCGGTGGGCATCAAATCCATGCCATTGCGAATCTCCGGGGGCAGCAGCCGCTCCAGCTCGGCCAGAGCGGCGTCGTAGGCCTGCTGGGCTTCGCGGAACTCCTCACTCTCGGGGGCATAGCTCTTGGAGGCCACCATCAGGGGCTTGGCGACGTTGGTCAGGCGGGCCGAGGCCGCCTGCACGTCGTCCTGGTGCAGCAGGCAGTAGCGGTAGCGATCGATCGGCGCCGCAGGTGGCGGAGCCGCCGCCACCACTGGGGGGGGAGACGGGGGCGGCGGATTCTTCAGCTCCTCAATGGCGGCGTCGAGGCAGGCGGCATTGCGTTTCAGCGCCTCCTCGGGGGTGGCGGCGCTTTCGGCCTGACTGCGGCAGGCCGCCCGCTGCTGGTCGCTGACCACGACCGGGGGCCGCTGGCAGCCGATCAGCAGCAGAGGCAGCAGCAGGGGCACCAGCAGAAGCAGGGCAGGGTGCGGGCGGCGCATCGGGGGGTGGCGATCAGGGGTAGCTGGAGGTGCGCGAACGGCTGGAACTGGACAGCCCGGTGAACGACGCTCCGAGCCCATCGCTGAGGGCGAGGGTGTAGGTGGGCTCGCGGCTGTTGGTGATCGCAGGTGCGAAGGAATCGACGTTGGTGAGCAGCACGGCGGACACGTTGGGGGTGCCGGGCGCGAGATTCAGCGTGCCGTTGTCGTTGAAGGGTGGGCCTGACCTTGTGATGGTTCGGGACTCGGCATCGAAGCTGTAGGTGATCGTCTGACCGCCCGCGAGGCTGAGGGTGAGAGACGTGCCGGAGACGGCGGTCGCCGAGGCGGATTCGGTGATCTCAGTTTCGAGCAGATGGTTGATGCGACCCCAGTGGTCCTGCAGGCGCCGGACCGATTCCTGCTGGGCGGAGACCCGGATCTGGGTCACCATCACATTGCTGCCGGTCGCGAAGATCACGCCCATGATCACCGAGGTGATCAGCAGCTCCACCAGGGTGAAGCCCTGATGGAGCTGGTGGTGATGCTGGCGGGTGGTGAGGTGTTTCATGGCTTCAGAGGGTTCCGCCGTAGCTGCTGTCGGGACAGGTGCCGTCGCTGGAGTTGCTGGCGCCGACGCTGATCAGGCCGAGGCCTTCGGAAATGCGGACGCAACGCTTGGGTCCGGTGGTGCCCGCCAGGGAGATCTCGATCACGACGGGGTTGGCGAGCTGGGTGTTGGCGGCTGCGGCGTTGACCGTGCCGCGGGGGGTGAACTTGAAGCTGGTGGTGGCGCCGGGGGCGATCACGTAGGTGGAGTTGCCGAGGCTGCCGCTGATCTGCATCGGTTGGCCGGTCAGGCAGTTGTTGGCGATGCTCGGATTGGTAATGATTTCGGAGGCGGTGGCGAGGGTGGCGCCACCCGTGAGGTTGCCGCCACTGATGCTCACCTGGCAGGCATTGCCCTTGAGGGAGGTGCGCCGCACCGTTTCCAGCCAGCCCGCCAATTCGGTGGCCACCGCGTTCACCCGCTCCCGCCGCCATTCATTGCCGGAGGCATGGACCCCGACGACCGAAAGGATCCCTATCACCGCCACAACGGCGAGAAGTTCGGTGAGGCTGAAACCGTTGTTGGGGGTGTGTTTCATCAGGGGCACCAGGCGACGGTGGTGGGCACGAGGCTGACCCGCCGCAGCAGTTCGCCGCTGCTGCTGTTGGTGTAGGTGATCGTGTAGCGGTGAAGATTGCGCACCACGTTGGTGCCGAATTCGCTGATGGTCTGCTGCCCCTGGTTGGCCGAGTCGATGCTGTAGGTGATGCCGGCCGCCGTGAGGGTCGCGGAGGCAGCGCCGATGTTGGCCACCAGCTGGGTGATCAGGCCTGTGGAGTTGCACAGGGCCTCGAAGGCGTTGCCGGCGGCGCTGTTGCCTGTGGTTTCCGTGGAGGTGGGCGGCGGAAAGAAATCGTTCTTGCCTAGCTCCAGGGTGCCGAGGCTGGTGCAGGTGCCGGAGCTGCAGGTGTAGCGGTCGTTGAGCCGCCGCACCCGGGCCAGATCCGTGTCCACCAGCGACTGCTGGCGGTAGCGCTGAGTGGCCGCCGCTGAACTGCGGTTGGATTCCGCGAACAGGACCGATGTGCCGGAGAGGGCCAGCACCAGCAGCACCGACGACACCATCAGCTCCACCAGGGAGAAGCCGTCTGAACCCCTCGCGCGCTGGCGATGCGGCTGGAATGGGGTGGGAGGGTAACGTTTCACGGTGGATCAGGAATAGGTGTGTCGCTTGACAGCTCTGGTGACGTAATCGATCGCAAAGGATTCGTAGAAAGAATCATCGCTGCTGCAGAACTTCATCAGGCTGCAGACGCTCTCCACATCACTCGGAGAAATCGTGACGGTGATGTTGCCGTTGGCCCTGAAATCGTTGGTCCAGATCACCCCTTTGAAATCCGGTGTGCCGCCCATCTCGATGTTGCCGAGCGGGAAGTACAGGAACATGCTCTGGGAGGCACCGTTGCCGTTGCCGAGATCCAGGAACTGGGCACCGCAGGGGACTGGGGCCCCTGGGGCGCAGCCGAAGAGGGCCATGTCGGCGGCGCGCGGGGAGCCCAGGCTTGCGGTGGTGCACGTGATGGCACCGGCATCGGAATCGCACTGGAAGATGCCCGAGGAGCCGTTGCCCCGCGTGACGCTCTTCTGGCCGCTGGTGGAGGCGTTGGGGAAGTGCAGCCTCACAGGGATCGAGTCGGCGGCGGTGGTGCCGCTGGTGTCGAAGAACAGCTCGACGTTGTTGCCGGTGCTGAGGCGGTTCAGGCTGCAGGAGATGGTCTGGAAGGTGCCCGGAGGCGAGGCGCCGCCGTTGACATCCTCCCGGGTGCAGAGCGTGTTCCAGGGGGCGGGCCAACTGGCGAAGTTGCGGGTGGCCAGGGTCAGGTCGCTGCTCACCGTCACGTTGCAGTTGGCCGGTGGTGTGGCGCTGCGGCAGGTGGTGTTGGCGGTGGGCAGGGGGGGAGGCAGGTTGATGTCCACCACGTTCACGCTGGTGTTGGCCAGGCCGTCGACACAGCCCGAAGGGCTGGAGGCGATGCAGGTGACCGGATCGACGTTGATGTTGTAGGCGCCGCCCGAGATCACCAGATCGCCGGTGTTGGCTTCGGCGGCCCCGGCGATGAAGCCGAAGCCCGGGGACAGGCTGCAGCGGCGGATGTCGTTACCGAAGGCATTGCCCAGGCCACGGAGGCTGCGGTCGAGGCACTTGGGCACCACCTCCAGGGTCTGCTGGAGGGTGCTGGTGGCCACGACGGACCCACCACGGAGGGCGAAACCGCGCACGGTCAGGGTGAGTTCACCGGTGCGGGGAGCCACGGCGGCGGCACCGGTCATGGGGTTGGCCACCGTGCCCAGCCTCACGAGGGCGGCCGTGGCGGCGGAGCAGTCCACGTCCACCAGGGTCCAGCGCTGCTGGGAGCCATCGCCGACGTTGAGCGTCTGGGCGGTGGGGATCTCGGTGCTGGTGGGGAAGGTGGCGCCGATGTTGGCGAAGGCCCGTCCATCCACCACCTTGACGGCGTTGTTGGTGGCGATGGCGGCCGGCGTGGCCGTCTCCAGCAGGCAGGCATTGACCAGCAACTGGCGGTTTCGGTGGCGGTTGAGCTCGCTCACCACGGCCGCCATGCCGATGTCGGCTGCAGCCTTCGCATCGCGGCTCTGGCTCTGGTAGGCAGAGGCCAGCTCGGCCATGCTGGAACGGTTCGAGATGGCCAGGCTGCCCAGCAGCACCGCCATGACGATCAGCAGCGTGGCCGCCATCGAACCGCGGGTTCCCGAGGGCCGCCGGATACTCCCACGTCTGGACGAGCCAGCGAGTGCGCGTAGCAGTAAATGCCTCGTCATCGCTCTCCCCCCTGCGCTTCCATAGACGAAAAAAGTTGGTAACTACAGCGTTCTTGCTGGAACTTAAAGTTACGACGAGAACCGCCTTTCTACCTGAGGTGCTCTGCTGAATCAGCTGGGAGGTGCGGAAGAGAAGGATGACAAATGGTCATAAAAAAGCCTTCCCGGTGGGAAGGCTTCCTCCGGCATCTTTCAGATTGGATTCAAAGAACCTGCACCACTTCGCTCACTTCCGGAATCGATTCACGCATTTTGCGCTCGATGCCCATCTTGAGGGTCATGGTGCTGCTGGGGCAGGAGCCGCAGGCGCCCTGCAGACGCACCTTCACCACCGGCCCGTCGATCTCGACGATTTCGACGTTGCCGCCATCGGCCATCAGGTAGGGACGCAGCTCGTCGAGCACCCGCTCGACGTTCTCGATCGTGAGGGCGCGGGGGTCGGTGCCGGTTTCGGGGCTGGCGGTCTCGGTGGTCACTTCGGTGGTCATCGGTAAGGAGAGAGCTTTCGAGAAGCTTAGGAAGCCCGGGGCCGAATCAGACGAGGCGCGCGGTCGGCTGGTGGGGCGCCAGCTGGTGGTCGTCGCTCAGCAGTCGGCCCAATGCGCCTGCCTCGCCGGGATGGATTCCAAGCCCGCCTATCCCATCGACAAGACCTATGGGGCCTTCATCCACCGGGAGTTGTCGGTGTCCTGGCTTGTGCTGGCGACGCTCATGGGCGGTCGCCACCGGCTTGATCCCGGCCTGGTCAGCACGGGGTTCCGCTACCTGGATCTCGGCTGCGGCCATGGCTTGAACCTGCTGTTCAACGCCGCCGCCCACCCGCAGGCCAGCTTCTACGGGCTGGATCTGAACCCCACCCACATCGCCGGCGCCACCGCCAAGGCGGAAGCGCTGGGCCTGAGCAACGTGCAATTCGCCCTGGCTGATCTGACGACCTTCGCTGAAGGCCTGCCCAGCACAGGACCCTGTCGCAGCTGGTGTGGATGGGCATCACGATGGCCGGCGCCACTGTGAAAGACCCCGAGGGGCGACCGATCGAGGACCCCGAGCAGGCCCTGAGTCAGCTGCAGGAGTTCTGGGAGACCTTCGCCCGCGAACGCCTGCCGGTGCTGCGGCGGCTCGGCCTTGCCCCTGCCTCCCTGTAGCCCGGCCCCTTCAGCGCTCGTTCAGTGCCCGAAGGACGGTGTCAACCGTGGCGTCGCTAAGGAAGTAACCGTTGCCGCGCAGTTCCTGCAGCACCGGGCCGGCGGCGGCGATCAGCCCGCGCAGGCGCGCCATGGCCACCACCGCAGCCGTGCCGGTGAGCTCGAGATCCAGCCGGCGGGCTTCGGCGCGTCCAGCGCGGTCGTCGAGGATCAGTAGCGATTCCAGGCCTTGCTGACGCCTCCCATGCGCCAGGGCGATGCAGCTGGCTTCACCGGCATCGACGCCTGGGTTGAGCGGATGGTAGGCCTCGGGTCGGCCCGGTTCATTGAGGCGCAGCCAGCCCTCAACCAGGGCTGCGGCAAGATCCTCCTGCCCTTCAAAGAGCGCAAGGTTTGGATCCGGCTCTGTGATCCCCAGTTCGGCCGCAACGGTCGGTGTGATCAGGACCTGCCCGAACACGTCGCGCAACAGGACCAGCCGTGCGATCCGGGAGAGCCCGATGAGCGGGCCGGCATTGGCGATCACCGCTGGGATCAAGCGCGAACGGCTGTGGCGTTGAGCCCGAGCCAGCGCCGGGCGGCCTCCAGATCGGAGCCGGTGTCGGCCGGATCGCTGGAGCTGAGTGGAATCCCCAGGCTGGAGAGCAGTTCAAGAAAGTGCGGAAGGGGCAGGCCGGCGATACGGGCGGCGGCGGCGGTGGAGATCGAACCCGACTGGATCAGGGTGAGGGCGAGGCCGGAGCGCACGGCGGCCGTATCGGCCACGCCGAGCCGATCAAGGGCGACCACCAGCGCCGTGGGCTGATCTCGGTTGGTGACCAGAGCCATGGCATCGGCCTCGGCCGCCCGGATCACCGTGGAGGGGTTGCTCTTGAGCTGGCGGATCGTGAAGACCTGCACTGGTTCCCCCGTACTGTGGGCACAATCTAGTCCCACGTTCCGTAGGAACAACGTCAGCTGGGGCCGCTGGGGACTGGGCGATCCCCTGGCCGCCGCTGCCTAGGATCGGCCCAACTTGTGGAGGCCCTCGGGGGCCGCCTGTCGCTGCCCCTTATGACCGACGTTCCCGCCCAGCGGATCCGTAATTTCTGCATCATCGCCCACATCGACCATGGCAAATCGACCCTGGCCGACCGCCTGTTGCAGGACACCGGCACCGTGGCGGCCCGGGACATGCAGGCCCAGTTCCTCGACAACATGGAACTGGAGCGGGAAAGGGGCATCACGATCAAGCTCCAGGCCGCCCGGATGGAATACAAGGCGGCCGACGGCCAGACCTACATCCTCAACCTGATCGACACCCCCGGCCACGTCGACTTTTCCTATGAGGTGAGCCGCAGCCTGCTGGCCTGCGAAGGTGCCCTGCTGGTGGTGGATGCCAGCCAGGGGGTGGAGGCCCAGACGCTGGCCAACGTGTACCTGGCGCTGGAGAACGATCTGGAGATCATTCCGGTGCTCAACAAGATCGACCTGCCCGGGGCCGATCCCGACCGGATCAAGGCGGAGATCGAGGCGATCATCGGGCTTGATACGTCTCTGGCGATCAATTGCTCCGCCAAGACCGGCCTGGGGGTGCCCGAGATTCTGCAGGCGGTGGTGGATCGGGTGCCGGCGCCGCCGGACCAGGCGGATGAACCACTGCGGGCCCTGATCTTCGACTCCTACTACGACCCCTACCGGGGCGTGATCGTCTACTTCCGGGTGATCAGCGGCGTGATCGCCCGCAAGGACAAGGTGCTGCTGATGGCCAGCGGCAAGGTGGTGGAGCTCGATGAGGTGGGCGTGATGGCGCCCGACCAGCGCCAGGTGGACAGCCTCCATGCCGGTGAGGTGGGCTATCTGGCCGCCTCGATCAAGGCGGTGGCCGATGCCCGCGTCGGCGACACGATCACCCTGGCGGCCAATCCGGCGGCCGAGCCGCTGCCGGGCTACGCCGAGGCCACGCCGATGGTGTTCTGCGGCCTGTTCCCCACCGATGCGGATCAATACCCCGATCTGCGGGAAGCCCTCGACAAGCTCCAGCTCTCTGATGCGGCGCTGAAGTTCGAGCCGGAGACCAGCAGCGCCATGGGCTTCGGCTTCCGCTGCGGATTCCTGGGCCTGCTGCACATGGAGATCGTGCAGGAGCGGCTGGAGCGGGAGTACGACCTCGACCTGATCGTCACCGCCCCTTCGGTGATCTACCAGGTGAACATGATCGACGGCAGCACCTTGATGGTGGACAACCCCGCCACCCTGCCCGATCCCCAGAAGCGGGAATCGATCGAGGAGCCCTATGTGAAGCTGGAGATCTACACCCCCAATGTGTACAACGGCGCCCTGATGGAGCTGTGCCAGGAGCGGCGCGGCGAGTTCATCGACATGAAGTACATCACCACCGACCGGGTGACGCTGCACTATGAGATGCCCCTGGCGGAGGTGGTGACCGACTTCTTCGATCAGATGAAGAGCCGCACCAAGGGCTATGCCTCGATGGAGTACAGCCTGATCGGCTACCGCCGCAACGAACTGGTGCGGCTGGATGTGCTGATCAACGGCGAGCGGGCCGATCCGCTCACCACGATCGTGCATCGCGATAAGTCGTACAACGTGGGCAAGAGCCTGGTGGAGAAGCTCAAGGAGCTGATTCCCCGGCAGCAGTTCAAGATTCCGATCCAGGCCTCGATCGGCAGCCGCATCATCGCCAGCGAGAGCATCAGCGCCATCCGCAAGGACGTGCTGGCCAAGTGCTACGGCGGCGACATCTCCCGCAAGAAGAAGCTGCTCAAGAAGCAGGCGAAGGGCAAGAAACGCATGAAGGCGATGGGCCGGGTGGAGGTGCCCCAGGAGGCCTTCATGGCGGTGCTGAAGCTGAATCAGTGAGAAGCGGATTGCACAGCGTGATCCCGGCGATCCGGCGCCCGTGGCTCAGGTCTTCTGAAAACAGGACATCACAGCGGCTGCGGATGGCGGCTTCCACGATCAAGGCATCGAACCAGCTGAGTTGTTCGTTCATCGCCAGTTGATGGGCGTCGAGCACCAGGGTGCTGTCGGTGTGCACCACCTCGAATCCGCTGAGGGCCTCCAGCAGCGCACTGATCTGCCGATCACTGAGCGGTGGTCGCAACTTTCGGGTGGCGACGGATCTCAGTTCGATCAGCACCTGGGTGCTGATCACCACGTCATGGTTTCGCGTCGTCTCCGCCAGCCAGGTGGAGATGCGCCTGGATTTCAGGGGTTCCCGCTGGTCCAGTCGGTAGGCCCACAGGTTGGTGTCGATGAAGGCGCGCATCAGGGGCGGCCATGGAGCGACTCCCGGGTCCAGGGTTCAGCGCTGGAGCTGTCGCAGGAGGCGGCGACGGCCTCAAAACGGGAGAGAGCCTCCAGCCGGCGGCTGCGGGCCTCGACGTAATGGGTGAGGAACTCCCTCACCAGGGCATTCACCGATGTGTTTTCGCGCAGGGCGGCCTCGCGGGCTCGCTGGAGCAGGGCGTCGTCGAGGGCGAGGGTGAGGTTGGCCATCAGCTCAGGTTACGCAGGATCCGTGTAGCACGGGTGTTGCTGACGGTGAGCGGGGGTGCCACGACTGCATGTCCCTGTGTCCTGGTGGCCCTTGGTTCACCCCCAGTCCGTCGGGCGCCTTCGGTGCTGCTGCACCGGCCCGGTGGCGTCGGTGCGGAAGAACAGGCTCGGGGTGAGGCCCACCCGCTGCATCTGGCGCCGGCCGCGGAGCTGCATCATTATCAGCCCGGCGCCGGTGACCCCCTGCAGCAGCAGGGTGGTGATCAGGCGCACGGGGTTGAGCAGATGCTGCTGCAGGGGTGAGAGGGGCGCCAGCTGCTGCTGGCTGAACAGGGTGGCGGCGTCATGGATGGTGACCGCCGGCAGCAGCAGCAGCAGGATCAGCCCCAGGGGCAGCAGGGTGCGGTGCAGGGCGCCGGTCCAGGGCTGCTCGCGGCGGTGGCGCCGGTGGCCGCCGCCGAGCAGGTAGAGGCTGAAGCCAATGGGCAGCAGCGGCAGGGCGGGGGAGAGGCCGATCAGGCCGTTGAGCCGGCCGGCGGGAGCCTCGACGCTGGCGAAGCTCCCCGCCAGCAGCAGGGTGCTCAGCTCCAGCACCAGCAGCAGCAGCCCCACCAGCCGCAGCTGGCCCAGGGAATAGTCCACCTGGTGCCGATTCACGATGCTGTCGACCTCATCGCGGGTGTCCTTGTGCCGGCGATGGTTCATGGGCCGCTGGTGCGTCATTCCCATGGCAACACTGACAGGCCAAGCGCGGATCAGGGATCGTCAAGCCAGATCTGAAACTCAGCCGGCGTCAGGATCAACAAGGGGTGCAGCTGGTTCTTCAGGGCGAGCAGATCGCCATCCCCGCTGACGAGGACCGGCACGCCAGCCGCCAGGGCCAGGTCGAGAAAGACCTGGTCCTTCGGGTCACGAACCTGGAGCTGACAAGCCTGAATGGGGCCAGCGTGGCTGTCGCACCAAGGCAGCACATCCGCCAGCAGCCGATCGATGTCGGGCCGCTCGAGCCGAAACTTGGGGTAGGTCAGCACCCGGATCAGTTCGCGGGCGGAGGATTCGGTCAGCACAGGTGTGATGGCGGCTGTCTGCCAGGTCCGGCGCAGCCAGGCCAGGCGGCCGTTCTCGAACAGCAGCGCAGACACCAACACAGTCGTGTCGAGAACGACGCGGATGGTCACGCCTGGCGGGACCAGGCCACCGCGGCGGCCACATCCGCCTCCGTGATTCCCAGCTCCTTCAGGCGGGTCCGAACGTGGGAGGCCGCACCTGGGTGGACGGGTGTGAGCACGATGCGGCCGTTCTCGGTGGCCACGTCGTAGTAGTCGGCGACCCCCACTGCCTCCACCACAGCCTTGGGCAAGGTGAGCTGGTTCTTGCTGGTGCGCTTGGCCAGGACCATGAACGCCGCCGGCCTCGTCCGGAAGAAAGGATTCCTTACCTTAGGCCTGATCGGAATCCGGCCCCGTTGGCGGCTTATCCAGGGAATGGCCGTCGGGAGCTGCTGACTGCTTGTGGGAACCCTGGAAAGGTGTTCGCTGCCGTAGCCATGGTTCCTTTGCCACGCCGATCCAGGGAGCGGGGGTTCGTCCTGCCCCTGGCCATGGGGGCGTCCCTGGTGCTGCTGCTGGGGAGCCTCTCGGCCCAGACCGCCAGCCTGCAGGTGCGGCTGCAGGGGGTGCGGGAGCAGCAGCAGCGGCGGGCCGAAGACCGGCTGGCCTCGGCGGGCCAGCAGCTGCTGGCCGACCTCCAGCGCAGCCATCCCTGCCTGCTGGCGCTGCCGCTGCAGCAGTGGGACCTCCAGGGTCTGGCCTGCGCCCCCGCCGCCACGATCGCCTCCCTCAGGGCCGGCCAGGTGCTGGGCAGCCCCTACCGACTGGTGGACTGGCGTCCGGAGCTGACCCCGGCCGAACTGCTGCTGGAGGTGGGAGCCGTCGGCGGCCAGCCGGCGCGGCAGGGGGCCTTCGCGGTGCAGCTGGCGTCGGCGCAGCCGCCGGCCCAGCCGCAGCCGCAGATCACCGACATGCGCCTGGTGGGGCTGCGGGGGGTGGCGCCATGAACCTGATTGAAGTGCTGACCGGATCGGTGGTCTTCGCCGCCTCGGCCGGAGCCTCTCTGCAGCTCTGGGGCCTGGCGGCCGCGGCGGCCGTGGCGGAACAGCGCCAGCAGGAGCGGATGGAGCAGGCGGAGGTCGCCCTGTTGCGGGCCGAAACCTCCCTGCGCGGCCTGGCCCCTTCCGCTGGCGACTGCACCGCGGCAGCGACCCAGCTGCTGCAGGCCCTGGCGGCCCAGCCCCTGGCCCCGGGGCTGGGCCGCCAGCTGGAGGTTTCGGCCACCGGAGACGGGGTGGTGCTGCGGCTGGCGGTGGATGGCGAGGCCGAACCACGCCAGCGGCTGTACGTGCCGGCGGTGCTGGGGCTCTGCGCAGGGGCGCAGGGAGGCGGCGGTGGCAACCCCTGAGTCGGGCGGTGGCTTCACGCTGCCCGAAACCCTGCTGGCGCTGGTGCTGGTGGGCCTGCTGGCCCAGCTGGGGCTGAGCTCCGCCAGCCGGGACCTGGCCGACGCCCGGCTGGAGGGCGCCAGCCGCCGGGTGATGGTGGGGCTCGAGCGGGGGCGGGATGCCGCCCTGCGCCTGGGCCAGCCCTGCGTCCTGGCGCTCACCGCCGACGGCTGGCAGGAGCCACAGGGTGGCAGCCTGCCGGCCTGCGAAGGGGCTGGCCTTGAGCTGGGGGAGGGACTGGGCGGCGGGCCGGCGGTGAGCCTCAGCCACAACCTGCCGGCCGCCGTGCGCTTCACCAGCAACGGGCTGATCATCGACGGCGGCACCGTGCTGCTCAGCACCGAGGGCACCGACCTGGTGCGCTGCGTGGTGGTGGCCCTGCCGCTGGGGATCACCCGCCTGGGACGGCAGGGGCCGGGCGGCTGCCTGCCGGATCCGCGGCCCTGAGCCGCCCTGTTCTCTCTACCGGAGTTGCGCCATGGCCTTGCTGCGTTCCCACGGGCATCCCGTCAAGGGACCGGCGGGCTTCTCGCTGGTGGAACTGATGGTGGCGGCCTGCCTGGGGCTGCTGGTGTGGGGGGTGGTGCTGCAGGCGCTGGTGGCCGATGGCCGCCAGGTGGACCGGCTGGTGCGGCAGGTGCGGGAGCGGGGCCAGCAGAAGCGGGTGCTGGCCCTGCTGCGGGGCGATCTGCAGCGGGCCACCCAGGTGGATCTGGCTGTGGGGGTTGGGGCCGCCTGCGGCCTGGGGGGCCGGGACCCGGTGCTGCAGCTCACCACGCCGGCCGGCCCGATCACCTACACGGTGGGCAGCGCTCCGAGCGCCATCTGGCAGGGCCGGGTGCTGATGCGCTGCGGCCCGGCCTTCGGGCTGTACGGCGAACCGAGCGCCGGAGCGGCCCAGAACCGGGTGGTGCTCGATGGGCTCAGCGACCCGGGGCTGGCGGCCGCCCTCGAGCCGGACGGACTGCTGCGCCTGCAGCTGCGGCAGGAGTTCGAGCCCTCAGGCGGTGGAACCCAGCGGATCGAGACAGAGGCGCGGATGGGGGCGGGGGGCTGAGGGGCAGGACCCTGACCGATCAGACCTCCCAGATTTCAGCCAGCTACAGGCGACGGCACCTCCGTCGCTGGGGCTGGCGACTTCGACCAGCCTTCATGGCGATAGTCGGCCAGGAGGTTGCTAAGGCTTTCCCTAGAAGTTTGTGGAACAATCGCTCGAAAGCCGTTTGTATCATCCCTTGAACTGATCGTGCTCTCAGAGCCGTGGGTGTACCATGATTGTGTAAAGTTAACTTCAAATAATCTGATTGTGCTCAGCTCTCCCTCGGTTTTTCTTGAGCGGATCGAAGGCGAGTATACTCAGGTAATCTTTCACGGTTCTCGTTGACGTTTAAGGGCTTCGATCCAGGTGTCTTCCGGATGCAGGACCCTCAACCTCGTGTTGATCAATGCTGGAGCTGAAGCCGGAAAGCACACCATATTGATCTCTGGGCGATGAACGTTGATAAAAATATTATCAGGATTGCCATAGTAATTGTTTGGGCGATAATAGTTAGCCAGATGCCAATAGCAGGTATAGTTCAATGATTCAAGCTCTTCAACCAGGGCGGCGGAGTGTTCAGGGATGTTGTTTTCGACGAAAAGAATGGGCCTGTCCCGGGTAATAAGCTTTCTGCCGCCTCCAAGCACTTCCTTTTCCATGCCTTCTACATCAATTTTGATAAGATGAATCTGTGGAAGTTCAAGCTCGTCTAGTGTTAGAATATCGACGGTTTCTCCAATTGAGCAGTTTTTAAGACTGAAGTTGCCAATATTTCCTTGCAGTGCTGCAGCACTTTCCGGCGCGAAGCCAGTGGACCTCTGCGCGCCAATGCCGTTGCAGAATGCATGCAAGTTATGGATACTGTTGAGCTGTGCATTTGTGCACAGCATCTGAAAGGTTTGTCTTTGGGGTTCAAAAGCATAGACCGCTCCTTTAGGCCCCACCGCTTTTGCCAGGGGTATGGAATGCGTGCCGATGTTAGCTCCGATATCGATGACATTGTCGCCTGGCTTGCTGAGCTGAATCAACAACTCGAGCTCTTCTGCGGCCCACTCTCCATAAAGAGCTATGGAACGTCCAATGACGGTGTCTGACATGTGATGGGCAAGCCATCCATAGGAAGTCTTGGATATTCTCATCTCCTCCGATTCGAACGGTGTGAGGGCCAGCCTGGACGTGAGCATATCTGAAAAATGAACAATGCGAGCCAAGAGGTCTATACTGGTTTTCTCTGGATATTGAATGTTGGATTCCGGATTGGAAGGAAGCGGATCACTTATTAATTCAAGCACTGTATTGTCATTATCTACCCTCCCATAATCACATCCTATCTGTTCCAGTTGCAAAGGCGTGAGATGTGAATCAACAACTAACTGCCGAGCTAACCGCTGCCAGTGATTTCCTTCAATATCTGCGCGTGTTGCTTTGCCACGCAAGGCCCATTCACCCAGCAATGCTTTCGATGCGATTTGCTCTGAACTTCGTACTGGAAAGTGGGCAAGCCAGCATTCCTCTAGAACTACTGCTTTGAGAGGTTCCTTGTCAATGCTTGCATTGTGGTTGCCCCGCTCAAGGCGGAATCCAGGGCTAGCTGCCATATAGCTTGGAATAACCACCTTATGAACTGTGGTCAGTTCATTTTTTCTTCTTTTGTAGATTCGCGTCGTGGGATCAACTTCTTTTGCATTCTGGTCAGATGTTGGCACGTATGTTTTCCACTCAAGAGCTCCGATTGTGCCGAGAGGAAGCTCGAAGAGTTCCTTCTCTAGGCTTTCCCGATTAGGTGCGCGTAGAATCTCATCGGCGTCCAAGGGAAAAAAAATGTCATAATCACCATCAATGGCGAGAGAATGGATGACACTGGTCATCATTTGTTCTTGCTGATGATTCAAGTAGAACGCGCTGATTGCTTTAAGCCGACTTGGCTGCTCATTGCAAAGCAGTGTAAGGATCTCCATGGTTGAGTCTTGGCTTATGTTGTCGACGACGAAGAGAAAGTCAAGCAACAGCCAGTTTCGCCGAACAAAGACTTCGATGATGTCACACTCATTCTTTACAATAGATACGCCGGCGATTCTCATGTCAGACTTTGCTTGTTTAGGCTTATCTTAGCTCGTCATGCTGGGGAGTGTGTTGGCTCTGACTGGTTCGCGACTTTCGGGGTTAAGAGCCAACAGTCGGCCTTGATTAGGTAGGCGGCCCGTCAATCTGATTGACACTGGACACCTGTGATCCAGTTGAGGCTGGGGGGACAACGAGCAGCTGGGATTTGGCGATCACGAGCAGGCCACCGTCAGGGAGCGCATCAAACATGAGAAGCGAGGTGAGATACTGGCGCTGGGAAGATGTTGGTGTGATCCTCCGGTAACCGCCACAAGATCCCTGGCCTTGTGCAACGTCGACCCACCCGAGTCGACAGGTACAAGCTTCTGTACGCTTTGATCTTTTTCAATAGTTTGAGCCTCCGGCTATTGGCGGCGGTGCCGATCTGGAAATCCATCGCCCTGCGTTGGTGGGAGTATTCGGCCTTGAGGTGCCGCATAGAGGTGTCAGCAGTCTTCACCTGCTTTTGCTTTCGCAGGATCGGCAGTTGCTGATCAGCCTCCCGCAAGAAGCATGGAGAGAAGCTTATCTGCTGTGTGCCTAATGAGATTCAATGTCGAGTCTCCGACGCAGAATTAATGGGACGAAGACTCTAACTCGGTCTTCCTGGGAAAGCCCTACTGTAAGGACCTAAATGCATGGCGCTATGTGCCGAGGCCTAGTGCTTCGATGGCAAGGCATAGGCCGTCCTTCTCATTCATCAGATTGTAGCCCTCTTGGTTGCGAAGAAACCAAAGATAATCCAGCTCCGGCATATTGAGTGCGCTCACATCAGGTAAAACTGTTGATCCAATAGAGGGCTGCGGCGAGCGCCAGACGAGGGCCTGGGGATTGCCATCGGTAATGATGGTGCAATAACTGAGCAGCGGGTGGAAGGTGCGGATCAGGGGGATCACCTTGTAGGTATCGCCATGCCAGGCATTGCTAGGATCACCGGTCATGAACTGACGCATTATCACCGCCTCGACCTGATCGCGATTACAGGAGTAGACGTCACTGGGAAAGATGTCATCCAGAAGGATGATCGAGCGCTCGTGGGTGATGAGCAGGGCGTTGCAGAAGTCGCGGTAGGTCTGCTCCCAGGTGTGCAGGCCATCGAGGAAGACGAGGTCGTACTTGAAATCTCTACTGACATTGCAGAAAAAGCTGTCGCTGGTGATCTCGAAGTATTCGATCGAATCCCTTTTCGGCGCCGCCTCCCAGTCGAACAGGAACTTTGGATCGACGGCGGTCTTGAAGGCCGCGGAGACCTCGAAGAAGGTCTGTCCGGTTTCGACACCCACCTCCAAATAGCGGGCAGGTGAAGCCATCGCCGCCAGCAGCGTGTTGAGGCGTCGTGCCGAAGCGTTGACGAAGGCCATGGTCTGGGCGTCGGGCTGGACGCTGGCCGGGGATTCGGTCATCGGTAGAGAGTCTGCGTGGGAAGGGGTCGGCAGGCCTCAGGAATCGGCGCGGCCCGGAGCTCCCTGCTGGCGCTGGGTGATCACGGCCTTCAGGCAGAAGTCTTCGAAGTGGCGAATGTAATCCATGCGATCGAAGACGCGATGGTTGTTGGCCAGGATCGAGGCCTTGAGGTTGCGGCGACGCTCCGGGTCGTTGCAGAGCGCTGTCACCAGGGAGACGTACTCCTCCTCGCTCGCCGCGATCGGCGGGTCGTCGATGCACATTTCGCGGTAGCCGCTGGCGACGACGCGAGAGCGCAGATTCGTGCCTTCGAGGGTGACGATGGGAGTACCGACGAAGGAGGCCTCGAAAAAGGTGATCCCTGAGCCGTAGTAGATGGGATCGAGCAGCACGTTGATGCAATTACACAGGCTATGGTACTCGAGGCGGCCCATGCAGGCCAGTGGGATGCAGCGCTCCCGCACACTGGGAGCATTCCTCGAGAGTCGCTCCAGAAACAGTCGGGTTCTGGAGGGAATTGAGTCTTCCACGAAGACGAAGGCCACCTCCGGATTCGCCCGGGCGATCTTCTCCAGCAGCAGATCGAAATCGGGATGCAGCTTGTGCAGCCCCTGCAGGCAACCCACCAGCGTGTCGCCCGGGGGCAGAAAGAAATAGTCGCGCGGCAGGGGGGTGAAACTTAGGTCCGTCGTCTCGAAGTGGCACGGCAGGCCAACGGGAAGCCTGACGAGCGTCTCGGTGTAAGACTCTTCCGATCCGGCCGGCTCCAGACCTGCCGCGGAGATGTAGTAGTCGATCTCGCGGATCCCAGAGGTGTGGGGAATCCCCCAGCCGGTCATCTGTATCGGAGCCGTGCGCAGGAAGGGCAGGATGTACTCATAGGAATTCATGCCGAGGTCGGTGAAGAAGAGAATATCCAGGCCCTCTGAGAGCAGCATCGCGTAGGCGTCGGCAAACTCCGGCGGCAGCTGCAGGGCTCGATCGCACACGGCATCGAGGCCGTCACGGGCGGCGTCCCGCTTGGAGTTCGACGTGTGAATCAGCAGCACCTCGAAGCGCTCGCGATCAAGATGCCGGATGAGGCCCGAGAAGGCGATCGTGTTGCTGTGCCCTGAGAAGAACTGGGAGAGAAAGCCGAGCCGCAGCTTCTCTCCCCGGGGCGCCGGCAGGGGCTGCCCCGCGGCGGCCTGACGCTGGCGGATTTCCTGCAGCAGCGGCCCCGTGAGCCGGCGCATAAGGTCGATGTAGCGCTCCAGCAGCCGGCGGTCGTCGCGGTTGTGATAGGCGAGCTCGAAGGTGTGCGGGATCCCCTCGTCGTGCACGTCAAACTCCAGCTCCGGCTCGCTCTCCACCAGGGAGAGTCCTTCGACGAAGCGCCGGCGCGCCTCCTCAATGTCGTCCCGGCTGGCGGGAATGCCCGGCAGCAGCAGGTGGTGGTTGAGCCGGTAGATGGCGGAGTTCGGACGCATCGCCGCCACCTTGCCGTAGAACACGGCAGCCTCTCGCCAGTCGGCAGTGAGCCACAGAACCATCGCCTTGCGGCAATGGTTGATTAAGGAGTCGGGGTTGATCGCCAGAGCCTTGTCGAGGTACTGGAGGCCCGCCTCGTGGCGCCGCATCCGGATCATCACGACACTCAGGTGCGCATACACCTTCTCCGAGGTCGGGTCGAGACGCAGGGCCCTGCCGAGACTGACCACGGCCTTCTCGTTGTCCCCCCGGTTCGAGAGCAGTTCCGCTTCCAGCAGATGGCCCTCCAAGCTCTCGTGCCGCTGGGTTAACCAGAGCCCCACCACCTCCAGCGCCCGCTCCTCACAGCCAGTGGCGCGCAGGGCGGCCACCCAGAGGTTCCAGACCTCTTCCTCCTGTGGCCAGCGTTCTACGATGGGGCCACAGAGGACCACCAGCTCCTCGTCGCGCTGTTCCACGCGAAGCACTTTGAGGCGGCTCAGCAGGGCCGGCAGGAAGTTGGGATCCCGCCGCAGGGCGCGATCGAGGAACTTCAGGGCGGGGCGGGAGAGTCCCATCATCAGCAGGCTGCTGCCGATGTTGGCCTCGGCCCGCAGTGCATAGGCCGGGTCGGCGAGCAGAGGGGAGAGGCAGCGGATGGCCTCTGGAAAGCGCCCGGCGCTGAAGTGATCCTTCGCCTGCAGATAGAGATCCTCGGTGCTGGAGCGATCCCCTGCCGGGGCGGCGGCATGCTCAGCCATGAAGGGTCGGCATCGGGTGTCGGGGAGGCGGCGGCATAAAAAAGACGGGGTGTTGCACCCCGCCGTCTGCCCCACCGGGCGTGGAAACCTTGGCCGGATCAGCTGAAGGCGCAGCTCATGGCGCCGAGGTTGGTGGCGCCGGCGGCGCCAGTGATCGTGATCGTTACTGTGGAACTGCCTGTGTTCGTTGTGATGTTCGTCGCAAGGCAGCGAACCCCTTGAGCCCCTGCAGTGAAGGTGCGCGCCACTGTGCCGTTTGCACCAGTATTGCAGGTGACGTTGCCGGCAGCTGTGGGCTGAACACCCACACCACCGGAGGCAATGAAGGTGGCACATTCCTTGCCGAGGCCGATCGCTTCACCCACGGCGGCACCGGCCGAGGCGGCTGCCCGGGCACCGAGGAAGTTGGGGAGCGCGACAGCCGAAAGGATGCCGACGATCGCCACAACGATCATCAGCTCAATCAGGGTGAAGCCTTGGGCCACCTTCGACTTCTTCTCGCGCAGGCTGCGCATCAGGGCAAGCTTGGTCTTGGGGGAGATGTTCATTGGAAAAGCTGGAAAGCTTTTGACTTGCCTCATTTTATGCAATGAAAGCGGCCGTGTCCATGCAGGGACAGCTGTTGCGGATGGAAAGGCGCTGTTGTAATTCCTAAGGTTCGCATCCCCTGGCCTGCCTGGGTTCTGCAGGATGGGGACGCTGGGTCGTGGTTCTGGAGTGGTGGCTCTTTCAATGTCCTCTACGATCCAATTGGCGCGGGATCTTGTCGAGACCTAATGGTCCTCTAATGAAACTGTTGGGTTTTTCTCGGTTGCCGGGTCCGTTCCGCGCTCCCCGCAAGGCGTTTTCGATGCGCCGGCGCCTGCTGGGACTGAGCCTGCTGGCCGTTCTGGGGGGCTATGCCCTGCTGATCGGAGCCACCGCCCTGCTGGCCAGCCAGGAACGCCGCAACCAGCACCGGGTCACCGCCGCCTCGGTGCGCCAGGTGCTCCTTGGCCGGCGCCCGGTTCCCCAGAGCCTCGATGCCATCAGTGGCACCCTGGCCCAGCTGATCAGCCCCAACTTCCTGAGCTGGGTCGAGACCGACCAGGGGATTCCCTATGGAGCCGCCCCCCAGATCCGCCTGTTCTCCATTCCCACCGGCGTGTCACTGGCGCAGCTGCCGCGGCTCGGGGGTGGCCTCGATCAGGTGGCGGTGGTGCGGGTGGGGCAGCTCACCTTTCTCTCCAGTGCCCAGCAGATCCAGCTGGGGACCCGCACCGTGCGTCTCCGCTTCCTCGAGGACATCACCCAGAAGCTGGCCCAGCAACGGCTGCTGCTTACCGTTCTGATGGTGGCTGCTGGTCTGGCCACCCTGTTCACGGGGCTGCTGTTGCGGCCAGTGCTGGTGCGAGGCCTGTCGCCGCTCCATGATCTCGGCCAGCGCATGCAGACGATCAGTTCCGACACCCTCGACAGTCAGCGGGTGTCGGTGGAATCCCAACCCCGGGAGCTGGCGCCGATCGCTGTGGCCTTCAACGATCTGCTTGATCGCCTCTCGGCCTCTTGGGAGCGCCAGCGGGGTTTTGCCAATGGGGTGAGCCATGAACTGCGCACCCCCATCAGCCTGATCCGCAACTACGCCAGCAGCCTGCGGCGCCGCTCCCAGGATCTTTCCGATCAGGAGGCCGAACAACTGGCGCTGATTGAGGAGGAGGCCGGACGCATGGGCCGCCTGGTGACGGATCTGCTGGCCCTCACCCGCATCGATGCCCATCGCACGCTGATGCCCTTCGAGCCCTTCGATGTGGCCCAGGCGATCGAGCGTGTGGCGGAGCGGTTGCGCTCGCGCTGTTTCGGCAGGCTGCGGATCTGCCCTGGCGCCACCCAGTCGGCACGCACCTTCGCGCTCGGCGATGCCGACCGCTTTGAGCAGTGCCTGGTCAATCTGATCGAAAACGCCCAGAAATACGATTCCGGTGCCGGCCCGATTCAGCTGCGGCTGGACGCCAGCCTTGATCGGGTGGTGGTGCATGTGATCGATTCCGGCCCCGGTGTGCCCGACAACGAGAAGCAACTGATCTTTGAGCGCTTCGGCCGCGGCCGCAACACCAGCGCCATCCCCGGCAGTGGCGTGGGGCTGGCCGTGGTCAGGGCGCTGATGGAGGCGATGGGGGGGAGCGTTTCGGTGGCGGATGGGCCCCAGGGGGGGGTGGATTTCCAGCTGCGTCTGAAGGGCGCGGCTCCCCTTCTCGGAGCATGAAGCCCACGCCGCGCACCGTCTGGATCAAGGTGGGTAGCCCTTCCGGCTCCAGCTTGCGGCGCAGATAGCGGATGTAAACCCCGAGCAGATTCTCATCGCCGAAGTGGTTTTCACCCCACACGTCCCGCAGGATCGCCTCCCGCTCCACCACCCGCCCCGCCCCGCGCAAAAGGCAGAGGAGCAGGTCGTACTCACGCACCGAAAGGGAAATCGCCTGGCCTGCACGCACCACCTCTCGGGTGGCCGTGTTCACCGTGACATCAGCGCAGCTGATCACATCGGAATTGGCCACCCCGCGCCAGTAGGCGGTGCGCCGCAACTGGGCGCGGATGCGGGCCAGCAGCTCCTCGATCGAAAAGGGTTTGAGGATGTAGTCGTCAGCGCCTGAATCGAGGGCTTCCACGCGGTCGCGGATGTCATCGTGGCAGGTGAGCATCAGCACGGGGGTGATGTCGCCGCTGGAGCGGAGCCGCCGGCAGATTTCCACGCCGCTGAAGTCCGGCAGCGTCCAGTCGAGCAACACCAGATCCATTGTCGCGTCCCGCAGGTGCATCAGGGCTCCCTGGCCATCTTCGGCTTCGCTGACGCTGTAGCCCTCGCAGTTCAGCTCTCCGGCCAGGAAGGTGCGCATGCGCTGGTCATCCTCGACGATGAGCAGCCGCGATGGAGAGGACGCCTCCGCCATGGTCAGCGGGGCGGCCCTTCCTTCAGCATGAAGCCGACGCCACGCACCGTCTGGATCAGGGTGGGCTGGCCGGCCGGCTCGAGCTTGCGGCGCAGGTAGCGCACGTACACATCCAGGAGGTTGTCGTCGCCCAGCCAGTTTTCGCCCCAGAGGGCATCGAGGATGGCGCGGCGCTCCTGGACCTGGTTGGGGTGACGCAGGAGATGCATCAGCAGATCGAATTCCTTCGCTGTGAGATGGATCGATTCACCACCCCTGGCCACTTCCCGGCTGGCGGGATTGACCTCCAGATCGGCCATCCGCAGCACCCCACCTTCCTGCTCATCGATGCCGCTGCGGCGCAGCCGCGCCCGCACCCGGGCCAGCAGTTCCTCGATCGAGAACGGTTTGATCAGGTAGTCGTCGGCGCCGGAATCGAGCGCCTCCACCCGTTGCTGCACCTCATCGCGAGCGGTGAGCATGAGCACGGGGGTGGAAATGCCGCCTTTGCGCATGCGACGGCACACTTCCACGCCGCTGAAATCCGGCAGGTTCCAATCCAGCAGCACCAGATCCCACGTCTGGCTGCGGATCCGGCCCAAGGCCTGCTGTCCGCAGGCGGCTTCTTCACACTCATACCCCTCAACGGCCAGCTCGGAAGTGAGGAAGCCGCGCATTTCAGGATCGTCATCAACGATCAGCAGGCGGGCGCTGGTCATCGGATCGGCAGGGATGAACGACGCTTGGCCAAGGGAAAATTCAGCTCTCTGGAGTTGAGAGGGGCATTCGTTTCACATTATACCAGCGTGAGAATTGTCTTGCAACCTTGTAGGAATCCTTCCCGCCTGGTTCCGCCTTCGCATTGATCTGGTGAAAACAGGCCCAGCCTGGCTTGGATGGGCCGGCTTGAAGGGGGGCAGCTGCGGCCATAGGTTGCGCCGAAAATACATTCCGAAGGGTCTTTCGTGCCAGTCGGCCAGAGTGCTGCCCATCACCCTGGAGACGGTACCCTTGTCGCATTCATGCGTGTCCGACGTGCGCAGAATGGCTCCCAGCCCGGGACTCCCGACTATAACGAAGGTGTTGTTCTCTTGATGGTTTCGAAGGCAGGACGTCCCTGACAAGCGCACCATGCAGGCAGATCAGATCGGCAAACCCACGCTCTCGGCGCGCATGGCCCGATGGGGCATCGCCATCGTGGCTCTCTACGGCCTGATCGCGCTGGTCACGCCGCTTCTGGTGCATGGGTCTCTGTTACCCGACCCCAATGCGGGTCTGGAAAATCCTATCTACGCTCCCCCCTCCCTCGGCCATTGGTGCGGCACCGACCGTCTGGGCCGCGATGTCTGCGTGCGCACGCTCGCCGGCAGCAGCGTGGCCTTGCAGGTGGTGCTCAGTGCATTGGTGCTCGCCCTCCTCATCGGTGTTCCCCTCGGCATGGTGAGCGGCTACCTCGGCGGTGGTGTCGATCGGCTTCTGGTGCTGGTGATGGACACCTTGTACACCCTGCCGGTTCTGCTTCTCTCCGTGGTGCTCGCTTTCCTGCTGGGCCGGGGCCTGCCTAATGCCGCCGCCGCCCTCTGCGTGGTGTACGTGCCGCAGTACTTCCGGGTGGTTCGCAACCAGTCGGCCCAGGTGAAGGCGGAGCTTTTCATCGAGGCGGCCCGCTCCCTCGGCGCCGGCCCCGCCTGGATCCTGCGGCGCTATCTGTTCCGTAACGTGATCACCTCGGTGCCGGTGCTGCTCACCCTCAATGCGGCCGATGCGGTGCTGGTGCTGGGGGGGCTGGGATTCCTCGGGCTGGGCCTTCCGGAGACGATCCCGGAATGGGGCAGCGATCTGCAGCAGGCCCTGACGGCCCTGCCCACCGGCATCTGGTGGACCGCCCTGTTCCCAGGCTTAGCGATGTTCGTGCTCGTACTCGGCCTGTCGTTCCTTGGCGAGGGCCTGGAAAACTGGCTGAGTGGTTCCTCGGCGGCCTCAGGCCGCTGAACCAGCTGGGCTGCTCCCAAATTCTTCCTGTAGCGTTTTGTTGAAACGTGTCGTCGGCGATGCCCTGGTGGTTGGATCTGGTCCTTCTGGCCTCGGCCGTCTATCTCTGGATCAAGGGCGGCAACACCCCTGACGACGTCTGGAGTGTCTTCCAGAAGTTCCTGGCCTTCGTGGCCGTGCTGGTGGTGCTGCTGGGGGGGCGCCAGCTGCTGCTGGAGATTCTGGCCCTGGCGCTCACGTTCTGGCTGCCCACCGCCGCCCGCTTCGATGGCGGCCCGATCAGCAGCGCAGACGCACCCCCCGCGGAAGCTCCTCGAGGATGGCGCCCTCGGGGCTGAGGGCGGGGTAGGGGCGGCCTTCGCGGCGGCACCAGTCGGCCACCTGGGGGTAGGCCCATTCGAACAGCAGCGGCCCATAGCGCTCCGGGGCCACCCCCTCCCCCCGGCTGGGCAGGCAGCCCTTCGCCTGCCGCTGCCGCAGGGCCTCGAACAGCAGGATCGCATTGGCCACCGACACGTTCAGCGACTGGACCATGCCCGCCATCGGGATCACGATCGGCTGGTCGATGGCGGCGGCGGTGGCCTCGCTCAATCCCCACTTCTCCGCCCCCAGCACGAAGGCCGTGGGCCCGGTGAAATCACAGTCGCGGTAGTCCACCGCGTCGGCCCCCAGGTGGGTGCCGTAGACCCGGAAGCCATCGGCCTTCAGCATCGCGATGGCGTCGGTGGTGCGCTCGTGCCGGTGCAGCGCCACCCACTTCTGGCTGCCAAGCGCCGTGCGGTTGAAGGTGGGCACGCGCCCTTTCAGGCTCACGGCGTGGGCTTCGAGCACCCCCACCGCATCGCAGCTGCGCAGGATCGCCGAGAGGTTGTGGGGCTTGTCCACGTGCTCCAGCAGCACCGTCAGATCCCCCATGCGGCGATCGAGCACCGCGCGCAGGCGCTCGAAGCGGCGGGGCAGCAGCGGCATGGGCCTGGTAAAACGCCATCATCGACCTTGACCTCTCTGCCACTGCCGCCTTGGCCAGGGTTGCTGCCGACCAGGGGAATCCCTTCGACAGTCGCGTTTACGCGATGGTGGGCCGCATCCCCCACGGGCAGCTGGCCACCTACGGCCAGGTGGCCGAGCTGATCGGTGCCTACGGCTGCGCCCGCCAGGTGGGCTGGGCCCTGCGGCGGTTGCCCCTGCCCTCGGACGTGCCCTGGCAGCGGGTGGTGAATGCCCAGGGGCGCATCGCCATGAGTCCCGGCCGAGAGGGCAGCGACTGGATGCAGCGGCAGCTGCTGCTGGCCGAGGGGATCGCTGTGGCCGCCGACGGCCGCCTGCCCCTGGCCCTGCACCGCTGGCGGCCCCCCCTGGAGCTGGTGCTGGCGGTCGAGCCCTCCTGTACAAAGGATTGAACCTTCCGGGGAGCTCGCCCATTCACGCCAGCGACACCGTCCTCGGCGACACCGTTCCCGGCGACACCATTCCCGGCCTGGCCTCCCGGCAGCTGGCCTGGCAGGTGCTCCAAGCCGTTGCGGCCGGCGCCTACGCCGATGCCGCCCTGGACCGGGAGCTGGCCTCCCTGGCCCGCGCCGGTGGCGGGCTGTCCCCGGCCGACCGCGCCCTGGCCACCGAGATCGCCTACGGGGCGATCCGCCAGCGGCTGCTGCTGGATGGCTGGATCGATGCCCTCGGCAAGGTGTCGGCCCTGCGCCAGCCACCGCCCCTGCGTTGGCTGCTGCACGTGGGGCTTTACCAGCTCCTGTTCAGCGATCGGGTGCCGGCGGCGGCGGCGGTGAGCACCACCGTGGCCCTCGCCAAGCGTGTTGGGCTGGGCCGCCTGGCGCCGGTGGTGAACGGGATGCTGCGCTCCCTGCTGAGGCGCCGGGACAGCCTGGCCGATGCGGAACCATGGGACGGCTTGGAGTTGCCGGCCGATGCCGCCGCCGCCCTGGCCCTGCGCCGCTCCCTGCCCCCCTGGCTCAGCGCCGAGCTGCTCGGCTGGTTGCCGCCACAGCGGGCCGAGGCCTTCGCCCTGGCCTGCAATGCGGTGCCGGCCCTCGACCTTCGCGCCAACCCCCTGCGCACGACCCGCGACGACCTGCTGGCGCGCTTCACCTCCGCCGGCGTGGCCGCCCGCGCCCTGCCCGGTGCGCCCCACGGCCTCACCCTGCTGGAGCGGGTCGGCGATCCCCGCGACCTGCCTGGCTACGCCGAGGGGCTCTGGTGCGTGCAGGACCGCAGTGCCCAGGCCATCGCCCCCCTGCTGGAGGCCCAGCCCGGCCAGCGGATCCTCGATGCCTGCGCCGCCCCGGGCGGCAAGAGCACCCACCTGGCCGAGCTGATCGGCGACCGCGGCGAGGTGTGGGCGCTCGATCGCTCCGAAGCCCGTCTGCGGCGGCTGGATCGCAACGCCGAGCGCCTCGGGCTCACATCGATCCGCTCCCTGGCCCTCGATGCCACCGCCCTGGCGGAGGCCAAGCCCCACTGGGGCGGCTCCTTTGATCGCCTCCTCCTCGATGCCCCCTGTTCCGGTCTGGGCACCCTGGCCCGCCACCCTGATGCCCGCTGGCGGATCACCCCGGAGGCCATCGACGGCCTGGTGAGCCTGCAGCGCCAGCTCCTGGAGGCGCTGCTGCCCCTGCTGGCCCCCGGTGGCCGGTTGGTCTATGCCACCTGCACCGTGGAGCCCCGTGAGAACGGCGCCCTTATCCATGGCCTGTTTCAGGCCCATCCGGAGTGGACCCTGCTGCAGGAGCGTCAGTGGTGGCCGGAACCGCCCGAGGGGGAACGGGGCGGCGGCGACGGCTTCTATGCGGCGGTGCTGCAGGCCCCTGGCGCGCCCTCCTAAGGCGGTGGTGGCGCGGCGACGGGGGGTGGTGGCGGCAAGGGCGCTGGTACATCCGCCGGTGGAGGCGGCGGCGGCACGGCCGCATCGCGCGAGCGGGGAGCGGCCACGGGATTGTTCGTTGGCGACGGCTGGGTCGGCTCGCTCTCGGTCGGCGGCCGCTCGCTGGGGAGCTCCTGGGCCGGGGGGGTGGTGCGGCTGGGCTCCTGCGGCGGTGGTTCCCAGCGCTGGCTGTCACGATTGCCCCCGGCGTCGGGCTGGGCGTCGCGTTCGGTGCTTTTCTGCTTGTTGACCGGTTTGAAGCTGCCGGTGAGCACGGGCTTGGGCGGGAACTTCTGCACCGGCATCCCCTTGGTCACCGGCTCCATGAACGCCCGCCAGGCGTAGGTGGCCAGGACGCTGGTGGTGCCTGTTCCCTGGTTGTTGTCGTACCCCAGCCAGACGCCGGTGGTGAGCTGGGGAATCGAACCGATGAACCACAGGTCCCGGGCCCCCTCGGAGGTGCCCGTCTTGCCGGCCACCGGCCGGTCGGCCAGGGCGGCGCCGCCGCCGGTGCCGCCCTGCACCACCTGCTGCAGCATCCACACCATCGCGTCGGCGATGTCGCTGCTCACCGCCCGGGTGCCGCGGGGGCCGTTGGCCCGGCGTGACCAGAGCAGCTCCCCGTCCGGCCCGAAGATCTCCTCGAAGGGCAGCGGCTGGATGTACACCCCGCGGTTGACCAGCGCCGCGTAGGCCGCCGTCATGTCGAGCACCGTCTGGTCGTTGGAGCCGATCGCCATCGACAGATAACGCCCCAGCTCCCGGTGAATGCCCAGGCTCTTGGCGGTGGCGATCACCGGGTCGTAGCCGAGCTTCTGCAGCAGCCCCACCGCCACGATGTTGAGCGAGTTCTGCAACGCCGTGGCCAGACTCACCGAGCCCATGTAGCGATTGCCGAAGTTCTTGGGGCAATAGCTGCCGAAACAACGGGCGGAATCGACAACGGTGTCCTCCGGTTTCATGCCCAGTTTCAGGGCCGTGAGATACACGAACAGCTTGAAGGTGGATCCCGGTGAGCGCAGGGCCTGGGAGGCCCGGTTGAACTGGGTTTTCTCCCAGTCGTTGCCCCCCACCATCGCCCGCACCAGGCCGGTGCCCGGCTCCATGGCCACCAAGGCCCCTTCCATGCTGCCGCTGGCGTAAGAGTCGATGGTTTTCTGGGCCTCGGCCTGCCAGGCCGCATTCAGGCCGCTGCGGATCGTCAGGCCCCCCACCTCCAGCTGCTCCTTGCTGAGCACCTTGGGCAGCTCCTGCTCCAGCCAGCTGGTGTACCAGGGGGCAGGGTTATAGAAGTATTTCGGCTCGGCCGGCTTCAGCGCCAGGGGGGCGGCCTCGGCCCGCTGCAGCTGGGCGTCGTCGATGAAACCCGCCTCCCGCATGCGACCCAGCACGACCGAGCGCCGCCGCAGGGCCACCTCCGGATTCACCAGCGGTGAATACACCGATGGGGCCGGCGGCAGCCCGGCGATCAGGGCGGCTTCCGGCAGGGTGAGCTGGTCGGGGCGTTTGGAGAAGTAGATCCAGGCGGCATCGGAGACGCCGTAGGCGCTGGAGCCGAGGTACACGTAATTGAGGTATTGCTCGAGGATCTGCGCCTTGCTCAGCTGGCGCTCGATCTTCCCGGCCAGGGCCGCCTCCTTGAGCTTGCGCACGATCGTGCGGTCCTGGCTCAGGAACACGGTGCGGGCCAGCTGCTGGGTGATCGTGCTGGCCCCTTCCTCCACGGCGCCCTGCTGCAGGTTGCGCAGCATGGCCCGGCTGATGCCGAACAGATCGATGCCGTCGTGCTGGTAGAAGCGGCGGTCCTCGGCGGCCACGAAGGCCCGCTGGATCAGCAGCGGCATCTTGCCGGCGGGAAGTTTCTCGCGGGTGGCCGGGCCCTTCTTGAGCACCACCTGGCCGTCGGAGGAAAGGATCGTGATCGTCCCCGGCCGGTTGAAACTGGTGATGCGGCTGGCGTCGGGCAGCAGGCCGTCGAGGCTGCGCACCAGGGTCGTCTGGCCCAGGGCCACCAGTCCACCGGCGGCGACGGCGGCCAGGGCGGGCGCGAGCAGGCGCCAGTTGGAACGGCGCGCTGGCCGGCCGGCCGGTGGCTCGCCGGGTTGGCGGGGGCCGGTGGTGGCCGTGGACGGGCCCACCCTGGTCATGGCAGGGTCAGGTCGCTGTGGCCGATCGCCAGGGCGGTCACGAGCATGCCCAGCACCAGGAACGGCTGGGCGCTGGCCTGATACTTCACATCGAAGGCGACGGGATCACGCAGCAGCCAGATGTCCTGGAAGGTGATCTGGGGGACGATCAGCAACACCAGCAGCACGGCGGCGAAGTGCTGGCCGATGGCGATCAGCACCGCCACCATCGCCAGCTGAAACAGATCGATCATGCCGGCGCTGATCCAGCTGGCCCGTTCGATGCCGAACACCACAGGCAGGGATTGCAGACCCAGGGCCCGGTCGCCTTCGACGCTTTTGAAGTCGTTGACGACGGCGATCCCCAGCCCGGCCAGGCTGTAGGCCAGGGTCAGCAGGGCCGTGGCCCAGGTGAGCTGGCCGAACAGGGCCTGGCCGGCCCACCAGGGCAGGGCGATGTAGCTGGCGCCCAGGGCGTAGTTGCCCAGCCAGCCGTTCTGCTTCAGCTTCAGCGGTGGCGCCGAATAGATGTAGCTGACAAAGGACCCGCCCAGGGCCAGCAGCAGCAGCACCGGGGTGCTGTGGCCGGCCCAGAGATCCAGTCCCCAGGCCACGGCAAGACCCGCCAGCAGCAGCACCACGATCTGCAGCCGCACCTGGTTTAGGGGAATGGCCCCGGAGGGAATCGGCCGGTAGGGCTCGTTGATCGCGTCGATCTCGCGGTCGTAGTAGTCGTTGATCGTCTGCGTGTAACCCGCCAGCAGGGGGCCGCTCATCAGCATGCAGGCCACCGAGGCCCCCACCTCCGGCAGGGTCCAGTGGAAGTTGCCTGACGCCGCTGCCCCGCAGATCACCCCCCAGATGAGGGGGATCCAGGTGACGGGCTTCATCAGCTGCAGCCGGATCTTCCAGATGTTGGAGCTGCCACTGGCGCCCTTCATCCCGAGCAACTGCCGGGCGCCGCCGGAAACGCCTGGCGAGCCGGCGCTGGTTTCGGGCCTCTGGCTCATGGGTGGGCCGTCTCAGGCAGGGGTGATCTCATCGTCGAAGAACCAGGTGGTGGTGCCTCCGCTCAGCTCCACCACCACACCGATGCCCGTGCCGTCGGTGACGCGGAAATCCTTCACCGTGCCGGTGGCGTCGGCCTTGAGGGCTGACACCAGATCGGCCGGAATGCGATCACGCACGCGGGTGACCCGCACCTTCGAACCGATTTTGATGCCAGCCTGGGTCATGATTCTGCCTAAAAAGTCAGTTGAGGTTATCACTGACTAGTTGGTTGGCTGGCCGGGCTGTGCTGCAGGGGGACTGTCGCCAACAGAAAAAGGGCGCCAGCTCATGGACGCCCAAAGTATTCTGTAGGACTGACTCGCAGGGGCCGGAGGTTCAGGCTTGCTTGCTGAATCGGATACGGCGGCGGAGTCGCCTGGACTGGGAGAAGGCGGCTGCAACACCAAGAATCGGAAGCGGGCCGGGGACAGCCGTTCCGCCGGGTACCACAACCTCGCCTGGCAGACCGAACTGGAGGCTGTCGATGGCAAAGCCAGCGGGTTCAGGGCCAATCAGTGAGAATTGAAGACCGGCAATGGCGGCTGAGCCGTCATTGGTGACCAGGCCGAGGAACTCGATGCCGAGGCCAATATTCTTCACCTGACCCAGAAAGCTTCCGTCGCGGGCGAAGGCTGTGATGGCCGTACTTTCCGGTGCATTGAAGAAGCCTCCGTCAAGCCCGACTCCGGCGATGTCCTGGTCGAACAGGATGGAGACAGCACCGTTGAACCTAGGGGTTCCAGAGAGGACGGGGGAATTGGGAGCGGCACCGTCACCGGTGATGAAGGTGTCGGGTGAGGCGGGGTCCAGGGCCAGGGAGGCGCCGGGAGTGCCAACGACGCAGCCGGACGCAGCACCACCTGGGCAATCCACCCCTGGATTGGCACTCAAAGCCTGACCAAGGAAGAAGCCATCGAACGTCACACTGGCGCCTGTGGGCAAGCCGCCGTAATCAGCCGGGGAATAGGAAGGATTGACCGTACCAAGGCCAAACTCACTGAACGTGATCAGGCCAGCGGCGGGCTTGAAGGCTGATTTGTCAATTCTGACGATGCCCACAGCCGCCTGCACCGGGGCGGCACCAAGGGCGGCGGACGCCAGTACTGCCGGGATTAGCCCCAGCATTGTTGCTTTCAAGGGTTGCATCGACTTACGGAAAGTGAAAGGCTCCTTAGGATCCTACCACATTTGCCTGATTTTTCATGGGGGCGTTCCCGTCGCTGAACGTGGATGGCTCACAGAGGAAGGGACCCGGACCCGCATGGCTGGAGTTCACCGGAGCCGCTGGCTAGAGGCAGGCCTGAGCCTGGATGGATCGTTGCTTGGCGGCCGGATCGGGACCTCGATCGACCCAGCAGGCCAGCGGTGGCCGGTGGGTGGCAGCCTGGGAGGCATCCACGGCGGATGGCCTCCCGGCCGCTGCCCCCCGGTTCCTGCGATGGTTGCAAAACGGATCATCCCCTGCCTCGACGTGGCCGGGGGCAGGGTTGTGAAGGGCATCAACTTCGTCGGTCTGCGGGATGCCGGCGATCCGGTGGAACTGGCCTGTCGCTACAGCGTCTCCGGCGCCGACGAACTCGTCTTTCTCGACATCGCGGCCAGTCACCAGGGCCGCGCCACCCTGGTGGACATGGTGCAGCGCACCGCCGAGGCGGTGACGATCCCCTTCACCGTCGGCGGTGGCATCGTCAGCGTTGATGGCATTACGGAGCTGCTGCGGGCCGGTGCCGACAAGGTGAGCCTCAACTCCTCGGCGGTCCGCACCCCGGAGCTGGTGGCGGCCGGTGCCGACCGCTTCGGCTGCCAGTGCATCGTCGTGGCCATCGATGCCCGTCGCCGCCCCTGCCAGGGGGATGAAGCGCCGGCCTGGGATGTCTTCGTCAAGGGGGGGCGCGAGAACACCGGCCTCGATGCGGTGGCCTGGGCCCGACACGTGGTGGCGCTCGGCGCCGGGGAGATCCTGCTCACCTCCATGGATGGCGACGGCACCCAGGCGGGATACGATCTGGCCCTCACCCGGGCGGTGGTCGAGGCCGTGGAGGTGCCTGTGATCGCCTCTGGAGGCGCTGGTTGCATCGACCACATCGCCGACGCCCTCGAGGTGGCCGGGGCCTCGGCCGCCCTGCTGGCCTCCCTGCTCCATGACGGGGTGCTCACGGTGGAGGAGATCAAGCAGGATCTGCTGCGGCGGGGCCTGCCGGTCCGGCCCCTGCTGGCGCCTCTGCCCACGACCTGAAGCGGCCAGGGCGACCGGATCACAACAACGGCTTCACTCGCCGTAACATTAGGAAGACGTCATTGGATCGTGGTGCATCGGTGAACGCCTTTCTGCTTCTGCCAACGCCCGTGTTCACGGCGATCGCGCTGGTGGTTGTGGTTGTGGTGATCGCCCTTGTGGCCTGGGCGCTGCAGCTGATGCAGGCCGCCACCGACCGCCGCGAATTCTCCCTGATGCTGGCCGGATGCATGGTCTGCTCGGCGGCCGTGGGCCTGGCCACCGTGATGGTGCTGACCTTCACCAGTCCGGTCCGCCTCGAAGCCCGTGGCCTGGCTTCCCCCGAAGGTGAACCGGCCGGTGTCAGCCTCGATGCCATCGTGCTGCCCTGGGATGACTCCCTGATCCCCCGCCTTGGCAACAGTTGATCCAGGGCAGATCAGCGATCTGTTCGACGCCATCGCCCCCCGCTACGACCAGCTGAACGATCTGCTCAGCCTGGGGCTGCACCGGCTGTGGAAGCGGCAGGCGCTGCTGGGGTTGCGCCCACGGCCCGGCCAGCGCCTGCTGGATCTCTGCTGCGGCACCGGTGACCTGGCCCTGGTGCTGGCCTCCCGCGTTCGCCCCGGTGGCTTGGTGCTGGGCCTCGATGCGGCGGCCGCCCCGCTGGCGATCGCCCGCCGCCGCGCCGCCCGCCAGCCCTGGCTGCCGCTGCAGTGGCAGCAGGGCGATGCCCTGGCCACCGGCCTGGCGGATGGCTGGGCCGATGGGGCGGTGATGGCCTACGGCCTGCGCAACCTGGCCGATCCCGCCGCCGGCCTGGCGGAGCTGCGGCGCCTGCTGCGGCCGGGCGGGCGGGCGGTGGTGCTGGATTTCAACCGGCCCGATCCGGCCTCGGCCCCGGCGGCCTTCCAGCGTTTCTATCTGCGGCGCCTGGTGGTGCCGGCCGCCCGTGCCGTGGGCCTGCCGGAGCAGTACGCCTACCTGGAGGAGAGCCTGGCCCGCTTCCCCACCGGCCCCGTCCAGGAGGCGCTGGCCCGCTCCGCCGGTTTCGCCACGGCACGCCACCGCCCCCTGGCCGGCGGCCTGATGGGGCTGCTGGAGCTGCAGGCCTGATGGGTCGGCGGCAGGGATCGGGGAACACCGATCTGGCAGCATCGAGCCACCCTTCCTGCCGTCCTGGCCAGAACCCGACCGGCGCACCATGCTTTTCCAGGACATCATCGACAGCCTCAACCGGTTCTGGGCCGACCAGGGCTGCCTGATCCTGCAGCCCTACGACACCGAGAAGGGCGCCGGCACCATGAGCCCCCACACGGTGCTGCGGGCGATCGGCCCGGAGCCCTGGGCGGTGGCCTATCCCGAGCCCTGCCGGCGCCCCACCGACGGCCGCTACGGCGACAACCCCAACCGGGCCCAGCACTACTTCCAGTACCAGGTGCTGATCAAGCCCTCCCCGGATGCCATCCAGGAGACCTACCTGGCCTCGCTCGAAACCCTCGGCATCCACGCCGCTGATCACGACATCCGCTTCGTGGAGGACAACTGGGAATCCCCCACCCTCGGCGCCTGGGGTGTGGGCTGGGAGGTGTGGCTCGACGGCATGGAGGTGACCCAGTTCACCTATTTCCAGCAGTGCGGTGGCCTCGACTGCCGGCCGGTGTCGATCGAGATCACCTACGGCCTGGAGCGGCTGGCGATGTATCTCCAGGATGTGGAGAGCATCTGGGACCTGCGCTGGAACGGCGAGCGCAGCTACGGCGACATCTGGCTGCCGTTCGAGAAGGGGCAGTGCACCTACAACTTCGAGGCCTCCAACCCCGAACGCCTGCTGCAGCTGTTCGCCCTGCATGAGGCCGAGGCCGCCGATCTGGTGGCGGCCGGGCTGCCGGCTCCGGCCCTCGACCATGTGCTCAAGTGCAGCCACACCTTCAACCTGCTCGAGGCCCGCGGCGTGATCTCGGTGACCGAGCGCACCGCCACCATCGGCCGCATCCGCCATCTGGCGCGGCAGGTGGCGGAGGCCTGGCTGGAGGAGCGCCGGGCCCTGGGCTTCCCGCTGCTGGACGCCCCGCCGGCGTGAAGCGCACCCTGCTGGTGGCGGTGCTGGTGCTCGGCGCCTTCCAGGCCGGCCGCCTCACCGAGCGGGCCATCTGGCCCTGCCGGTTGCGCCCGCTCGCCGCCCTTGTGGCCCCGCTGCTGGGTCAGGAACTGCCCAGCCCCCAGCTCTGTGAGCTGATGCTCAAGCTGCCGAGTTTCTGAGGCCCCTGTCTGCTGGGCTCAGGGCGCGGTCGCCACCGCCGTGCCCCTGGGCGCGCCACCGAAGAAGAACTTCACGCCCACTTCGATGCCGTTCATGTTGACGGAAAAGCCGTTGGCCTGCTGATCCCCGTTGTTCCATTTCAGGCCCATGTAGCGCCAGGACAGGTTCAGATCGGTGTTGTCGCCCACCGCATAGCCCAGGCCCACCTGGGCATTGCCGCTGAGGTCCTGCTGGCCGCCCAGCCCGAAGCCGCCGATATCACCACGGGCGAAGGCCCGCAGCCGCGGGGAGAGAAAGACGGTGGCCTGGGTGCCCACCAGGGGCTGCACCCAGGTCCGCTGAAAGTTGCGGGTGGGCTCCAGCAGGGTGCGTCCCAAGGGGCCGTCCAGGGTGGCGGCCAGATTCAGGCGGCCATCGATCAGCCGTATCCCGGCATAGGGGATCACCGAATAAGTGCCGGGCTTGCCAAGGGCCGATTCCCGCTCGCCGAACCGGTAGCGGAGGGCGACGTCGTAGATCCCCAGGGTCTGGCCCACATCGGCCGTCGTCGTGAACAACTGCCGGGGGCCGACCAGGCGTGCCGCCGAGTCGCCCAGGCTGGTGTACCAGAGGTCGGCCTGCAGGCCCACCCGGTCCTTTTCGATGCTGCCGCGGGCGGAGGCGGCGAACCTCAGGATGTCGAGGATGTCCCCCAGGTCCTGGTCCACCTCCGCCTCCTGGCCCCGGATCGTGGTGGTGCCAATCGTGCGCAGGGGTGCGAAGCCGTAGAGCTCGACGGTGCCGCTCCAGGGGGGGGCGGCAGGGGCCGACTCCCCTGCTGCCGGATCGGCCTGGGCCGTCTCCGGCGCGGCCGCGAACGCTGGGGCCCCAGGCGGCAGGCGCAGCTCCTGGCCGATCCACGTGGCCTGGGACGGGCGCTCCGGTGGCGGTGCGGCCTGAGCGGCCGCCGCCCAGAGGGAAGGCGAGGCCAGGGCCAGGCCCGCCAGGATTCGGACCAGGCTGCTGGGTCGGTCGTTCATGGGCGGGATCTTAAACAGACTCGCCTGGACCGGCGGTGCCGGGGGGATGCCTCAGCGGTTGGCACCCGCCCCCCTGAGGCTCGTGCTGGGAGGCTCGCCGAAGAGGGCGCGGTAGTCGCGGGCGAAATGGCCCGCGTTCAGGAAGCCCCAGCGGGCGGCCAGTTCGGCGACCCGCGCCGCCTCCGGATCGGCGCTCAGCAGGGCCTGGCGCACGCCATGCAGGCGACGGATCTTGAGGTAGGCCATCGGGCCCATGCCCAGGTGTTCCTGGAATCCCTGCAACAGGCTGCGCCGACCGGCCGCCACCTGGCGGCAGAGCCCGTCGAGGCTGATCGGTTCGTGGGGATGCTCCGCCATCCAGGCCTGGGCGGCCTTCACCAGCTCAATCCGAGCCGGCGGCCGGGCCAGCCGCCCACCGTGGCCGGTGCGGTGCACCAGGGCCTCCACCAGCAGGGGCACCAGATCCCCGCACAGCTGCCGGCGGATCGCCGGATCCTCCATCAGGGCGGGAGACCGTTCGGCCAGGCGGAAGATCCGGCGCAGGCAGGCCTTCACCCTTTCGAAGCGCCGCGGATCGATCGCCTGCCAGTTGACACCTTTCAGCGGCTCCTCGAGGCCCGGTCCGCCCAGCTCGTGGGCCCACTGCAGGAACCTCTCCCGATCCAGGCTCAGCAACGCTAGGCTGCAGCGTTCGGGGGTGGTGAGGTGGATCTCGCCGGCGGCGGCCAGGCCGAAGAACGCCGTGGCCGGCAGCTCCAGCCCGTGGGAGCGCATCACGGGCTGGCCGGGGTTCTCCTCCAGGTCGAGGGCGATCAGCTGGCGGCCTGTGGGTTTGGGTCCACCTCCGTGGAGGGGCCGATCGAAGCGCAGGCGCAGGACCTGGAGCGCACCGAGGTCGAGGGCCAGCAGCTCGCTACGGAGCTGTCCTCCGGCGAGCTGGGTGAGCTGCACGGGCAACAGGGTGCTGAGCACCTCTTCCAAGCGCGCGACGTCGTGGATGGAGCAGCACACGGGAGAAGCGGATCCGCACTTTTTGAGTGTTCGGATCGTTCCGCTCTGTGCATCCTTTAGGAGCGTGTCCCCCGAAGGCGTGGCGTCCGTCACGTGACAACTGGGGACCTGACCCCTCTTCCTACCCCACCTCCTCACCCGCCGGGTGTTCCCCACCATGCCCAACGGCCAGCCCAACATCCTCATCCTCTGGGGCGACGACATCGGCCAGAGCAACCTCAGCTGCTACAGCGACGGCCTGATGGGGTACCAGACCCCCAACATCGACCGGGTCGCCAAGGAGGGCGGCCGCTTCATCCACTACTACGCCGAGCAGAGCTGCACCGCCGGCCGGGCGGCCTTCATCTCCGGCCAGAGCGTGTTCCGCACCGGCCTGAGCAAGGTGGGGCTGCCCGGCGCCGAGCTGGGGTACCGCCCCGAGGACCCGACGATCCCCGAACTGCTGCAGCCGCTGGGCTACCGCACCGGCCAGTTCGGCAAGAACCACTTCGGCGACCGTGACGAGCATCTGCCGACGATGCACGGTTTCGATGAGTTCTTCGGCAACCTCTACCACCTGAATGCGGAGGAGGAACCCGAGTTGCGTGATTATCCCAAGGCGGATGATCCCGAGTTCCCCAACTTCCGCAAGCGCTTCGCCCCACGCGGCGTGCTGCACTGCTGGGCCAACGGAGACGGCACCCAGCGGATCGAGAACACCGGCCCGCTCACCAAGCAGCGGATGCAGAACTGCGACGAGGAGTTCATGGCCGAAGCCAAGCGCTTCATCCGCGATGCGGTGGCCTCCGGTGAGCCCTTCTTCGTGTGGTTCAACACGACCCACATGCACTTCCGAACCCATGCCCGTCCGCAGGACATCGGCCAGTCAGGGCGTTGGCAGTCGGAATACCACGACGTGATGATCTACCACGACAATTGCATCGGCCAGATGCTCGATCTGGTGGATGAACTGGGCATCGCCGATGACACGATCGTGATGTACAGCACCGACAACGGCCCCCACATGAACAGCTGGCCCGATGCCGGCATGACCCCCTTCCGCAACGAGAAGAACTCCAACTGGGAGGGGGCCTACCGGGTGCCCGCCCTGGTGCGCTGGCCGGGACAGATCGAGCCCGGCACCCTGTTCACGGGGGTTGTCAGCCATCTCGACTGGCTGCCCACGCTGCTGGCCGCGGCCGGCGAGCCCGAGATCAAGCAGAAGCTCCTCGATGGCCATCAGGTGGGAAGCAAAAACTTCCACATCCACCTTGATGGCTACAACATGCTCGACTACTGGACGGGCAAGGCCGACAAGAGCCCACGGGTGGAGTTCTTCTACTTCTCCGACGATGGCGATCTCACCGGCCTGCGCTACGACAACTGGAAGTTCGTGTTCATGGAGCAGCGCCAGACCGGCACGCTGCAGATCTGGGCCGAGCCCTTCACCGCGCTGCGGGTGCCCAAGATCTTCAACCTGCTCACCGATCCCTATGAGCGGGCCGACATCACCTCCAACACCTACTGGGACTGGTTGCTCGACCACGCCTTCATGCTGGTACCGGCCCAATCCTTCGTGGCCGAGTTCCTGGCCTCGTTCCAGGCGTACCCGCCCCGCCAGAAGGCCGCCAGTTTCACGATCAGCGACGTGCTGGAGAAGATGATCTCGGCAGGCGGCGCGAGCTGAGCCGCCGATGAGCATGGCCCCCTCCAGCCGCCGTCCCAGTCCGGGTCGCCCCCCGGCGCGGGACATGGTCTGGATTCCCGCGGGCTCCTTCCTGATGGGCTCCGACCACCACTACCCGGAGGAGGCCCCGGCCCACCGGGTGGCGGTGGCGGGGTTCTGGATCGACCGCGCCCCGGTCACCAACGCCCAGTTCCGAAAGTTCGTCAAGGCCACGGGGCACGTCACCGTGGCCGAGCAGCCGGCCGATCCGGCCGCCTATCCCGGCGCCCTGCCGGAGCTGCTGGCGCCGGCCTCGATCGTGTTCGTGCCACCCACCGGACCGATCGGCACCGGCGATCCCTACCGCTGGTGGCAGTACCTGCCGGGGGCCTGCTGGCGCCACCCCGAAGGTCCGGGCAGCTCGATCAAGGCCCGGGACCACCACCCCGTGGTGCACGTGGCCCATGGGGATGCGGCGGCCTATGCGGCCTGGGCCGGCAAGCAGCTTCCCAGCGAGGCCGAGTGGGAATGGGCCGCCAGCGGTGGGCGGGAGGGGGGCGAGTTCGCCTGGGGGGATGTGCTCCACCCCGGCGGCCGGCCCATGGCCAACACCTTCCAGGGGGACTTCCCGCACCACAACAGCCTGCTCGACGGCTGGGAGCGCACCTCGCCGGTGGGGGCCTTCCCCCCGAACGGCTACGGCCTGCTCGACATGATTGGCAACGTCTGGGAGTGGACCGACGACTGGTATGGCACCCACACCGCCACCGCCGACGACCCCGGGGGATGTTGCCGGGAGGCCAGCATCGATCCCAGCTCCCAGCACGGCAGTCTTCCCCGCAAGGTGGTGAAGGGCGGGTCCTTCCTCTGCGCCCCGAGCTACTGCCGCCGCTACCGGCCCGCCGCCCGCATGGCCCAGGGGATCGACACCTCCACCTGTCACATGGGCTTTCGTTGTCTCGTGAGGAGCTGAACCATGCCGGACCTTCCCCTGATCGAGTGGCTCGATCGCTTCGCCATCGGGCTGCGGTTCGTGCTGGAGGGGGTGTCGCTGGTGTGTGTGGCCCTGGGCTTCGCGGCCACGCTGCGTCTTGCCCTGCGCCAGTCGCTGCGGCTGGGCCACACCCGCCTGCCCCCGAGCCGGCGATTCAACAGCCTCCGGCTCACCTTCGGCAGCTGGCTGTCGATGGCCCTGGAGTTTCAGTTGGCCGCGGATATTGTTGCCACCACCACGGCCCCATCCAACCAGAACCTGATCCAACTGGGAGTCATCGCCGTGATTCGAACCTTCCTCAACATCTTCCTGGGCCGGGAAGTGGAACTGGAACTGAAGTTCGAGGAGGCCCAGCGCCAACAGAGCCAGCCGGGTACTCCCACCGACACCTCCCCTCCCTGATGGCGAACCTCAACAACGAACTGGCCAAGGAGCGCAACCGGGCGGCGGCTGAGCGCACCCTGATGGCCTGGATCCGCACCTGCCTCTCGCTGATCAGCTTCGGCTTCGGGCTCGACAAGATCATCGGGGCGATCAACAGCAGTCGCTTCGATGGCAGTACCCATGCCGGCCTGAGTGTGCGGCTGGTGTCCATGGGGTTCATTCTGGTCGGAATCCTGGCGATGGCGGCGGCCACCCGCCAGCACCTGCGCACACTCAAGCTGATCCGGCGTGACGACTTTCTCTATGCCGATCAGCGTTCGATCAGCACCCTGACGGCCATCGCACTCACACTCATCGGTGTTGTCGCGTTTGCGCTGCTGGTGATCGGTTCCCCTCTCGGTTGACGTACATGCCCCAAGCCGCATCCTTGCTTGTCACGGCCACGATTGTCACCCTGATGTTCAGCCTCGGTCTGGGGCTGAAGCAGTACCCGTTCCTGCTGCTCAGGGATCGCCCCGCCTTTCTCTGGCGCGTGATGCTCGGCACCTGCCTGCTGGTGCCCCTGGCCGGGTTGGCGCTGGTGCTGCTGCCCCTGCATGGTCTTGTGAGCCGGCCGGCCTGGGTGGCCATGGGCCTGATGCTGGCCTGCCCCAGCGCCCCTTTGATCCTGTTCCGGGTGCGCAGCAGTGGCGGCACGGCCGAACTCGCGGCGCGGCTGCAGATTGCTGCGGCGCTGCTGGCCATCGTCACGATTCCGCTGCTGGAGGTCGTGTTCCGTACCGGCGCCGGACTGCGTGGCTGGGAGATGGTGGAGTGGGGGATCACTCCGGCCCAGGTGGCGGCCCAGGTGCTGAAGGTGCAGGTGCTGCCGGTGATCGCCGGCGTCCTGTTGGGCCAATGGAAGCCGCAACTGGCCCAGCGCTGCAGCCAGGCCCTCGGCCGCCTGGCCACTGCGCTGCTGGTGCTGATGATGGTGGCGCTGGTGGTGCTCAGCGGCAAGCAGCTGCTCCCCTTCCTGCAGCAGAACCTGGTGGGCCTGGCCGCCATGGCCGTCCTCAGCGTGCTCAGCCTGGCGATCGGCTACGGCCTGGCCGGCGCGGACCCACTGGAGCGCCGCACGGTGGCCCTGGTGACGGGCATGCGCAACACGGGCCTGGCGGCCCAGCTGGCCCTGACCTACGGCAAAGGCCTGCCCGACCTGGTTCCCGGGATCCTCTCCTACGTGCTGATCACGGTGATCGTCACCAGCCTGTTCCTGAAATGGCAGCAGGGGCAGCTGGCGCCCTCCGGCCAACCCTCGGGCTGATCAGGCGTTCGGGTCGCCGGTCTTGGGCACGGTGCTGGCGTTGCCTCGGCGGGGCCGTCTGTCTTTCGGCGCCGTTCGCCAACCTGTACAGGCTGTACAGAAGTCCTTCCGGCCAACTAGGCGGCACCCCCCCCCTTGGGGACACGATCGCCGCCACCACCACCACCACCGCCGCCGCCGCCGCCGGGAACTCTGGAGCATGCTCCGTTCCCCCCTGCTGCCGCTGCTGCTGCTACTCGCGGTGCTGGTGCAGGCCCAGCTGCGGCCGCTCCAGCCCGCCGCCGGGGATCCACTGCGGCTGCTCGGCGGTGGGGAGGGGCCCCAGCCGGCGATCCTGACGGGAGAGCTCTTGAGCGATCCGGTGGCCAGCGCGGCTTCCGAGGCCGCCCCCGCCGGTCAGGCGGGTCCCTGCCGGGTGCTGCTGCAGACGGCAGGGGGCCGCAGCGAGCTGAGCTTCCGCACCTGCCCGGCGTTGCGTGAGGGCTGGGGCGTGCGGGTGACCGGCCAGCTGCGGCGCCCCCGGCCGGCCCCCCACCCCCTGCTGGCCGGGCCGGCCGAGCGCCTGGCCCGCCAGGGCAGCTGGACCCGCCTGGCGGTGGAGCAACTGGTGGTGCTGCGCCGGCCCGTCACCCCGATCGCCGACCTGCGCCGCAGCATCGCCGCCCGGTTCGTGGCCGCGGCGGGTCCGGAACGGGGCGGCCTGCTGGCGGCCCTGGTGCTGGGCAGTGCCGTGGTGCCCCTACCGGCGGAGTTGCGCGCCGATTTCCGCATCGCCGGCCTCTCCCATGCCCTGGCGGCATCTGTCAAGACGTCAAATCCCAGTAGCTAAGTGAGGCTATTTGAGAAGTCTTCAGAAAGTCTTCAAAAAGGTTTCTCCGCCAGGACAGTGCAACCAGCATGGTTGAAGTCCCGCTGCGTCCCCAGATCCGCCACCATCAAGTGGTGAAGATCGCTGGCTTGCAGTCCGGCAAGGCCCGAGAGGAGTGCAGCAACTAGCCGTGGTCTTCCTGTGGGCTCGCTTGGTTGAGAAGCAGGATGCCCTGCCACTGAAGCTCCAGCAAGGTGAACCCACATCCGCCTTGGAGATGCCCCCTGCCCCTCTGAGGCATCCGGAGACGGCACATATCCGAAGCCGCCGCAGAGTGGCTCAGGGCCATAGCTTCCGGGACAACCACAGCCTGCGTTGTCACCGCGAGCAGATTGAGGTCGGGTCAGTCGCCAGGGGAATGGGGCACTCCCTTGAGGTGCACGCCCGGAGCTACCGCTGGAGCAGCGACAAGCAGACCGCAGCGGCCTTCGACGCAGCTTTCCCGACGATACGGGTATGGTAGAGGAGCACGTGGGTTACTCGACCCATGCGCCAACCAGCGGGATACCCCCTTAACTCAGGGCTTTTTGGCCCTGACTCACCGCCCGGGGGGGTCTATTCATGCCTGGTTACCGCATTCAAGAAACCTGTAGCACCGAGGAGATGGCCGGCCTTCTCGGTCTTTCCACACGAACGTTGCTGAATCTGCGCCGCCAGAATGGGTCGCCGTTTCAGTTGAGAACACACTTCAGATTTCGGGGGACAACCTCTAGGGCGCCTCTGCAGTGGTTCCCTGAGCCCACGGACGAGGTCTTCACAGGCTTCCAGCAGGAGCGGTGGAAAAGCATCGAGACCATGGAGGGCGCAGCATGAGCAGCGTCACAACCCTTCCCGAAGGACTCGCCCAGGTCCCAAAGTTCTTAGAGGCAATCGGTCGTGGCGGAGAGCCGGTGGCCTTCACTGCCTACGGAGGCGACGGGGGGAACTGGCATTTCGACAAGAACCCGGACGGGACCGCAAATGAGGTACCGGTCACTGAGGCTGTATTGCTCGCACTCGCCGAGCATCAGACAGGAGCTCGGAAGCGCTGCGGGCACCAACTTGGCTTCTACCCGGGTCGAGGCGGATCAAAGACAGAGCAAGTCAGCAACCTCCCCTGCCTCAAGGCAGAATCAGACAATTGCTCTAAGGATGAGCAATTGGAGGTGTACCGCGAATTCGAGCACACCTATGGAGTGAAACTTACCCTGTTGGACACAGGCGGAAAGTCGATTCACGCGTACCTGCGGGTTGCAGAGCCCATCAAGACTGATGTGTACAAGCGTGTGTGCCTAGCTTTCCATGAGAAGTTGCGAGAGATCGCAGAATACATAGGGATCGCGTTCGAGGCTGACGAGGCGGTAGCTAGGCCAGCGCAGACGATGCGCCTGCCAGGGGCAAGTCACCGGAAGACAGGCCAGGTCGCAACAGTGCTGCAGTACGGCGAGCCATGCACCCTTGAGGATATTGAGCTTGATCCAGAGGCAATAAAGAGCATCACTAAGTTCAGCAGAATGCGCGCGGCCCTGGAATCCGTGTGCACCGAGGGGCAGGTCCTTGGGTATGTGGGGGATAAAGCACTCCAGATCTTGCAGTCCATAGCAGCGGCGTGGGAGAAGAGAGTACCCGGCACAGGGACCTACAACAAGGTTTTCCCACTGGTGGCTGGCTTGACACACCTACTGGGCCCTGACCAGGCCGCACAGGTTCTCTTCGCCAGTGGCCACAAGGATCAGGCGGGGAATAATTGCCATCAGGGCTTACTGCAATGGTGCCGCTCATTCGAGCCCCGAGGACAGAAACCCGAGACGATCAAGGCTCGACTCATTGAGAGGGCAGAGCGGGAATACGGATGGCAAAAGCCCAGGAGCTCCTGCTCAGCCATCAAGCTCATCGTCACTGAAGAGGCGTCCAATGAGGGGGAGATCTATCAGGCTGCCCAAACCGGCGGCGGGATATTCAATCACAACACCGGCAAGGGGAAATCACGCGGTGTATTGCATGCGGTAAGCGATCTAGTTGATGAGGCTCAGGTGACTGCATTTTCTGAGGGACGTCAGTCAAGGCTTTCGGCTTTAGTGCTGGCTCCTCGGGCATTGTTGAACGCGCAGAATGCAGAACTCGTTAACGGGACCAACGTAAGCAGCAAGAAGAAACCGACTGGGATGCCCAATGTCTATTGCGCCTGCCCCATGAGTCTTGGGAAGCCAAGGAGCCTAAACGGTAATCCGGAACTATGGGGTGACTTCAACTCGCCCGGAGATGTCCCGGGTGGGTCGCCAGCAAGACCAACAGGCGCCGGCATGCCTGCTGCAGGGTATTTAGCCAGTGATGAGTTCCGACAGACGATGGAAATGCTTTTCCTATCGGTTGCCAATGAGGATGAGACGTCGCTCTGGTCTTCGCCAAAGGAGCGTCTTGAAATAGTCAGAAATACGTTTACAACAATTGAGAATGCTGTATGGGTGTATGCACTGGATGCGCAGATGGGCAGTGTTGACCAAGAGCTTCTAGCCCTGTTGCGTCCGGGAAGTCGGGACGTGGGGAGGGTTATTGGTCATCGCCCAGAAAAGAATGGCGGCACCTTTGCATGGACGAATAGCAAGCAGGTGTGGAAGATCAAACTCCTAGATGAGCTCTTCAGCAATGACAGAAGGAAGCCGATCTTGTGCATCGTTGGCGGCCGAGGAAATCCTACGGAAAGCACTGGGAGGGGCCTGTCAGGCTGGGGGCTGTATAACTTGATGATCACCCTACCATTCGAGCAGACAAGAGGTTCTGCCAGAGTTCTGGTTATTGACAGCACAAATAAGGACGGAACCGAACAGCAGAAGGTGCTAAGTGGCAATGTGGATGGATGGGATCTTGTGATTTGTACGCCAGTAGCTCAGAGCGGGTTCTCGTGGATTGAAAAGTTCCATGAGGTCGGATTTGTTGTCGGAGGCGAGACACTGCCTCCCAATATTGTCGGTGGCCAGGCAGGCAGGCGTGAACGGACCCTGAAGCACTGCATTGCTTATCTTCCAGAGACTGTGATTGATAGGTCCCTGCCCTTCCACTCATATACGCTTGAGGGAATAATCGAAGAGACGCGAGAAGCCCATCTCAGGCATCAGCCAAAACTGAGCAGGCTCGATGAGATCTTTGTCCTCATGCAGGCTAAATACGCCCATCGTCGAATAACAGAGCTCACAATGTTTACAGAGTACGCGCTGATGTATGCCGAGGCGGATGGGTGGGAAGTAAAGAGTCTGCCAACGCCGGACAGTTCGCCGGCACCCCCGCAGGCCGACACCAACGCGACGGCAAGCAATGAGTTCATCGCAGAGCAGTGGGAAGATCTCCACCGGGGAACGCAGCGCCTGCTACTCGTAACTCAAGGCCGAATGACCATTCAGCAACTCGCGGAACTCCAAAGGCAGTGGGTTAAAGGAGGGGCTGGGATGGACCTAATCAGCGCCAATCTAGACCAGGTAGCGGAAGTGCTGATTCGTTCTCGACTCATCGAGCTCTGTGATGGTCAGCGCAGAAACAGGAGCGATGAGCTTATCAGGCATTGTGCATGCGTCCTTACCGAGCCCGAATCGATACGGCTAATAAACGCTTGCGGCCCCCTGAAGGTGCGGATGGGTAGAGGCAGCGGGGATAAGGCAGGAGCAGCCATGACAGAACAGAATCGAATCAGAGTTATTGGTACGGTAGTTCGAGCCCTTGGCGGGGCTGGTAAGACGACTCATGGAGCAGGTGGTGCCAGGGTGAAATGGATAATGCCTGTTCGCCAGGGGGGGGATGAAGGGTTGAGTCAAGATCTACCTATAGAGAATCTTGACTAAAGCCTTCAATCTTCTAGAAGAGGCACCATGCGGCTCTCTAAAGCTCGCCAACCATGATTATTGATAACCAGGTAGATGACGGACTTGCTGAGACAACTCAATCCGAGTTGCGCATTTAAAACTACAGGCTCCTAGCGATCCCTGCTCATGCGTCTTGGGAGGTCAACTCCAGGGCATAGCTGTATATTCTATTTCCTTGAAGGCGTGAGGGATCTTTGTGAAACTGAATGAATAAGGAGCTCAGCTCTTGAAGGAAGGAAGACGCCCGCCTTCACCTTCTGCTTGAGATACTTAGGGAAGGAGCGTGGGACATAGTGAGTGTGCAGCCATACCCGAAAACTCCCCAGTGCGCTTACGGGATAGATCCATGCCTCTACTGGGTTAGCCATGGCTTGGGGAAACCAACTTGGGTAATCGTGCGGATGCTTCAGCCTCTGACCATGCTCCTCCTCAAGATTGCTTTCGCTCCAATAGTTACTCCAGTGCTTCCCAATGCTAATATCTGGAACGGTATGATTGTCGAGCGGGCATCCGCTTTGGATCATATGAACAACTAGATCGGCAATCTCGCGAAAGATTGAAAAGTATCCGATCGGGACTTGGTCATTCAACAGCACCCGCTCGTGAAAGTTCTTCCATGAGTCGGGAATGTGTTGATCTGGGTCGTATCCACATCTGTTGTAGATAAATGACCTAAATGAATACCTTGCAAGCAGTCGATAGTTCCTAAGCGCTACTTCGTTATCGCCTTGGGTGGCCTCAAACGCGTAGTACTCAAGAATTGCCATGCAAACCGAGTCGACGTAGGCGTGCGTCTCGATTCCAGTTTGGCTTGTTCTTAGATCAAGGCGTTCTCCATTGTGACCCTGTGCCGCAAGAAGCTCCCTAATCTTTACTCCACGAGGTTTATCTTTTTCGGAATCCCAGTTGTTGGCAAGGCGCAGAAGCACAACATGATCCACACCACACATTCTCGCCAGGCCCCTAAGTGTGAGGTATGGGGTGCCATCACTTAGCACCCCCATCCCTATTCCATCAACCTCTACCTCGGTTACTGGGAACAGGGTCATCTGTGCCGCAGGCACACCTTGCCGAGCTATTTGAAGCACTTCCTTTGAAGGCTGAGGCTGTGGCATGTCCGATGCCATGGGTTTGAGTCTTAGTGATCCAACCTTAAGGCGCTAGCCATGGTGCACCAAGTGCGGAAAACCCTACCTGCCCACACCATATCTAGGGTGAGGGCGCGCATCTACCGGAACAGTAAGTACAAGTACTTACAAAGGGGCTCTTTCGAAGGCCTAACGCTCCAGATCAGAAGCGGGAAGTGGCGAAATGGCTCGGTTAGCAACTATCGCTCCCGTCTTCTGGATCTGGATGTTATACGGCATTTGCTAAAGCTAAAGTCTCAGAGAAACTGGCCCTTGGCGGTGCTAAATCGAAGCCACAAGTCTGGAATTGTGAAATGGACTTAAATGGAGGCTCTGGCATGTCGCGACTAACAAGGATTGTGGTGAACTCATTTTCAAAGGTCTCCTCGCATGACTCTCCTAAATGATCTAAGTACTAATGCCTTGGCATCATTCTTCAGTCCCTCAGGTCGTGAACTGGACAAAAACGATTTGTCGGCTTCAAACTCATAGTCGGCTTGCATTGCCAATGCTTTCTTGCAAATCTCGACTTTCGCATTTAAGCCTGCTGTTAACTGAACAACAGCATACAGCTTAGAGCACGATATGAGGAGCTCCTCTTTGCTTGAAGCCCTTAAACTACTTTTATAGTTACTTGAGCCAGCGCTGTAGCCTAGAATCGCTCCGCCAGCCATAAATGCAAAATATCCTCCAGACATACCCAAACCGCCAGTTGCAATTGACCCTCCTCCGAGGAATGCCAAACCTGCAGATGTTGCAGCGGCCCCACTGAGCCCCATCGTTCCGCCAATTACCCCCGCAAGATATGGAGCAGTTAAGAGTAATACCGCAGATCCAAGGCCAATCCATGCCCAGGTCCAATTAGGGCCGGAAATTGACTTAGTGATTTTTCTCGCGCAATCATTGAAAGCTGCACATGCCGTTTTATAGTTATCGATACTGTAGATACTGCCAATAAAACAAGAGCAGAAGTGAAAGTATGCATTTTTGTCATTCTCGTCATATCTTAAGTCGTCCCACTCCTTCTCATTAGCCAGCCCAAAATACGGCTCAAAAGTTGAGATCTCGACAATCATGACATTCTTTTTTGTGTCCGAGAGATCGAAATCTCTAATCGCCTCAGGAAGGGCGGAGGTTTCAATGAGTTCCTCTATCTCAAGGAGTTTACACGTAACACTCTTCCACTTTTCGGCCCATTCTTTCTTCCTCGTTCGATAGATTCTTTGCTGGTCCAGGTTATCCGTCTCGCTTCTAAAGTATTTTCGCACCCTTGAAAAAGATGTGCTTGTGCTCGCTTCGGATAAGATGCCATGATAAGTTATTGAAGTCAATACTACGATTTCTGCCTTGTTAAAGCCAAGATTTTCAATGGATAGCGGGTCTCCGCTCATGGCTCGAGTTAGTTGGGTTGTGGTGATGGTAGTACGTATAACGCTAATTGGACGGTTTCCGTAGACCACGGCAGCACCCCTGGTCCTTTCCGTGAACCACTTCCTTGCAGAGGTTGGAATCCTAGTCGCCGCATGCAGTTAACGGGGACAAGTTCACCATGCACAATGGATATCGCACCCGATAACCACATGTAGCGCTTGCAACGAAACCCCTGATTTGGCAGAGGCAGGCCGGTCCGGAGCAAGCTCGACATGGCGTCAACGATCCGCGATGTTAGTTATACATAGATAGTCATGTCAGATCGCTTACCAAATGCTATTGGCTGGTAAGTCTAGATCCTGAATGCTCGATCTCGCCTGAGTACAGAGATTTTGTGAGCCATCTTTTTTTTCATATCGAAGGTCGATAACCGGGGGGGGGTACCCTTTAGTGACTACAGTCGTGATAGTGACGGTCCTGCGGCCAATGAGGGATCACGATCAGGACCCGCCACTAGGGAGAGATATACCGGCTCAACGAGATGCAATGTTCCACTAGAAGGCTAAAAACTATATACCACCAATTCAGTACAGTGTTTTGAAGGCCCGCATAGCCTGGGCAGTGGCCCAATCACCGGACGGCTTGGACAAGGGCGGACAGGGCGGACACCACCCATCAGAAAGTTTATGAGGTCCCCCCTTCTGTAAGAGCAGACGCTTTGAGAGGGGGCAAAGCCCTGTCCAGCATGTCCGGGCAGTCCGGGACAGGGGTGGGGGAGGGCTGTTCCGATCGCTGGCGCCGGTGGGATGAGCGCCTCGATCAGGGCATCCTCCATCGCTGGATCGCTGAGTGAATACCACTGCTGGATCAGGTGGATTCGCAGCATTGTGGTCAGCGGATCGGCCGGGCGCCCTCCTTTGAAGCTGGTTTTGGGGTAGTGAGGCGCGATAAGATCGATGAGCGTCTGCTAAGGCACAACCGCCTCCATCTCAGCCAGAAAACGCTAGCGTTTGGTGCGTTTCTCGGCCGTGGATTGCTCGTAGATACCGAACCCGAGCTGCTTACCGCCCATGAACCCTGCCTTTACCTGCGATCACAAGGCCATTGTTCCGTGATTGGGGGGATGAAGCCAGAGTCTCCCTGGGGTTCTTCGGCGGTTGCGCCCAATTTCATGTTAGCTTTAGTGTAAGCGAGATGAGGAAGTAACAGGATGAGTGGTGATTCTGGACTCTCAATCAGCAAGCCTACTTCAGTTTTGAAGAAATCCATTAAGGTCAACTTTACGGACTTCTCGAAGGCGCTGGGGAAAGGCTTGGTAGACCTAGGCTTTGGCAAGTGGGATAGTCTGGCAGGAGATGTGGTTGAAGCTCTGACTGCCTTGGGTTTAGCCTCAAATGCAGAGGAGATTGCCTGGTTGCTGGTTTACCGCTCTCTGCTTTTGGCAGTAAAGAATCTAATCGATGAAAAAGCTGAATTGGGTCCAGAGGAGTATGATGCCAAATCTTTGCAGACCCAAATCAATCAGGCTTTGGCAACCAGTAGCTTAATCATTAACAAGAAGTTTTTTGAGCATCCTGACAGAGACTCCATCGTTGAAGGTATAAAACCTACCTTTGTAGAATGGCTCAATCAATGTGGATTGAGCGAAGCGGATGCCCAAGCCATTGGCGATCGCCTACCCATTTATTTTGCAGCGGCACTGCATGAGGAGTGGGGTCGCCATGCCAAAGACTATGGAATGCTAAAGGAAATTCTGGATACGCCCTTTACCCAGGCAAATGAGCGCTCTCAGGCATGGCTGCGGTATGCTACTTGGCTGCAAAAGCAGGTGGAAGAGCCGATGTTTTTGGAAGCCTTTAGTCTTAAGCGAGTGTATGTGCCGTTGCGAGCTTACTACAACCGCAAGATCGAGGGGCAGAAGGCTGAGGAACTCGAGGAAAGACTGGCTGGTGATCGACGATCTGAGCGAGTGGTTGTTGAGTTAGAGAAGGAACTGGAGACCTGGCTAAGTAAGGCCGTCAAATCGGATGCGATTCGTTTGATCAGTGGTGGCCCTGGCAGCGGCAAGTCGTCCTTTACCAAAATCTTTGCAGCAAAGCTGGCTGCTAAAGGCACGATTCCAGTTCTGTTTATTCCATTGCACCACTTTGAACCCTCGGAGGATCTGATTGATGCCGTAGGCAAGTTTGTTCAGATGGACGGCATTTTGCCTCACAACCCGCTAGCTACTGAGCAACGGGAAGCCAGACTACTAATCATCTTTGATGGCTTGGATGAGTTGGCACTGCAGGGGAAGATTGCCGAGAAGACCGCGCAAGACTTTGTGCGCGAGATACAGCGTAAGGTAGATCGGTTTAACCAGCGAGAAACCTGTTTGCAGGTGCTAATTAGCGGGCGAGAATTGGTGGTGCAGGCAAATGAAAGCGACTTTCGTAAGGATGGACAGATCTTGCATGTCTTGCCTTACTTTGTTTCTCAAGAAGATCGAATTTACTTTTTTGGTGCGCACAAACTTCTGGACCAAGACCAACGGCAGCTATGGTGGCAAAATTATGGTGAGGCAAGTGGCAGCGGCTATGCGGGCTTACCGGCCGAGCTAGACCAAGAAAACTTGATCGAAATTACAGCGCAGCCTTTGCTAAATTACCTGGTTGCCCTCAGCCTGAGGCGTGGAAACCTCAAGTTTTCGGAAGGAACAAATCTCAATACAGTTTATGCTGACCTGATCAAAGCTATCTACGAGCGAGGTTGGGCAGAACATCAACATACGGCCATTCAGGGTATTCAGGAAGAGGATTTTGTTCGCATATTAGAAGAGGTCGCACTCGCCGCTTGGCACGGAAATGGCCGAACCACAACGGTGGGGGAGATTGAACGACATTGTGAAAGCAGCAATCTCAAAAAATTGCTGAACCGCTTTCAAGAGGGCTATCAACCAGATTCAAAAGCAAGCATTACCCGCCTGATGACGGCCTTCTATTTCCGTCAAAGTGGACACGATAATTATGGAGACAAGACTTTTGAGTTCACCCACAAGAGCTTTGGGGAATACTTGGCAGCTCGACGGATCGTGCAGGAAGTGCAGTATGTTAACCGCAAATTGAAAGACCGCTACAATGACTCCTATGATAATTGGGATGAGCGCTCTGCCTTGCATCGGTGGACGTTGGTTTGTGGTGCTTCTGAGATGGATGAGTATTTGTTTGATTTTGTTTTGGCTGAGATGCGTCTGCGCAATACGCAGAATCCAGGCGATGTTGCTTCCTGGCAGCAGACTCTTTGCGAGCTCATCGCTTTCATGCTGCGGCAGGGAATGCCAATGGAACGACTAAATCCTCGACCTGATTTTCATGATGAAAAGAAGCAAGCACGAAATTCAGAAGAGGCTTTGCTGGCTGTATTAAGTTCTTGTGCACAAGTAAACGAGACAATCTCCAACATTGAATGGCCTGCTCCCGATTCATTTGGCAACTGGGTCTCAACTCTTCAGAAGCAAAGAACTGGTAGCGATAATGTGCTTGCGTTAAGTTGTTTTGGTTATCTAAATCTCCAGCACTGTATTCTGTACGTGAAAGATCTATATGCCGCAAATTTCGTTAAAGCAGATCTTGGGGGTGCGAGTCTGGTCTATTCAAATCTTGTAAGAGCGAATCTATTTCAAGCGAATCTTCAATCGGCGCATCTTCTTGATGCTGATTGCCATGAGGCGAATTTGCTTGGAGCGAATCTGGAAGGGGCGAATCTGGCACGGGCTAATCTTCAAAAGGCGAATCTTGAAGAGGCGAATTTGCTAGGGGCGAATCTGGGAGAGGCGAATCTGGCAAGGGCGAATCTGATATTCGCGAATCTGGAAACGGCGGATTTAGAAGAGGCAAATATGGAAGGGGCGATTCTGCTAAGCGCAAATATGAGACGGGCAGTTATGAAAAGGGCAAATCTGGAAGGGGCCGACCTCAATCTGGCTAACTTCAGCGAGGCCGACTTGCAGGAGGTTAAATGGAACGAAAAAACAATCTGGCCTGACAATGACGCATTCGATGACGCCAAGAACATCCCTCCCGACCTGAAGATAAAGCTGGGCCTTGATTGAACTTCGGAGCCTTAATTCTGACTCACTTGGAGTTAGGTGCCCCTGCGGGTGGTATTGCTCTAGGGCCCAGGCACCCGATTGAACTAGTGAGGTGGTCTGGTTTTTCTGGAAAGGGTCCATCGTTTTACCATGAGGCGGGACACCGCCCCTGAGAGTGGGGCTCCCACCTCCGAGCAAACGCCGCACCCAGAGCCGAGGCGACTGCGGCCACGATGTCGTCGTTGTCGAGTCGGTTGCGCAGAAGGTCCAGGAACTCGGCGGGTGAATCAGCGGAGGCGCGAAGCTCTGCCCACAGGGCCTGAAGCTCGGGCGTCTGTTGTTGGACCCTGAGGCGTAGGTCGTCGGGAATGTCGCTTCAGTCGGGAAGTGGCTGTGTCAAGTCAGCGCCCCCCTCCAGGCATGCGTCTCGCCGAATCCACTCCAATTTTCCCTGATACGGCGAGCCAGGCGGCCGCCCCAGTGCGGACTGGGTGTAGTGGGCGCCTTCTGCGGGAAGGCGGGTTCCACGCTCGATGAGTCTCTATTATCCCCAATAAACCACACGACACTTCAGGCAGGGGTTCCAGCATGACCATGGCCTTGCAGGAGCTTTTTATGGCCGGAGAGCCCCGATGGGGATAGATACCGGACCCGTCGATTTACTATTAGACCTTCTAGCCACCCATGACAAAAGCATCAGAAGCATTCAATCGTTCCATCCGCGATGCAGAAGAGCTCTTAAAGCGCTTTGAGGCTGAAAGGGCAACTACATATCATCCGCAGAACGGTGAGGTTCTCAAGCGTGCCGGACTAGTCATGGCTTTGGCGGCTTGGGAGACCTATGTAAAAGACCGTGTAAGAGACGAAATCTCAGTATGGTTACAATCGGTGGAAGGCAGTCCGATTGGGAAGTTTGTCCGAAGGCGCCTCGAAGAAGATCTAAAGCGCTTCTTCAATCCGAATTCAGAAAGGACTCGGCGACTATTCTTGGACTATTTTGAGGTAGACATTACAAAGGAGTGGTCTTGGGACAATTACGATACGGCTTCAGCAAAGAAGACACTCGATGCTCTTATAGTCAAAAGAGGAGATGCGGCCCATCAAGCAAATACTTCCGAACATCCGAGTGCCGAACCACACAAGGTTAAAAGAGAAGACCTGGAAAAGGGTATCCGGTTTCTTAAAGGCCTAGTTAATGCATCCGAAAGGGCGAGAGTAGCAAAATGAGGTCTAACAAGCCCCTCGAGTGGACAGCCCACCACCAGCGCCCTGTATTCGTTCTACACTCCCAGCCTTCTACTCAGGGGCAGCGTTGATTGGCCTGAAAATCTACAGCGCCCCAAACTCCAGCACCTCCTGCGTCATGCCAATGCCGACTGGGTGATCGGCGATCCGGTGCGCTTGGAGTGGCTGGTGGACCCCTGCGCAGAGACTACAAGTATCTCCTCAGCGCTAGGAGCTCCGCGAGGCATTACTGGAACTCACTCCAGCCAAGCCCTCTTGTGCCAGGCTCCCCTTCGAGCCTTTGCAGAACCCCACTTCCGAGCCTGATTTTGGATTCTTGCCAAATCTTTGAGGTCTCTTTCTGGCAGGCCACCACTGCGCCTGGAACCGGGGTGGGGTGGGGGATAGGGCTACATGCTGGCTGACTCGACCTCATTATATGGAGTCTGAAACGCATCGGTCAGTAGCCATTCCCTTGGTGAACTGAGTTAACAGCATGAGGTGTTCTACCCCCTAGTCTCTGGTGCCCTCAGTCTGCCCTTCAGGTCAACCGGCTTCACTTGCCTCGTCTAGCTTCCTTTTGAAGAGATCCAACTCAGATTCGGGCGTGTGATCCATCTGTGCTTCCATCAGATTAGTCGCCCTCTCTGGGCTAAGTGACCATTCAGCCTTTGGTTCTTGCCTGGCGAATGCTGCTGCAATTGCGTCTGCCGCTGTGTTCTTGTAGAGTTGGCTGTAAGTCTTCTTCAGTTGATCTGTCGATGTAAACAGCAATGCCGCAATCAGACGGTCGTCAATCTTCATCTCATAGAGTCTTAGAGTTGCGTGATGACGCAGCGACCTAAAGCTCAGCGCTTTTGCCACTCTTGGAGAGCACTTCCGGCGCAACTCGTGTCCGACCTGGTTGGTAAACTTGTGAATCCTGTCTAGCTCCTCTTGGCTTGGAGGTCTCCGATTGGATACATGCAGCAGGCTTATCTTGTGAGGCGGCTCGCTTAGCTTCCATTCTGTCCAGCGATTTTTCAATGAAGGCGTTGTTCTACCTGGCTGGTTCCTTTTGCTTGACCAGCCAACGAGTGTTGTTCCTGGCTCTATTACACCCTCGGGGATTTTCAAAGATAGTGCTTCACCTGCTCTGACGCCAGTGCAGGCAACCACCCTGATAAGCCAGACCATTTCCTCTGGAAGTGCTTTTACGTCCGTGTCCAAGTACCTGAGCAGTGCAGACTCGTCGAAGTGTTCTCGCTCCGGCGGCAATGACTCTTGGTATTGGTCGGCCTTAGAGACCTCCAGAGAGACTTTAGCTGCTTTCGCCAGGTGTCGTGCTGCTTCGATGCGTTCCCGGCGCTTCCGCGAGGTCCTCGGTAACTCTTTATAGTAGCTAAGCAGCGCTGACTGTGTCACCAGTAGCCCTCTGTTTGATAGCCAGGATGAGCATTCTTTGGTAATCCGATGGTGGTACGCCTTGGTCTGGTCCCTGATCTCCATTTGGTCGATCATTGCGAGCGCCAGCGTCTCTGCTTTTGCAACCATCCCCTGGGGCAGGGTCCTGGTTGCAACCACGCCTGACATCAGGCGATCCGTCAGTTCCTTAGCGGTTTCAAGCGCCTCATGCTCATCTGAGGCCCCCTTAAGTCGTTTGGCGATCCTTCTGCCATCAGGCAGTGTCCCCACCAACTCGTAGTGGCCTTTGGCCCTTCTCAGGCGGCATTGAGCCGCTGCCGGATGGCTTTCCCTGAGCTTCAGGGTCCACTTGAGCATCTTGGTTCCGTCATCGTTTCGCATAGGACTCTTCAGATAGTCTCCATCTCTCCATCCTTGAGAGTGCCTTGTACCACAGGAGTCAAGGTCGCTACAAGGTTGTTGAAAGCAATGTACCAAGCCCTGGCGGCCTCGGGCTTCCACCTCAGCGTCCTGCTGGGGGCGGTGCTGGCCATCGGCCGAGGCCTTGGCCGCTGGACGCGACTGGCCCTGGGCGGTGGCGCTATTGCCCTGTTCCTGATGCTGGCCGGGGCCCAGCCTTCGGTGGTGCGGGCGGTGCTGATGGGGGCCATCGCCCTGGTGCTGCTCGAGAGCGGCCGGCGGGCCCGCCCCCTCGGACTCCTGGGCCTGAGCCTGGCGGGCATGCTGCTGCTGCGGCCGGCCTGGCTGCACGACGTCGGTTTCCAGTTGAGCGCCGCCGCCACCGCTGGCCTGGTGCTGACGGCCAGGCCCCTGGAGAAGGCCCTGGCCCAGCGGCTGCCTGGTGCAGTCTCCGGCACCGCCCCCTGGTGGGTGGGCTGGCTGGCGCCCGCCCTGGCGGTGCCGGTGGCGGCCAGCCTCTGGACCCTGCCGCTGCAACTGCTCCACTTCGGCGTCGTGCCCCTCTATGCGGTGCCGGCCAACCTGCTGGCGGCCCCGCTGCTCACGCCCCTCACCCTCGGGGCCATGGCCCTGGCGCTGGTGGCCGTGCTGCTGCCGGCCCTGCTGGCGCCGTTGCTGTTGCCCCTCGGCTGGCTGGCCGCGTTACTGCACCAGCTCGCCCACGCCGTCGCCGTACTTCCCCTGGCCCAGTGGCAGAGCGGCAGGCCCCTGCCCCTGCTGGTGCTGCTGTTCACGCTGGCCCTGCTGGGCCTGGTGCTGCCCGGGCTGGGCCGGCGCCGGCGGCTGCTGGCCGCCGGCTTGGGCGTCGGGGTGCTGGTGCTGCATCTGGTGCTGCTGGGCGGCGACCAGCTGCTGCTGGTGCATCAGGGGGAGGGGGGCCCGGCCCGCGACCTGGTGCTGGCCCGGCACCGCGGCCGCGCCGCCCTGGTCAGCACCCGCGCCGATGGCTTCAGCTGCCGCCAGGCCGCCCAGCTGGCCCAGGGTCTGGGGGTGGCCCGCTTCGACTGGGCCCTGCTGCTGGATCCGGTGGCGGGCACCGATCCGACCTGCTGGAGCCGTCTGGCGGCCCGGGTGCTGGCCTACGGCGATGGGGCGGCCCCTTTGGCGGCAGGCCAGCGGCTGGCGAGCCGGGGGCTGGCGGTGGAGGCTCTGGCGATGGACAGCCACGCCCTGCGCCTGCAGTTGGGCCGTCAGCGCTGGCTGCTGCTGCCTGATCGGCAGTCGCTGGCCAGCTGGCGATCGGGCCAACCGGCGCCGGCCGCTGATGCCCTGTGGCTCGGGTTTCGTCCCCGGCCCGCCGACCATCGCGTCCTGCTGGCCCGCGGGCCGCGGCAGGTGTGGCTCAGTGGGCCGGGGCCAGCCGGAGCCCCTCTACCGCCAGGCTGGCGGGCCAGTGGGGCGAGCGGGGCGCTGACCGCTCCGTAGGATGCAGTCTGGCCGAAGGGTCAGGGTGCACTGCTACGGCGAGGTGCCCTGTCGCCAAGGCTGTGGAGAGGTGGCTGAGTGGTCGAAAGCGAACGACTCGAAATCGTTTGAAGGGAAACCTTCCGTGGGTTCGAATCCCACCCTCTCCGTTCATCGAGATTTGGGAGGCATTCCCTGAGGCCCCTTGACGTCCATGGGGCCCATGGGGCTTGCTCGGCCGAGCTCCTGGGGGCTGCGCGAAGCGGGGAACGCCCCCAGGGTCCGCCCCAGGCCGGATCTGGCTACTCGCCCGCCTGGAGCAGCAGCAGCTTCTTGCCGCTGGCGTCCTGAAACAGCAGGCTGCGTTTGTGGACGCTCCGGCGGCGAACCTGAGCAAGGGTTTCGCTGAAGCGCCCCTCCAAGGCCATCAGCTCAGGGCTGCAGGCCATCCGGGTGCTGGCCAGTGGGGGGAACCGGATCGCTTCGCCCTCAAGGCTGTACGCGCCCACCCTGGGCGGACAGCTGCAGCTCGATCGCCCGGCCGGGGGGCTGGTGGGGCTCGACGGTCTCCGCACCAAGGTCCAGCAGCCGCCAGCTGGTACCCCGCAACGGGGCCACCAGCGGCAGTGGGCACTCCTGGCCGGGCCTGGAGAAAGGCGCGCTGCAGGGCCAGAACGTCGCCCTCCATCGCCACCGGCAGCTGCTGGCCGCATCGGCCATGTCGGTGAACATCCCCGTCAGTTGCAGCCGGCCATGTTTGTTTGTGGTGATGGGCTCGCCACCGTGCCCGCAATCGTGGGGACCGCCATCACCACCAAGGTGCTCGCCAGGGCGACCCTCCAGCCCCAGAGACGAACCGTGCGTGAGATCAGCACGATCGGGTGGGGATTCTGGTGGTAAGAACGACGGTGCAGGCGCGCAGCGTTCCGCTTCAAGGGGGGAATGGCTTGGCAGAACCCGGAGGCTGCGGAGAGCGGTGAACGCTGTCGCCCGCCTGACGCCCAAGATCACTGAAGTGCGCGCGCTGGAGCACTGGCCGGCTCGCTGACCCTCCTTGGGACCCCTGGCAGAGCGCGGCAACAATGGAGCTCAATGGGTAGCACAAAAGGGCCCAAGATCTGAAATCATGCCGATTCTTACTGGATCCGTAGCGGGATGAGTCACCGCAAACCGTTTGAGAACCCAAGAATCTCCTGGAGCCTCGTTGCCCAGAACTTCCCTAAGTCGCAAACCAATGCTTCAAGGCGAAGTTGAGTTGAATTTTAATGACAGTAAAATGTTAATTGCAATAATAGTCAACCCAGGAGACCGCCTCAGTTCTGCTCAGCCCTTTGTAATCAATCTCGTATTGGCGATTGTCGCACCAACCGTTGACAAATGAGCCGTCGTCCCAGAAGACTCCGATGGACTCGTTGTCCCGACAGATCTCCACGCGATTGCCGTTGTCATCCTTGTCTTTGCGGCAGTCGCGATCTTTCCAGTCCGCTGCGCTAGCTGGGGGTGCGAAGGCGAAAGGCAGCACCAGCAGGATTGCCACATAGCGCATGAATGTCATCGGTTAGCACCTTGTCGCTACGATTTTAAGGTTACCACTAAAAGTTTGTTGATCTGCGGAGCAAATCCTTTCATGTGGCTGGCTTGGCATCCAGGATGATCGCCGCCCCTCTGGCGGGCTTGATCAGAAGGCGGCATCTGCCGAGTCGTTGGAGTTGGCGGGCTGCAGCGGAGCAGTACTGGATGGTGGGATTGAGGATTTATGGGAGGTCGCTGAGCGGTTGGAACTCCTTCAGCAGTGCCCGATTGAGGCGGTCATCGCATCCAACCACCAGCTGCGGATGAATGGTGCCGTGCTTATAGGGGGCATAGGCGTGGGCGCAGACCGCCCTGGTTGCCTCCTGCCACTGCTCGAAGAGTGGCTTGGGCAGCTTGCGCTTCAACTGGTCGGTGGATTGCTTCCAGGACAGACCAGCGCAGTAGCGCATCTCCCCGGTGTTGTCGCCAGGGCACTGAATCTTGGCTTCCTGGGCGTGGATGGCAGCGGGGAGTAACAGCAGGACGGCAAGGATCAGCAGACGCTTCAGCGGATCTGAAAGAGTGTGCTCAGGACCAACAGTGCCCATCGAGACCGAGACGAAGCCAACAAGATCCCGGGCTGTGGACGGTCTTGAGCCGTAAGGGCCCTCGCTGAACCCTCTCAATGATGGAGCCTCTGGTGGCGGGGTCATGGCTGGCATCAAGGGTTGCTGCAGGTGTTGCCGTTGGCATCAGCGCGTCAACGCCACGACTCGGATCAGGAATGGAACAGCAGCACCAGGCCTGATTTCACCTGGTGAAACTCCCGTTCCTCCCTGCTCAGGTCCAGGCCCACCTGCAGCCCCTCCCGGAGCGCCGCATCGAAGGGTGGGGCCGGTGGTGGCTTGCCGTCGCACCAGAGGGCCGCAATGCCCACCGAGGTGGCATGCCACCGAAAACAGGCGGTCTCGCCGATGGAAGGCTCCTGCAGGGCGTCTTCGAGGAGCTCGCGGATCGCCATCGTGTCCCGGCTCTCGCCATCCCAGTCGTCGCCTTAGCTTCGGCAGGGAGCTCCGTATGGGCAATCGCCTGAGAGTTTTCGTGATACTGGCGCCGTACGGTGCCTGGCATGGAGGCCTTCCCAACCCCAGTCGCCCTGGTGCACGAGTGGTTCACCCCCCGGTCCGTGGGTGGCTCCGAGCAGGTGGTGGCCGAACTCGACCGGCTCCTGGCGGCGCAGGGAGCCTCGCCCGAGCTCTACGCGCTGGTGGATGGGGAGAGCGGCCGGCCCGGGGGCTGGCTCAGCGGCCGCAGGGTCCAGACCAGCTTCATCCAGCGGCTGCCCTGGGGGGTGAGCCACGTCCAGCAGTACCTGCCGCTGCTGCCCCTGGCGATCGAGCAACTCGATCTCTCAGGCCACCCCCTGGTGATCAGCAGCAGCCATCTGGTGGCCAAGGGGGTGATCACCGGCCCCGATCAGCTGCACGTCAGTTATGTGCACACCCCGGCCCGTTACGCCTGGGATCAGATGCACCCCTACCTGGCCCGTTCTGCCCTGGCCCGCGGACCCCTGGGTCCCCTGGTGCGGCTGCAACTGCACCAGTTGCGTCAATGGGATGTGGTCAGCAGCGCCCGGGTGGATGCCCTTGTGGCCAATTCCCGCTTCACCGCCCGCCGGATCCGCTGTTTCTGGCGCCGGCGTGCCCATGTGCTGCATCCCCCTGTGGCCGTGGATCGGTTCCGCTGGGATGGGCCCCGTGACGATGTCTACGTCAGCCTCTGCCGGCTGGTGCCCAACAAACGGGTGGATGTGGTGGTGGAGGCCTTTAACCGCACATGTTTGCCCCTGGTGGTGCTCGGCGATGGCCCCGAGCGGCGGCGGCTGGAGGCGATGGCGGGTCCCCAGGTCCGCTTCCTCGGTCGCCTGTCGGATCCGGAGACGGCCGCCTGGCTGGAGCGGGCGCGGGCCTATGTCTACGCCGGGTTGGAGGACTTCGGCATCGCGCCGGTGGAGGCGATGGCCGCCGGAGCCCCGGTGATCGCCTTCGGCCAGGGCGGGGTGCTCGACAGCGTGCGTTGTTTCAGGGAAGGGGAGCCTGGCCCCACCGGCCTGCTGTTCCCGGAGCAGAGCCCGGCCAGCCTGGCGGCGGCGCTGGAGTACTTCGAGGCGGCTCAGCTGTGGCGATATCTGCCGGCGGAGGGGCAGCGGCAATGGGCGGAGGGCTTCGCCCCGGACATCTTCCGGCAACGCATGCAGACGCTGCTGGAGACGCTGTGGCAGCAGCATCGCCGCCGCCTCCGCCGTCCTGTGCCTCTGATCTGAGTGACCCTCCACCATGGAGTTCCGGTCGGGCTGATCCTTAACTTCATGTGTCGAAGCCGTCCCCCATGCTCTCTTCCATCGGGACCCCCTACGCCTCTCGCCAGCTCGTGACGGCTCCGGCGCAGGTGTTCACCGCTGAAGAGCTGATTGCCTTCCAGTCGAAACGGGATCGCGTCGTCAAGCGAAGCGGCGACATCCTCTTTTCGCTCACGGTGCTCACCCTCGGCTCTCCGGTGCTGCTCGCCCTGGCTCTGCTGGTGAAGGTCACCTCCAGGGGACCTGTGTTCTATGTCCAGCAGCGGGTGGGCCGGGATTACCGCAGTTTCGGTTGCATCAAATTCCGCACCATGCGCCGGGATGCCGATCGGTTGCTCTCCAAGCTTCTGGCCGAATCTCCCGACCTCGACGAAGAGTTCCGCAACGATTTCAAGCTCAAGAACGATCCCCGCATCACCCGGCTTGGCAAGTTCCTGCGCCGTTCCAGCCTCGATGAGTTGCCCCAGTTCCTCAATGTGCTTCGGGGTGAGATGAGTGTGGTGGGACCCCGTCCCATCGTCAAAAGCGAGCTCGTCCGCTACGGCGACCGCATGGACGAGGTGCTGGCCGTCCGCCCCGGCCTGACGGGGCTGTGGCAGGTGTCCGGCCGCAACAACCTCAGCTACCCCGAGCGGGTCCGGCTGGACGTGCGCTACGCCCGCCGCCGCAACCTGCTGATGGACCTGCGCATCATCCTGCGCACGATCAGCGTGATGCTCGATCCCCGCGACCGTGGCGCCTACTGAAGCGCCCCTGCTGCACGGATGGCTCCTCCTGCGCTGAGTGCCCAGAGGGCCGGCAGCGCCACCAGCAGCCAGAGCAGCTCCAGCCGATCACCCAGGGCGAGAATCCGCTCCACGGCCTCCGCATCGGGCGGGTGGCCTGCGGCCGCCAGGATCGGCTTGGTTCGAACGCCATCGGCGTAGGTGTTGGTCCCCCCCAGGCGCACGCCGGCCGCGTGGGCGAAGGCGGCTTCTGAGACTCCGGCATTGGGCGAGGGGTCGGAGGCGCCGTCCTGCAGGGCCGCCCGCAGCCACCGCAAGGTCTGCCGGGCCCGGCCCGCCGCCAGGGGCAGGGTGAGGGCCACCAGCCGGGTGGGGAGCCAGGTGAGCAGGTCGTCGAGGCGGGCGCCGGCGGTGCCCAGCCAGCGCAGGCGTCCGTGGCGGTAGCCGAGCATCGAATCGAGGGTGCTGACCGCCTTGAAGCTCCAGGCCAGGGCCAGGGGCCCGGGCGGTTGCAACGAAGGCAGTGACGGCCCCACCTGCATCAGCACCGCTCCCACCAGTATCCAGAACAGCGGCGCGAACAGCCCGTCGACGGCGTTTTCGGCGGCGGTTTCGGCGGCGGCCCGCAGGATCTCCGCCTCCGGCAGCTGGCTCACCTGGCGGCCCACGATCAAGGCCAGGCGCGCCCGGGCCAGGGACAGGTCGGGCAGCGCCTCCAGCACGGCCCGCACGGCCCGCTCCAGGCTGCCGCCCGCCAGGGCACTGGCCAGGCCCAGCACCAGCAGCGGGGTTCCCAGCAGGGGGGCGTGCCTGGCGAGGGCCTCGATTCCCCAGCCCGCCAGGCCGCTGCCAGCCACCACCAGCAGGGTGAGGAGCGTCCCGCCCAGGCGCAGGCGCCCGGGGGCGTCGCCGGCCCAGGCTTCCACGGCCCGGCGCATCACGCCGATGGTCCAGCCCATGGCCTGCACCGGGTGGGGCCACCAGAGGGGGTCCCCCAGCAGCCGATCCAGCCCGCAGGCGAGCAGCACGAGCAGGGCAGGGCTCAACGGCGGCGACGTTGCAGCAGCGGCAGGAAGGCTCCGGCCCCCAGGAAGGCCAGCAGCTGAATCGGCAGGCTGCCGGCCAGGCCGATCACCTGGGCGATCAGACCCATCCCCAGACTCCCCACCAGGCCCCCCAGGGCCGAGGAGCGCTCCAGGCGGTTCCAGTTCTGTTGCAGGTCTCCGGCCGGATCCAAAGCGACGGCCAGGCGGGCATCCGCCACGGCCGCCAGCAGGCCGAAGGGCACGAACAGCAGCACGGCGCCCCAGCCGCCGACGAACTGGGTGGCCACCAGCACGGCGGCCATCAGCAGGTAGGGCAGCCACGGCGGCAACCGCAGGCCCCAGGCTTCCGCACCGGTGCGGCCCAGGCCGTAGGCCGTCAGCACCAGGCCGAAATCAAAGCAGTTGCCCGCCGCCTCCTGGCGCACCCACAGGGGCAGCAGGGCGAACAGGCCGCCGAACAGCAGCCCCTGAAGCACGCCGCCGGGCTCCAGCCGCCAGGAAGCTGGCTCCGCCCCTGCGCCATCGCCATCCAGGTGGTGGCCGCCGGCCTGCAGGGCCCCGATCAGCGGCGCCAGGGGCAGCAGCAGCACCAGGGCGCTGCCGAGCTGGAGCAGGGCCTTGCCGATGGGAAACAGCAGGGCCGTGAGCAGGTTGCCCGTCAGGCGGCCCGCTTCGGCACCCGCCCGCAGCTCGCCGATCGGCATGGCCCAGAGGCCGTGGAGGTGGCGCTGCAGCGGCTCCTGGGCCAGGCGCAGGCCCACCGCCAGCAGGGCGATGCCCAGCAGGGGCCCCAGCACCGATCGGCCCAGCAGGCCGGCCGCCACGGCCAGCAGCAGCACCAGGCTGAGCAGCTGAACCAGGTAACCGAGCCGGATCCGCTGGGGCAGGGGCAGCAGCAGCGGCAGGGTGGCCAGGGCCGGCAGCAACCCGTTCACCAGTGGTGAGGGGGTGAGGCCGCTGAGCAGCCAGGCGGTGGCGCCGATGGCGAGGGTGCCACCGGCCTGGCTGCTGCTCCAGGCCAGGGTCAGCAGGCGCCTGTGCATGGGCTGGGGTTCAGGCTGCCTTGAGCCAGCTGAACATGGAGCGCAGGCCCTTGCCCACCTGTTCGATCGGATGGGCAGCATCGCGTTCGCGCGCCTTGGCCATCTCGGGCTTGCCCGCTTCGCACTCGGCCACGAAGTTGCGGGCGAAGGTGCCGTCCTGGATGTCGGCCAGGATGCGCCGCATCTCCGCCTTGGTGTCGGCGGTGATCAGCCGGGGGCCGCTCACGTAGTCGCCGTACTCGGCGGTGTTGGAGATCGAATCACGCATGGCGGTGAGGCCGCCCTTGACCATCAGATCGACGATCAGCTTCACCTCATGCAGGCACTCGAAGTAGGCCAGCTCGGGCTGGTATCCCGCTTCCACCAACGTCTCGAAGCCGGCCTTGACCAGCTCGCTGAGGCCGCCGCAGAGGACGGCCTGCTCGCCGAACAGGTCGGTTTCGGTCTCTTCCTTGAAGTTGGTTTCGAGGATGCCGGCGCGGGTGCCGCCGATCCCCTTGGCGTAGGCCATCGCCAGGGCGCGGGCGTTGCCGGAGGCGTCCTGCTGGATGGCGAACAGGGCGGGCACGCCCTGGCCGTTCTGGAACTCCCAGCGCACGGTGTGGCCGGGGCCCTTGGGGGCGATCATCACCACGTCCACATCGGCGGGCGGCTGGATCAGGCCGAAGCGGATGTTGAAGCCGTGGGCGAAGCTCAGCACCTTGCCGGCGCTCAGGTGGGGAGCGATCTCGGCGGCGTAGACGGCCTTCTGGGCCTCATCCGGCAGCAGCACCATGATCCAGTCGGCCTTGGCGCAGGCGTCGGCCACGCTCAGCACCTCCAGGCCATCGGCCCGGGCCTTGGCGGCCGAGCGGCTGCCGTCGTAGAGGCCCACCACCACGTTCACGCCGCTGTCCTTGAGGTTCAGGGCATGGGCATGGCCCTGGGAGCCGTAGCCGATGATGGCCACCGTCTTGCCGTTCAGCAGGCTGAGGTCGGCGTCGGAGTCGTAGAAGAGCTGGGCCATTCCGGGCGGCGGGCGGGGCAAACGCAGACTTTAGGGGCGCGCCCGCACCGGCCTCAGCCGCCGGAGGCCTCGGAGGGATGGGCGATCACCCTGTCGATCAGGCCGTAGTCCTTGGCTTCGGCGGCACTGAGGAAGTAGTCGCGATCGGTGTCCTTGGTGACTTTTTCCAGGCTCTGACCGCACATGTCGGCCAGGGACTGGTTGAGCATGTCCTTCATGCGCAGGATCTCCCGGGCCTCGATCTCGATGTCGCTGGCCTGGCGCTGGCTGGTGCCGCCCAGGGGCTGGTGGATCATGATCCGGCTGTGGGGCAGGGCCAGGCGCTTGCCCTTGGTGCCGGCCGCCAGCAGAAAGGCGCCCATGGAGGCGGCCAGACCCACGCAGATCGTCACCACGTCGGATTTGACGTACTGCATGGTGTCGAAGATCGCCAGCCCGGCGGTCACCGAACCCCCCGGGGAGTTGATGTACAGGTAGATCGGTTTGGAGCTGTCATCGGAATCGAGGTACAGCATCTGGGCCACCAGGCTGTTGGCGATGCCGTCGGTCACCTCCTGACCGAGGAACAGGATCCGCTCCACTCCCAGTCGGGTGTAGATGTCGACCCAGCGCTCGTACTGGCTGCCGGGAAGGCGGTAGGGAACGCTGGGGGTGCCGATGGGCATGTCGGGAAGGCTCTCGTTCGGAGCCGGGGAGATGAGGTGGTGGAAGGGGTCGGCCGAGGGCCGGTAGGGCGGGGCTCAGCCCAGCTGGGGCATCAGGCCACTGGGGCGGCCGTTGGCAGGTCCTTGCGGCTGGTGAGCACCCGGTCGATCAGGCCGTAGTCCTTGGCCTCCTCCGCCGTCAGGTAGGTCATCCGGTCGGAGTCCCGGGAGAGCTCCTCGACGCTCTTGCCGGTGTTCTCGGAGAGGATTTCCAGCATGCTCTGCTTGTTGTGCAGCACTTCCTTGGCCCGGATCTGAATGTCGCTGGCCTGGCCGCGGGCACCGGAACGGGGCTGGTGCAGCACGATCGAAGCATGGGGAAGCGCGGCCCGCTGGCCCTTGGTGCCGGCCGAGAGGATCATGGCGGCGGTGCCCATGGCCTGGCCGATGCAGATGGTGTGCACCGGAGGCTTCACGTAGCGGAGGGTGTCGCAGATGGCGAAGGCCTCGGTCTCGAAACCGATGGCGTCGCCGGAGTACCAGCTCGTGCCGGTGGAGTTGATGTAAAAAAAGATCGGCTTCTCCGGATTGTCGAACTCCAGGTAAAGCAGCTGGGCGATGATCAACTCGGTGACATCAATGCCCATCTGACGCTTGGCGTCGTCATCGGAGAACAGGGGCAGGCCGAGATAGACGATCCTCTCCTTGAGCAGCAGGGACGGCAGATCCGGCGGCGGCGTGCGCATCACTGCGGAATCGCCGTAGTAGGGGGCCGACACCGTCATCCGCGCTCACCAGCAGTCTTGAGGCAGGAGCCTAGCCGGGGCCAGGAGGCTGGTGCTCCTGCAGGGCGACGGGTTTCCCACCCTGCTTATCGAGCCCCCGCCCGTTGCCCCGCTCGCCGGGGCGGTCCTGGATGCGGTCGCAGCGAGCGAAGACCATGCGGCCGGTGGGCGTCTGCAGGGCACCGGTGACGGTGACGGGCAGGCGTTCGCCGATGCGGCGCCTGGCATCTTCCACCACCACCATTGTGCCGTCCTCCAGATAGCCGACGCCCTGGTCGGCCTCCTTGCCCTCCCGCACGATCTTGAGCTGGAGCCCGTCTCCGGGCTGCACTTCGGGCCGCAGGGCGATGACCAGCTCGCTGAGGTTGAGCACCTTCAGCTCCTGCACCTGGGCCACCTGGGCCAGGTTGAAGTCGGCGGTGAGCAGGGTGCCGCCGGTGTCGGCGGTGAGCTTGAGCAGTTTGTCGTCGGCACCGTTGCCGCTGTAGCGGGTGCTGTTGACCACCAGCCGGCGGCCGTAGTCCTCGCGCAGCTCGGTGAGCAGCTTCAGCCCCCGCCGCCCCTTGGCGCGCTTTTCGCTGTTGGAGGAGTCAGCCAGGGCCTGGAGTTCGTCGATCACGGCCTGGGCGACGATCACCTGGCCTTCCAGCAGGCCTGAGGCCAGCAGGCCCCGGATGCGGCCGTCGATGATCACACTGGTGTCGAGGATCTTGGCGCTGGCGGGCAGCAGCACGCCATCGGCCACCAGCAGGGCTTCGGTGCTGGCCGGGTTGAACAGCCGCAGCAGGGTGCGGCCATGGACCTCCGCCAGGTTGTACCCCAGCACCCCGAAGAAGACGTTGCTGAGCACCGCCGCCAGGGGCTTCACCAGCACCACCTCCCAGGGCAGGGGCAGCAACAGGATCGGCGCCAACAGCAGGTTGGCCACCAGGAGGCCGAGAATCAGGCCCACCGCCCGGCTGATCAGCAGATCGGTGGGCATGCTGCGCACCTGGGCCATCAGGCGCCGGCGCAGTTGCTGGAAGAAGATGCCCGCGATCAGCCCGAAGAAGGCGCCGAACCCCCCCATCACCGACCGGAGCCCCTCCTGGTTGGTGACCTCCAGCAGCAGCTGCTCCGGCAGCAGGTCGACGCCGAGCCAGCCGGTGGCAGCCCCTGAGATCAGGAACAGCAGCAAGATGAGGGTGTCCACCATGCTTAGAAGTCCCGACGCCTTGGCCGCCCAGCAGGTCTTGCAAGCAGCTTGGCCGATCTTCCGCCGTTTGGGCCCCAGGGATTACCGCCCGTGATGGATCCCCGATCCGCCTACGTCCACATTCCCTTCTGCCATCGGCGCTGTTTCTACTGCGATTTCCCGGTGGTGCCCCTCGGGGACAGGGCCGACGGGGCCACCTCCGGCTCCGTCGCCGCCTACCTGGCCCTGCTGCACCAGGAGATCGCCGCCTCCCCCGGCGGCCCACCGCTGGCGACGGTGTACCTGGGTGGTGGCACCCCGTCGATGCTCAGCAGTGCCCAGGTGGCGGGGATCCTGGAGGCCCTGGAGGGCCGCTTCGGCCTGGCGCCGGGGGCAGAGCTGAGCCTGGAGCTGGATCCGGCCAGCTTCGATCAGGCCCGTCTGGCGGGCTACCTGGCCGCCGGCATCAACCGCGTCAGCCTGGGGGGCCAGAGCTTCGACGATGGCGTGCTGGCGGACCTGGGCCGCCGCCATCGCGGCGCTGACCTGCGCGAGGCGGCCGGCTGGCTGGGCCTGGCCCACCGGCGGGGCGACCTGGCCAGCTGGAGCCTGGATCTGATCCAGGGGCTGCCGCGGCAGGACACCGCCCACTGGGACGGCCAGCTCCGTGAGGCCCTGGCCCTGGAGCCCCCCCATCTCTCGGTGTACGACCTGAGCATCGAGCCCGGCACGGTCTTCGAGCGGCGCCTGGCGTTGGGGCAGCTGGCCCTGCCGCCGGAGGATCTGGCCGCCGACCTGATGGACCTGACCTGGGCCCGGCTGACGGCCGCCGGCTACGGCCACTACGAGGTGTCGAACTACGCCCTTCCGGGCCACGCCTCGCGCCACAACCGCGTCTACTGGAGCGGTGCAGGCTGGTGGGGGTTCGGCATGGGCGCCACCGCTGCCCCCCGCGGCCGCCGGCGGGCCCACCCCCGCACCCGAGCCGGCTACGCAGAGGCCCTGGCGGAAGCCGTGGCCGTGGCGGCCCGGGCGGAGGAGCCGGCTGAAGACGGGGAGGGCATGCCCTTCGATGAGCGGCTGATGGTGGGCCTGCGCTGCCGGGAGGGGGTGAACCTGGAACGGCTGGCCCGCCAGGAGAACCTCAGCGCGTCCCACCTGGAGGGGCTGCAGCAGCGGCTTGCCGCCTACGAGACGAGGGGCCTGCTCTGCATCGAGGGGCCCCGCTGGCGCCTGGCGGATCCCCAGGGGCTGGCCCTCAGCAATGGGGTGCTGCGGGAGCTGCTGGCCTGGTGGCAGGAGCAGGAGCCGCTGCCGGCCCCTGCTCCCTGACCCAGCGGCCGAGGACCTCCACCGCCAGGGCCCGGCCCTGCATCAGGGGGGGGCTGAAGGGGGGCTGGCGGGTCGTGAGCCCCAGCAGATCGGCGGTCACCCGCACCTGGCCGTCGCAGCCGTCACCGGCACCGATGCCGATCACCGGAATGACCAGGGCGGCGCTCAGCTCGCTGGCCAGCTCCGCTGGAACGTGCTCGATCACCAGGGCGAAACAGCCGGCTTCCTGCAGGGCCAGGGCCCGCCGCCGCAGTCGCTCCTGGCTGATCGGATCGCCGGCCTGGCGCCGGTAGCCCAGCTGATGCACCGACTGGGGGGTCAGCCCGAGATGGCCCATCACCGGAATGCCGCTGCGCACCATCCGATCGATCACGGCGAGGGTCTCGGGTTCGGCCCCCTCGAGCTTCACCGCCACCGCCGGCGTTTCCTTCAGCACCCGGCCCGCCGCTGCCACCGCCGCATCGGCGCCGCACTGGTAGCTGAGGAAGGGGAGGTCGCAGATC
>CALRQM020000001.1:0-116603 GCA_943370335.1 Bordetella parapertussis | reverse complement strand
CGGTGGTGTCCTGGCTGCCGACGCTGGTCATCAGCGGTTCGCAGCTCGTGCCGGGGCGCACGCCCGCCAGGCCGCAGGCCTTGCCCACCATCTTCTGGGCCAGGGTGAAGCCCTTGCCCGTGTCGACCGGGGCCACCGGCCGGATGAAGGCCTCCGATGCGGGCAGCCCCAGCTGCAGGCGCACCTTGTCGGTGAGCGAGCGGCCGATCAGCAGGGGGATGCGGCCACCGGCCCGCACCTCGTCGGCGATGGTGCTGGGCTTGAGCTCGAAGCGGGCCAGCACTTCCCCGGCCCCCGGCTCACCGGCGGCCCGCTCGATCGTGCCGGCGTGGGGCCGGATCGTGATCACGTCGCCGCTGCTGAGGCCGCTCACGTCGCACTCGATCGGCAGAGCGCCGGAGTCCTCGGCGGTGTTGAAGAAGATCGGCGCGATCTTGCTGCCCAGCACCACCCCGCCGCTGCGCTTGTTGGGCACGTGGGGGATGTCGGTGCCGATGTGCCAGAGCACCGAGTTGATCGCCGATTTCCGCGAGCTGCCCGTGCCCACCACATCGCCCACGTAGGCCAGCGGGTGGCCCTTCGCCTTCAGCTCGGCGATCAGGCCGAGCCCCTCCGGCATCCGCGTCTCCAGCATCGCCATCGCGTGCAGGGGGATGTCGGGGCGGGTGGTGGCGTGGGTGGCCGGCGAGAGGTCGTCGGTGTTGGTTTCCCCGGACACCTTGAACACCGTGACGGTGATTGCCTCCGGCAGGGGGGGGCGGGCGTGGAACCACTCGGCCGCCGCCCAGCTGTCCACCACCTGGCGGGCCAGGGGGTTGGTCTCGGCCAGCTCCAGCACGTCGTGGAAGGCGTCGTACACCAGCAGGGTGCGGCTCAGCCCCCGGGCGGCCTCTTCGGCGATGGCGGCCTCCGGGCTGGAGAGCAGCGCGATCAGGGCGCCGACGTTGTAGCCGCCGATCATGGTGGCCAGGAGCCGGGTGGCCTCCAGGGGGCTCACCAGGGGGCTCGTGGCGGCCCCCTGGGCCACGGCGCTGAGCCAGCCGGCCTTCACGTAGGCGGCCTCATCCACCCCCGGCGGGATGCGTTCGCCCAGCAGGTGCAGCAGAAACGACTCCTCCCCGGCCGGCGGGTGCTCCAGCAGCTGGGTGAGGGCCTGGGCCTCGGCTGCCGTGAGCGGCAGGGGCGGCACGCCGAGGGCTTCGCGGGCGGCGGTGGCCTCGCGGTAGGTGGGGAGCAGGTCGGCGGGCGAGAGGGACATGGGGGCGTGGGTCCGGGTCGTACCCCCGGCTGGCATGGGCATGACCCCCATTGTTCTTCCCCGCGGGGCCGCTCTCTGGTGACGACGGCTGCAGAAGTCGGCGCTGCGACCGATGGCGCCAGGGTGGCGACGGGTGTTTGGAACGTCAGTTCGTAGGCTGGAGGATCTGACCAATCCCCGCCGGCCGCCGCGCATGATCCCCACCTCCGATCTCCACGTGGTGGAAACCCGGCCGCTGGTGCCGCCGGCGTTGCTGCATGCGGAACTGCCCCTGTCCGAGCAGGCCGCCCGCACCGTGCAGCAGGCGCGCGAACGCATCAAGGCCATCCTGCACGCCGGTGACCAGCGGGTCCTGGTGATCGTCGGCCCCTGTTCAGTCCATGACGTGGCCGCTGCCCGCGAGTACGCCGAGGCCATCGCCCAGGCCCAGCGCCGGCACCGGGGCGAGCTGGAGATCGTGATGCGGGTCTACTTCGAGAAGCCCCGCACCACCGTGGGCTGGAAGGGAATGATCAACGACCCCCACCTCGACGGCAGCTACGACATCAACACCGGCCTGCGCCGCGCCCGCTCGCTGCTGCTGCACCTGGCGGAGATGGGCCTGCCGGCGGCCACCGAGGTGCTCGATCCGGTGGTGCCCCAGTACCTCGCCGATCTGATCAGCTGGACCGCCATCGGCGCCCGCACCACTGAAAGCCAGACCCACCGGGAGATGGCCTCGGGCCTGTCGATGCCGATCGGCTTCAAGAACGGCACCGACGGCAGTGCCGCCACCGCCATCAATGCCATGGAGGCGGCCGCCCGGCCGCACCATTTCCTGGGCATCAACAAGGACGGCCAGGCCGCGATCGTGTCCACCACCGGCAACCCGGATGGCCACCTGGTGCTGCGGGGGGGCAAGAGCGGCACCAACTACCACGCTGAAGCCGTCGAGGCCGCGGCGGCCTTGCTGGCCAAGGACGGCCTGCCGGCCCGCCTGATGGTGGATTGCAGCCACGGCAACTCCAACAAGGACTACCGCCGCCAGGGTGAGGTCCTGCGCCAGGTGGCCGACCAGGTGCGCCAGGGGTCCGTCCACGTGATGGGAGTGATGCTGGAAAGCCATCTGGTGGAAGGAAACCAGAAGATCTCCGCCGATCTTGCCTCCCTCACCTACGGCCAGAGCATCACCGATGCCTGCATCGATCTGGATACCACCCTGGATCTGCTGGGCGAACTCGCCGAGGCCGTCCAGCAGGCCCAGACCCGAAGCCTTGCCCTGGCTTGAAGGGCAAATCAGCACTCCAGTGTTGCGAGTGCTGATTCGATCGTCTGCAACAGACTGTTCTTGATGAACAGCTGACTGGCGAGCCCTGGGTACATTTGGGTCGGCAAGATCAACGAGGTTGCTGATGTCCTATCTCCTGCAGTTCTGCGGGTTGTCGGATCCCTTGCAGTTGTTTTACCTCGAACAGAATTCCGCCGGCCCCGTCTCCGGTAGCCCCGTTTCTGACAACCCAACCCCCGGTCCGATCTACGGCGGCTTCCGCCCGTTCCAGCTGGATGATCTGCTGGGCTGGGCCCTCGACACCGCCCGGGGCCGCAGCTGGGACGGCGAGGTCATCCAGCGGCTTGTGCTTGACGTCTGGATGGAGCGGGCGGATGTGATCCGCCAGTGGCAGCTGCGGCTGCGGGAGGAGCCGGCCGGGCGGATGCTGGTGGCGGGGATCGGCACCCAGCGCGACTGGGAGTTCCGCTGCGAGCAGCTTCTGCGGGCCTGAGCCTCACCTGGGCCGCAGCTGTCCAGGGCCTGCGGCCGGCTCAGTCGACCTGGATGCCGAACAGGTGCCGCATGCGCTCCAGGATCGAGGTCTGGCGGCGGGCCGCATCCGGCGAGGAGAGCTTCTCCAGCTCCGAGCGCCGTTGGCCCACGATCGCCGCCAGGGCCTCCAGCACGCCGGCATCGTCCTCCACCAGGGGCATGAAGTCGTCCCGCTCCACTTCCAGCAACACACACTCCCCCCGCGAACGCACCGTGGCCGTGCGCGGTTCCCCCGTACACACGGTCATCTCCCCGAAGATCTGATCGCGGCCCAGCACCGCCACCGACCGCCCCAAGGGAGAGCCATCGGCCTTGAACACCTCCACCTCGCCATCCACCACCTGGAACAGGGCGTCGCCCTCCTCCCCTTCGCCCACGATCGTTTCGCCGGAGCCGAAGCGCAGGCAGCGCACTTCAGGGGCCACCCGATTCACCTGCTCGGGATCCAGCTGGGCGAACAGCCAGCTGCGCCGAAGCAGTTCGGCCGTCAGGGAGGCATCCACACCGGTGGGATGGGCTGGATCCCGGTTGGGTTGGCGCCGCTTCAGCTCCCGCACCGGATAGGGCAGCTCCCAGCCCTGCCGCTCCAGGGCGTACCAGATCTGCTCCAGCAGTTCGCTGCGCAGCCGCAGTCGTGCCCCTTCCGACGCTCCCTGCTGGGAGGCCAGCAGTTCGTAGCGGACCAGAGAGTCGTCGTAGGCGCTGATCCAGACCTCCGGCGGCGGCTCCTGAAGCACCAGCGGGTTGTCGGCCATGACCCGCATCAGCAACTGGCGGGCCCGGGCCGGCGGGATCTCATAGCCCAGGGAGATCTTGAAGCGATTCCCCACCGGTTCGTACTGGTTGATTCGCTGCATCGGGTTGTCCGCCACCGTGTTGTTGGGCAGGTTCACGGTGGAGCCGTCGGTGCGGCGCAGGCGGGTGCTCATCAGATGCAGCGACTCCACCGTGCCGCTCTCCACCCCGACGCTGATCCAGTCCCCCTCCCGGAAGGGCGGGTCCAGCTGCAGTTCGATGCCGGCGAACAGATCCTTGAGCGATTCCTGGGCCGCCAGGCCGATGACGGCGGTGAGCACGGCTGAGGTGGTCACCAGACCCACCAGGTTGAGATTGGCCAGGCGTTGCAGCACCAGCACCGTGGCCAGGGCCGAAAGGCCCAGGCTGAGCAGGTCGCGCAGGATCTTGGCGACAGGCCGCCACCAGCCCAGGGCCTCCGGGCACTCCAGGGCCAGCCAGGCCAGCAGGGCGATCAGGGCATAGGCGGTGGCCAGTTCGTCCAAGGCGCCGAGCCATTGCAGCCCTGCGGGCCGAACGGTGTTGCCGAGCAGGCACCAGAGGACCACCGCCACCAGCGGCAGCAGCAGGGGCGGTGGTGGCAGGCGGAAACGGCGGGTGGCCAGCCGCAGGCCCAGCAGGATCGCCACCAGGGCCAGACCGATCAGGATCCGCTCGATCGGTCCCATCAGCTCAGCACCCGCCACAGGCTGGCCACCGCCATCGGCACGCTGAAGTTATCGATCCCCAGCAGGGCCCATTGCTCCAGACCCGTGGCCACCAGCGCGATCAGGGCGATCTCCGCCGGTGCGGGCGCCGGGCCACCGTCCAGCTGCCCCAGGGCCAGCAGCACCGTGAGGCTGGCCAGGGCCATCGCGCCGGTGCCCGCCAGGGAACGCCTCTCCCCGAACACCGTCCAGGAGGGCGAAGGGATCATGGGCCCCAGCAGACCGGCCAGGCCGTCACCGAACGCCATCACGAGAACGCCGGCCGCCACCGTGGCGGGATGGGTGGGCCACCAGAGCCAGAGCAGCAGGGTGATCGAGGCGCCGTAGGCGATCGTGCCGTAACTGCGCCGCTCCACATCCTCGATGGCCGGCAGCACCCGCACCCGGTGATTGAGGGCCGCCAGCAGGGTGATGCTGCCGGCGGCGGGCACCGCGATCAGCTGGTCCACCCCGAAGGCCCAGGCGATCAGCACCACCGGCCCGGCACCGATGTGCACCAGCTTGCGGCTCCATTCCTTTTGCTCGGGCCAGCGGTGGCGCAGCAGCAAGGCCGCCGCGCTCAGCAGGGCCAGCCAGACGGCCACCACCAGCACCCCGGTGAGCTGGGCAACCCCGCCCTGTTGCGGCGGAAGGACCAACGCCAGCAGGGAAGGTGGGGTCAGGCGGCCTGGTGGAGATTGCTCATCAAGCGCAGCTTCATGATCGCCTTGGCTTCCAGCTGCCGCACCCGTTCACGGGAGACATTGATCTGGCGGCCGATCTCCGCGAGGGTGAGCGGCTCGGCCCCTTCCAGCCCGAAGCGCAGCCGCAGGATCTTCTGCTCCCGGTCGTTGAGCTGGGAGAGCCAGGCACCAAGGTGCTCCTTCTGAAGATGGCGATCCATCGAATCGAAGTGCTCGTTGCTGGCCGGGTCGGCGATCAGCTCCCCCAGGGTGCTGCGGTCTTCTTCGCCCCGGGCATGGGCATCGAGGGAGGCGCAGGGGGCGCTCTGGGTCATCAGTTCCTCCAGCTCCTCGGGCCGCATGCCCATGGCGTGGGCCAGCTCCAGCCGGTTGGGCTGACGCCCCAGGCGGTGAGAAAGTTCGCGGGTGATGCGCCGCATCTTCGAGAGCTTCTCGCTGATGTGAATCGGCAGACGAATCGTGCGGGCGCTGTTGTCGATGGCCCGGGTCATGCCCTGGCGGATCCACCAGTAGGCGTAGGTGGAAAACTTGTAGCCCATGGCGGGGTCGAACTTGTCGACGGCCCGCTCCAGACCGATCGCCCCTTCCTGAACCAGATCGAGCAATTCCAGGCCCTGATTCTGATACTTCTTGGCCACGCTCACGACCAGCCTGAGATTGGCGGCCATCATGCGGTCGCGGGCCCGCTGGCCCATGCGCAACTGCCGCTTCTGACGCGCCGTGAGTTCCCCGTCGACGAGGGCTTGCAGTTTCTTGCCGGCCTGAACGTGGTGGGCCAGTTCGATTTCTTCGGCCGGTGTAAGAAGCGGCACACGGCCAATGGTGCTGAGATACCAGCCAATGGAATCGGCGCTGAGGCGTCCTCCCTGGCGGGCCGTTGTTTTGGAACTGACTGAACCGCCGCTGGATTTCGCCCTGCTGGGCGAAGCCACGTCTGCACTGCTTTTCAGCAGAGAGAGGGCGGAATGCAGAGGTGTCCCCATCACCCCAGGCTCCCGAATGAATTTGGCCGGAATGTAGCACCGCAGGATGGATGAAACCAGCCTTTGCTTGAATATTGTATGTAGTTTGACTGAAAAAAGTTGCTTATGTGGTGACGGCTACGCTTTGGCCTCGGTGCCGAGGCCGCCGCGCCACCGCTCCATGAGCAGCATTTGCGTCAGTTTTGCCTCACCGGAGTGCTGACGCTGCGTGAAGTGTCCATCACTGTGCATGTGCCAGGCGCCCGTATCGGTCAGGTAAAGGTCAAGCAAAGCCTCGATCTGTTTCTGCAGGCGTGGATCCTCGATCGGCGCCACCGCCTCGACGCGCCGGTCCAGGTTGCGGGGCATCCAGTCGGCGCTGCCGAAGAACATTTCCGGCTGGCCGCCGTTGGCGAACCAGAACAGCCGCGAATGCTCCAGGAAGCGACCGATCACGCTCACCACGCTGATGCCCTCGCTGACCCCTTCGACCCCGGGGCGCAGGCAGCACATGCCGCGGATGATCAGCTCGATCCGCACACCGGCCGCGGAGGCTTCATAGAGGAGGGCGATGATGGCCGGGTCGACCAGGGCATTCATCTTGGCCCGGATGTGTCCCCCACGACCTTCCCTGGCATGGTCGATTTCCCGGCGGATCAACCCCTCCATCCCCTTGCGCAGGGTGACAGGCGCCACCAGCAGCTTGCGGAAACTCTGCTGCTTGGAGAACCCCGTGAGGTAGTTGAACAGCTCGACCAGGTCCTGGCCGAAATCCTCCCGGGCCGTGAGCAAGCCGATGTCGGTGTAGAGCGAGGAGGTCTTGGAGTTGTAGTTGCCGGTGCCGATGTGCGCGTAACTGCGCAGGGCTCCCTTCTCGCGCCGTACCACCAGCAGCACCTTGGTGTGGGTCTTGAGCCCCAGCACCCCGTACACCACGTGCACTCCGGAGCGCTCCAGCTGACGGGCCCACTGGATGTTGTTGTCCTCGTCGAAGCGTGCTTTCAGCTCCACCAGGGCCATCACCTGCTTGCCGTTCTCGGCGGCCCGGATCAGGGAGGCCACCACCGGTGAGTCCTTCGACGTGCGGTAGAGGGTCATCTTGATCGCCAGCACCGAAGCATCCTCAGCGGCCTGCCTGAGGAACTCCTCCACCGAGGTGGAGAAGAGGTCGAAGGGATGGTGCAGCAGCACATCGCCACGGCGCAGCACCGAGAAGATGCTCTCGAATTCCTCCTGCTTGATCGAGCCGTCCTCCAGCTGGCTGCGCTGGGCCCGCACCAGGGCCGGCGCGGTGCGCCCTTTGTGGGGCGCGTCCCTCAGCTGGCTGAGGGGGATCGCCATCAGGCTCATCAGATCGTCGAGGCCGAGGGGACCGTTGGTGCGATAGATGTCCTTCGGCTCCACGTCGGTGCCCTCCATCAGCAGGTGCACCACCTCCTCGGGCATCTCGTCGGCCACCTCCACCCGCACCACCTCGCCGCCGACCCGGCGCTTGCGCAGGCCCTCCTGCAGGGCCTCCATCAGGTCGTCGGCCTCCAGGTCCCGCAGTTCCAGGTCAGCGTCGCGGGTGATGCGGAAGAAGTAGTGCCCCTCGATGGTCATGCCGGGGAACAGCCAGCGCAGGTTGAAAGCCACCAGCTGCTCCAGGGGAACCGCCGTGAAGCCCGGCGTTGGCACGATGCCACTCAGCTCCGTGGGGATCGGCACGAAGCGGGGCAGGATCTTCTGGGGCACCTTCACCCGGGCGAACTGCTGCCGGCCGGTGTCGGGGTCGCGGATCAGGGCGGCCACGTTGAGGCTCAGGTTGCTCAGGAACGGGAACGGGTGGGCCGGGTCGACAGCCAGGGGCGTGAGTACCGGAAAGATCGCCTTGCGGAAGTAGTCGTCGGCCCAGGCTTTCTGGGCCTCGTTGAGCCTCAGGTAATCGAGCAGCTGGACGCCGTACTCGGCGAGGTGGGTCTTGAGGGAATGGCGGTAGTGCTGCTGCTGCATCTCCAGCAGGGGACGAAGCTTGGTATGGATCGCTTCCAGCTGTTCCTGGGGGGTCAGGCCGTCGTCACTGCGGCTGGTGACCCCGGCCTCCACTTGGGACTTCAGCGAAGCCACCCGCACCATGAAGAATTCGTCGAGGTTGTTGCTGAAGATGGCGCTGAATTTTGCCTGCTCCAGCAGGGGTGTGTGCTCGTCGAGAGCCAGGGCCAGCACCCGATGGTTGAAATCGATCCAACTCTGCTCGCGGTTGATGTAGAGATCGGGAGCGACGACCGGCTGCGATGACATACGGCGGAGCTCCGCAGGCATGGTGGAAATGCAACGTAGCAATGGCGATCCCGCCCTCAGGGTGTCGCCTCTGCTTGACGGTGGGATCCTGCCGCCACAAGCCATACCACGATCGCCATCAGGAGAATCCCCAGCCAGAACGGGCTGCGGCGGCCGATGGTCTCGTAGGCCAACCCCGCCAGGGGCGGCCCCAGGAAGCTGGCCAGGCTCTGCAAACCCTGCAGGCTGCCCAGGGCGGCGCCCTGGCCGCTGTCGGCCAGCCGCCGAGACACCAGGCTGCGCAGGCTGGGGGTCACCAGACCGGTGCCCAGGGCCAGGATCGCCACCGCCGTGAACACCACGGGCACAGCGTTCTGTCGCTCCGCCAGGGGCACCAACAGGAAGCCCGCCATGACGCAGCCCAGGCCGATCTGGGTGAGACGCCACTCCCCCAGTCGCTGCACCAGCGGACCGATCAGACCGCCCTGCACCACCGTGGCCACCACACCCACCACCAGGAAAGCGCCGGCCGAGAGGCCCGGTCCCCAGCCGAACACCTGTTTGAAGTAGAGCACCAGCAGGGCGGTGAAACCGCTGAACCCCAGGAAGAACAGGAAGAAGGCGGCGCAGAGACGCCGCACCCGGGGATTGGCGAACACACGCTGCAGCTGGCCGAAGGGCTGCAGCTCCCAGTGCCTGGGCAGGGGCAGACGGGCCTCGGGCGGATGGGTTTCCGGCAGCAGGGTCACCACCACCACCAGGTTCAGCACCGCGAAACCCACGGCGAGCAGCAGCGGCAGGCTCACGTCGATGCGGCCCAGCAGGCCGCCGAGGGCCGGACCGAGGATGAATCCCAGTCCGAAGGCCACACCGATCAGGCCGAAGGCCCGGGCCCTCCGCTCCGGGGTTGAGATGTCGGCCAGCACGGCCGCCGCCGTGGCGGCGGTGCCGCCGCTCACCCCGTCGATCAGGCGGGCGGCGAAGAGGAGGGCCAGGGGCAGACCGCTGGCGGCGGCCGCCGGCCAGAGGCGGCTCCAGGGCAGGATCACGGTCAGGGCGAACAGGCTCAGGCCCAGCACCGAACCGGCCACGCAGGCGGTGATCACGGGCTTGCGACCGTAGCGGTCGCTGAGGGCGCCGATCAGGGGGGTGAAGGCGAACTGGGCGAGGGCGTAGCTGCCGGCCAGCAGGCCGAGGGTGCGGCCGTCCGCGGTGAAGCCCGCCAGCAGGAACGGCAGCAGCGGGAACACGATGCTCTCCCCCAGCCGGTCGTTGAGCAGCGTCAGGAAGGCGCAGAAGAGCGTGGGGGGGCGCGAAAGGCGCACGGCGGCCAGCAGCCGGGGGGCCAGGGCACCCTCCCATGCCGGGTGGCGACTCAGGGGCGGCGGCTCAGCAGGCGCTTGATCCGATGCTTGGCCCGGGCGATGGCGGTGCGCAGGGTCTGCCGCAGCGGGATGGACGGCGGCACAGGTTGGGCCTATTCCTTGTGAAAGCTGGGATCGAGACCGCGCAGGCTGTCGATCCGGTGGTTGTCGATAGCAGGATGGCCTGGGCCTCGAGCAGCCTGGCCTGCACCTGGCTGGGCGGCAGGGGGCCGGTGAAGCTGATCGCCCCGCTGAGACCAGCCTCTGCCACCTGCTGCTCACAGGCGGCTCGGGAGTCGCCATCGCCGATCAGGGTGGCGCGAAGGGAGTCGCTGGAGCGGCAGGCTCTGATCAGGGTCTGAATCACCAGCGAGGCCCGTTTCTGGTGTTCCCAGATCCGGCCGCTGAAGACCACGTGGAAGGGATCCTTCCGGAAACTGGTGGCACGGGCGGGAATGGACACACCACAGGGAATGACGCTGGCCGTCCCTTCGATCGTTCGGGGAATGAGTTCGTTGCGGATGTGGCGGGACACACAGACCAGGGAGCACCCACGGCTGGGTCCCCCAAAGGCCCCGACCGTGGCCCAGTCATCCGGGTCATCCGAATGCAGGGTGAGCGCCCAGGGAAGACCACGGGAGCCGGCCTGGGCCGCCGCCGCAAAGTGAGCAGGTTTGCATTGGGGTGGGAATACCGGGGGTTGCCATTCGTTGAGAAAGGCGAGCGATTCCTGGACATCTTCTTTCAAGCAAGACCGTCTTGGAGCTGAGAACACCTCAATTCCCTGCTGGCGTAACTCTTCGAAGATGGGCGGATCACCGGGTGAGATCACATAATGGATGGCGACGGGGACACCATCCGCTGATAATCGTCTGGCGAGGCCTAGAACCCAGGTGGTGACGCCGCTGATGTCATGCACCTGGCTGTAATGGGCAAAGGCGACTCTCAACACACGTCCGTGGTGTCCGAGCTGTAACGATAGCCGCGGAGCTGGACCCTGCCTTCGGGCAACGTGATGGCTTCCGCGGCTGGGCCGGTGCTACGCGAACCTCCACTTGAGAGCAAGGCCTGCCATCGGTGGCAGGGGCATGGCCTGGTGATCGGCAGAACCGATGCGTCGGAGGAGGAGTGGGCGACGGAGCCTATGTATTCCCGAAATCAGACTCGAAGCTTGCCGATCTAACACGTCGCATCCGATCGTGGCTTCAGAGGAGTCAGTCACCGGTGCCGTGATGGCCGGCTGTCGGTGGGTCCAGCACTTGAAGGAGAGCGTCGTCGAACTTGCTGAACACTCCGCAACTGGAATTGATGAGCACGTTGCCTTGATCCTGGATGTCAAGGTAGAAGCCTGCCACTTCATTTGATCCCATCTTGTCATTGCGCGTTGGCTGACCTGAGTAGGTCGCGTCCTAAAACAGATGGTGGGGGGGTAGACCTTCCTTTCTCCCGAAGCACCGCCGGGGAGTCGTCTGGCGAGGCGTCATGGTTTCAGGTGAGTAGGATCGAGTTCGGTAAAGGAACGGGCCAGACCTCTCCATGGATGCCGTCATTCCAGTGACCATCACCCGACCCACTCGATGCTTGCTGCCACCGTGCCTCCAGGGGAGCTCACCTTCAGCTGAATGATCGTCGGATTCTGGATCGCCGTCACTGGCCTGGGGCTTGTGCTGTTTCTGGCCATTCACCTGGGTGGCGTGGGGATGGCCCTGCTGGATCCGATGGGGTTCGAGCGCTTCGCCACATCCCTGCACCAGCAGGCTTGGCTCCCCTGGCTGGAGGGCGCCCTGCTGGCGGCCGGCCTGGGCCATCCCCTGCTGTCGCTGCAGAGGGCCCGCGCCAATGTCCAGGCCAGGGGACCGGCCGGCGGTCCCCTGCGCAGCCGCCGCCAGGGGCCATGGGAGTCGCTGGCGGCCCTGGCGGCCCGGCTGATCCCCTGGAGTGGATCGCTGCTGCTGCTCTTCCTTGCCGTCCATCTGGCCCAGCTGCGCTGGCACCGGCCGCCAGCCGGCGCTGAACTGGCCGCGGTGCTGGCCGTGCTGGGGGCACCGTGGTGCCTGGCCCTCTATGCGGCTGCCGGGGCGGCGGCGGGTCTGCACCTGCTGCATGGCGCCGAGAGTGCCGTGCGCCGGCTGGGGCTGCTCGAGCCCGCCAATGCGGCGGCCCTGCGCCTGGGCGGGCGGGGGCTGGCCCTGCTGCTGGGAGCGGGTTTCACGCTGCTTCCCCTTGCCCTGGTGTGGCGGCCCGCTGCTCCGCTGCTGTCAGGCGGATGAGCCCCACACCGCACCTGGATCCGCGCCTGCCCGAAGGACCCGTCGCCACCGCCTGGCAGCGCTGCCGGGAGAGCCTGCGGCTGCTCAGCCCCAACCGCAAGCAGGGGCTACGGATCCTGGTGGTGGGCAGTGGTCTGGCGGGGGCCTCGGCTGCCGCCAGCCTGGCCGAGCAGGGCTACCGGGTTCAGGTGCTCACCTACCACGACAGCCCGCGCCGGGCCCACTCGGTGGCGGCCCAGGGGGGCATCAACGCCGCCCGCAACTACGCCAACGACGGAGACAGCGTCGAGCGCCTGTTCCGCGACACCGTGAAGGGCGGTGATTTCCGCGCCCGGGAAGCCGGCTGCCATCGGCTGGCCGAAATCAGCGGATCGATCATCGACCAGTGCGTGGCCCAGGGGGTGCCCTTCGCGCGGGAGTACGGCGGCACCCTGGCCAACCGCAGCTTCGGCGGTGCCCTGGTGAGCCGCACCTTCTATGCGAGGGGTCAGACGGGGCAGCAGCTGCTTTACGGCGCCTACCAGGCGATGCTGCGTCAGGTCGCCGCCGGGCGGGTGGAACTGCTCTGCCGCCGCGACATGCTCGACCTGATCGTCCATGACGGTGTGGCCAGGGGGGTGGTCTGCCGCCACCAGCTCACCGGTGCCCTGGAGGTGCTCAGCGCCGATGCGGTGCTGCTCGCCACCGGTGGCTATTCGAACGTCTTCTACCTGTCCACCAATGCCCTGAAGTCGAACGCCACGGCGATCTGGCAGGCCCATCGGCGGGGAGCCTGCTTCGCCAATCCCTGCTTCACCCAGATCCACCCCACCTGCATCCCCAGCGGCGACGCCCACCAGAGCAAGCTCACCCTGATGAGCGAGAGCCTGCGCAACGACGGCCGGATCTGGCTGCCGCTGCGCCCCGGCGACGACCGGCCGCCGGCGGCGATTCCAGAAGCGGAGCGGGACTACTTCCTCGAGCGTCAGTACCCCAGCTACGGCAATCTGGTGCCACGGGATCTGGCCTCACGCCGTGCCCGGGAGCTCTGCCTGGAGGGCCGGGGCGTCGGGCCCGGGGGGCGTTCGGTGTATCTCGACCTGGCCGAGGCCATCACCCGGGACGGCACTGAAGCGATCGAGGCCCGCTACGGCAACCTGCTCGAGATGTACGAGCGAATCACCGGTGACGACCCCCGGACCACGCCGATGCGGATCTACCCCGCGCCGCACTACACGATGGGCGGGCTGTGGGTGGACTACCACCTGATGAGCACGGTGCCGGGACTGTTCGTGCTCGGCGAGGCCAACTTCTCGGAGCATGGCGCCAACCGGCTGGGGGCCAGTGCCCTGATGCAGGCGCTGGCCGATGGCTATTTCATCGCCCCGGCGACGGTGACGGCCTGGCTGGCGGGACGGGCCACCGGCGCCCTGCCGGCCGACCACCCGGCCTGCCGCGAGGCGCTGGCGGCGGTGGAGGCACGCCTCGAAGCCCTGCGCCGCACGGGCGGCTCCCAACCCGTCGATGGCTTCCACCGGAGCCTCGGCCACTTGATGATCGACGCCTGCGGCATCAGTCGCCGGCCGGATCGACTCGTCACGGCCCTTGGTGAGTTGGAGGCGCTACGGGTGAAATTCCTGCATGAGGTCTGTCTTCCAGAGGAGGACGGCCTCCTCGATGGTGAGCTGACCAAGGCCCTGCGGCTGGAGGATTTCTTCGGACTGGCGGACCTGATGCTCAGGGATGCCCTGGCCCGGGAGGAATCCTGCGGCGCCCATTTCCGCGAGGACCATCAGACCCCGGCCGGCGAAGCCCAGCGGGATGACGAACGTTTCGCCCACATCGCCGCCTGGGAGCACCGGCCCGGAGCCACTCCCGTCCGGCACAGCGAGCCGCTCGTGTTCCGATCCATCACGCCGGGACCGCGCAGCTATGGGTGACAGGTTCGGGACGGCCGAAGAGAAAGCCCTGACCCTGGGCGCAACCCATGGCGAGCAGACCGGCATGTTGCTCGACGGTCTCGATGCCTTCGGCGATCAGGCCCAGGCCCAGGTCGCGGGAGAGACGGATCATCGCCTCGAGCACCACGGCCTTGCGGTGATCGCGGAGAAAATCAGCGATGAACGTCCGGTCCACCTTGATGGTGTCGATCGGCAGTCGTGCCAGCCAGGACATACTGGAGTAACCCGTGCCGAAGTCGTCGAGATGCACCTTGACGCCGGCCTCCCGTAATCGTCGCAGCTCGGATGTGGCCAGGTCGGGATGTTCGATCAGGATGCTTTCGGTCACCTCGATCACCGTCCAGGAAGGATCCACGCCGGCCCGTTCCGCCTGGCTGAGGAAGAAGTCGCTGAGGCCGCTTTCCTTCAGTTGCAGCGGACTGACGTTGATCGCCATGGTGACCTCTGAGCCCTCGGCGCGGAGCTGGCACAGGCGCTTGAGGGCCTCACTGATCACCCAGCGTCCGATCGGCAGGATCAGGGCCGTGCGTTCGGCGAGGGGGATGAATTCCGATGGGGTGGCGATCGGCGAGGCGATGGCTCCGAGGCGCAGCAACGCCTCCATGCCCACCACGGCGCGATCGCCCAGCTCCACGATCGGCTGGTAGGCGAGAAACATCTGTTCGTGATGGAGCGCGCCTTCCAGTTGATGGCGCAGGTGGATGTTCTTTCTGACTTTCTTGTCGATGGAGGGGTGGTAAAAAGAGATGTGCTGATCACCGTTCGTCTTGGCTTCGTACATGGCAAGATCGGCTCGTCGGATCAGCTCATTGACGGAAATCTCCGGATCATCAGAGATGGTGATGCCGATGCTCATCGACGGGCGAATCGTATGGTCTTCCACCGACCAGGTCTGACCAACAGCGTCATTGAGGCGCATCGCCAGCTGGAGGGCATCGCCCTCATCGAAAATGCCCATCGTGAGCACCACGAATTCGTCGCCGCCTAGGCGCGACAGGATGTCTCCGAAACGCAGGGATCGCTGCAGCCGGCGGCCGATCTCCACCAGCAGGTCGTCACCGATCTGGTGGCCGTGCAGGTCGTTGATCTCCTTGAAGGAATTGAGATCGCAGAACAGGATGCTGATCCGGCCGCCGTTCTCCCGCTGGGTCTTGAGGGCGGCACGGATGCTGACGTGGAGACCACGGCGATTGGGCAGGCCGGTGACCGGGCACTCCATCACCTTGGTGGCCAGGGCGAGGCGTTCCAGCTCCAGGGACCGGTTCAGGTTCTCGGTCTGTTGCCGCCGCCGCTCGATCCGCTCGGCCTCGACCCGCAGCTGCTCATAGGAGAGCAGGGCGCTGACGTCGCGGAAGCAGAAGATCAGGGGCCGCAGCCGTTCGCTGCGGACGGGCTTCCACTCGATCTCGATGGCGCGCAGCTCAAGGCGATGCAGCACCTTGGTGAACTGGCCCCCATGGTCGCCGCTGGCGAGCACCTGCTCCGGGTTCAGCAGGGGGGCGCCGTCACAATCGCGGGGAAGCTGGTCATAGATCGATTCGCCCAGCAGCGCCGGAGGGGTCCGCTCCACCAGCTGGGCATAGCTGGCGTTGCACCAGAGCACCCGCCCCTCGCAGCTGGTGATCACCAGGCCGTCGCTGATCGTGCCGAGGGCCGCCTCCAGCCTCCCCATCGACCGACGCAGTTCCACCACCAGCTTGCGTTGGTCCTTCACGCTGCGGCAGGAATCCGGTCGGGCATGGGATGGGGCTGGCGGATCAAAACTGAAAATTTACTGAGTATTGCATCTTTCCCCTCGTCGATGGGGGCTCTGCCGCGGGGATGACGCGGAATGACAACATCTCCGCCCCCCGAGCGGCAGAATCAACCCAGGCCCTGGCGCCTTCCTGGTCCCGCCAACGGTGACGCCCCTGCCAAGCCCGTTTCGATGACCACCCTTTCCCTCACGCTGAGGATCTGGCGTCAGGCCGGTTCCGGCGAGCCCGGCGGCTTCGAGGTCCATCGGCTGGACGGGGTCTCGACCGACCTCTCGCTGCTAGAGGCCCTTGACCTGCTCAACGAACGGCTGATCGTCGCGGGGGAGCGCCCCGTGGGGTTCGAGCACGATTGCCGTGAGGGCATCTGCGGGTCCTGTGGTTTTCTCGTCAACGGCCAGTCCCAGGGGCCCCAGCGGGCCACCAGCGTCTGCCAGCTCTACCTGCGCCAGTTCCGCGATGGCGCGGTGCTGACCCTGGAACCCTTCCGCGCCCGGGCCTTCCCCGTGCTCCAGGATCTGGCCGTCGATCGCTCTGCCTTCGACCGGATCATTGCCGCAGGCGGGTATTGCTCGACCAACACCGGCAGTGCGCCGGAAGCGAATGCCCTGCTGATCGGCCGCGAGCAGGCGGCCCAGGCCTTCGACACGGCGGCCTGCATCGGCTGTGGCGCCTGCGTGGCCAGCTGCCGCAATGCCTCCGCCAGCCTGTTCGTCGCGGCCAAGCTGGCGCACCTGGGCCAGTTGCCCCAGGGCCAGCCGGAGCGGCGCCACCGGGCCCGGGTGATGCAGGCGCAGATGGTCAGCGAAGGCTTCGGCAGCTGCAGCAGTCACCTGGAATGCGAAGCCACCTGCCCCAAGCAGATCTCGGCCGACTGGATCAGCTGGATGCACCGCGAATCCTGGCGGCGAGCCTGAGGCTTCAGGCGCCCGCAGCAGCGCAGTGGCGGGCGATCACCCCTTCTTCATCGGCGGGGACCTGCAGCAGCTCGATGGGCCCCAGCCAGGCCAGCGCCTGTTCCAGCTCCTGCTTGAGCGCCCCATCGTGTTCGCCGATGCCCCCGGTGAGGGCCACCACGTCGACCCCCCCCAGGCTGGCGGCCATGGCCCCGATCCCCTGCAGCAGCTGGTGGCGGAACACCGCGATGGCGAGCTGGGCCCCGCCGTGGCCGTCGGCGGCGGCCAGGCGCAGCTCTTTCATGCTCGGACTCAGCTCCGAGAGACCCAGCAGGCCGCTCTCCTGCTGCAGGTCGTGGGCCAGCTCCTCCACCGTGGCTCCCCGGCGCAGCTGGTGCAGCAACAGACCCGGATCCACCGAACCGCTGCGGGTGGCCATCACCAGGCCCTCCAGGGGGGTGTAGCCCATCGTGGTGGCGATGCTGCGCCCCCCGCGGATGGCGCAGAGGGAACAGCCGGCGCCGAGGTGGCAGCTGATCAGCCTGAGGGCTTCGGCGCCAGGGCCATCAGCGCGGCGGCGGCCCACACTTTCGGCCACGTGCTGATGGTTGAGGCCGTGGAAGCCAAAGCGGCGCAGGCCCTCGGCGCGCCAGCGGGCTGGGACCGCGTAGGTGCGGGCCTCCGGCGGCAGGGTGCCGTGGAAGGCGGTGTCGAAGCAGGCCCATTGCTCGATCGCGGGCTTCCAGCGGCCCAGCCAGCGCATCACCCGCAGGGCCGGACCGTTGTGCAACGGGGCGAGGGGCACGAGCCCCTCCAGCACCTCCAGCACCTCCGCATCCAGCCGGACGGGGGCCGTGAAGCGCTCGCCGCCATGGACCACCCGATGGCCGGCGCGGATCAGACCCTCCCCCCAGGCCGAAAGGGCCTCGGGCAGCCAGGCGTCCAGCACCGCCTCCAGGCGCTCGTGGGGGGCCTTGCCCTCGGCGGCGGCGATGCTCCAGGTGCGCTGGTCGCCCCAGAGGCGCTCACCGGCACGCCCGTGAACGGAGACCTTGAGGCTGGAGCTGCCGGCGTTGAGCACCAGCACTTCCCCGGTGCCGGGCGCTGTTGCCGTGCCCGGGTCCGTCATCAGCGCCCGGTGATCGGCAGCGTCCAGCGCCAGTCGGTCACTTCCGGGGCATCGGTGCCGTGGGTGTGGGCGTAGGCGCGGTGCGAGAGGATCGCATCCTGCATCCGCTCCTTGACATGGGCGGCGCGGGAGCGCAGGAAGGGCACCCGGTTGACCACGTCGATCACCAGATTGAAGCGATCGATCTGGTTGTTCATCGCCAGTTCGAGCGGCGTGTTGATGTTGCCCTTCTCCTTGTACCCACGCACGTGGATGTTGGCGTGGTTGGTGCGGCGGTAGGTGAGTCGGTGGATCAGCCAGGGATAGCCGTGGAAGTTGAAGATCACCGGCCGGTCCGTGGTGAACAGGGTGTCGAAATCCCGGTCGCTGAGGCCGTGGGGATGCTCGTTCGGCTCGGTGAGGGCGAACAGCTTGACCACATTGATCACCCGGATGCGCAGATTCGGAATCTCACGGTGCAGGATCTCCACCGCCGCCAGCGTTTCCTTGGTGGGGATGTCACCGGCGCAGGCCATCACCACATCCGGCTCATCCGGCTCGGCGCCGCAGTCGTCGTTGCTGGCCCAGCCGACGATGCTGACCCCCTTGGCCACATGGCGCCGGGCCTGCTCCAGGGTGAAGTACTGCAGGTGCTTCTGCTTGTCGGAGACGATGATGTTGCAGACGTTGGTTTCCTGCAGGGCCTCCTCCGCCACGGCCAGCAGGCAGTTGGCGTCCGCCGGCAGATACACCCGCACCACGTCGCCGCTCTTGTTGCCGGCCAGGTCGATGAAGCCGGGGTCCTGGTGGGTGAAGCCGTTGTGGTCCTGCCGCCACACCGTGGAGGAGATCAGACAGTTCCAGGGACCGATCGGGGCCCGCCAGGTGGCATGAAGGAGGCAGGATTCCAGCCACTTGGCGTGCTGGTTGAACATCGAGGCGATCACATGGGCGAAGGCCTCGTAGGTGTGGAATAAGCCGTAGCGCCCAGTGAGCAGGTAGCCCTCCATCATCCCCACCAGGGTGTGCTCGCTGAGCATCTCCACCACCCGTCCGCTGCGGGCCAGTTCACTGCCATTGAGGTCCTCGGGGAGGAACTCCTCCATCCACACCTTCTTGCTCACCTCATAGATGGCCTGCAGACGGTTGGAGGCGGTCTCGTCGGGGCCGAACACCCGCATGGAATAGGGATTCGCCTGGATGATGTCGCGCAGCAGTTCGCCGAGGGGGTAGGTGTTCTCCTCCTCCGTGGCCCCCGGCGCCACCACATCCACCGCGTAGTCCTCCAGGGGTGGGAACTGCAGCTTGCGTCGCAGCAGGCCGCCGTTGGCGTGGGGGTTGGAGCCCATCCGCCGGTTTCCCTGGGGCGACAGCGCCTGCAGTTCCGGCCGCAGGGTTCCGTTCCCGTCGAACAGCTCCCATGGCCGGTAGCTCCTGAGCCACTCCTCCAGCAGCTGCAGCTGTTCGGGATCGGTGTTCGGAGCGGCCAGGGGCACCTGGTGGGCCCGCCAGAAGCCCTCCAGCTTCTTGCCGTGCAGGGAAGCCGGACCGGTCCAGCCCTTGGGCGAACGCAGCACGATCATCGGCCAGGCGGGGCGGACCGCCTCGCCGCTGGCGCGAGCCTCGGCGCGGATCTCGAGGATGCGCCCGATCGCCTGGTCCATAGCGGCGGCCATGGCCCGGTGCATGGCCATCGGCTCGTGGCCCTCGACGAAGATCGGCTCCCAGCCGTAGCCGCGCATCAGGTTGGCCAGCTCCTCGCGGGGGATGCGGGCCAGCAGGGTGGGGTTGGCGATCTTGTAGCCGTTGAGGTGCAGCACCGGCAGCACCGCCCCGTCGCCGATCGGGTTGAGGAATTTGTTGATGTGCCAGGAGGTGGCCAGGGGGCCGGTCTCGGCTTCGCCATCACCCACGCAGGCCAGTGCGATCAGATTGGGGCTGTCGAACACCGCCCCACAGGCGTGCGACAGGACGTACCCGAGCTCGCCCCCCTCGTGGATCGAACCGGGGGTTTCCGGGGTGCAGTGGCTGCCGATGTGGCCGGGGAAGGAGAACTGCTTGAAGAAGCGCCGCATCCCTTCGGCGTCCTGGCTCTTGTCGGGGTAGACCTCGCTGTAGCTGCCATCGAGGTAGGTGGGGCCGAGCACCCCGGGGGCGCCGTGCCCAGGCCCCGACAGGTAGATCATGTCGAGGTCATGGCGGCGGATCACCCGGTTGGCATGGGCCCAGAGGAAGGCCTGGCCGGGGGAGGAGCCCCAGTGCCCCAGCAGCCGTGCCTTGACGTGCTCATGCCGCAGGGGTTCGGCCAGCAGCGGGTTGGCCCGCAGGTAGATCATCCCCACCGCCAGGTAGTTGGCGGCTCGCCACCAGGCATCGATGAGGGACAGTTCCTGCTCAAAATCCGGTGTCGAGGCGTGGGCCTCGAAAGGGGCCATCGTCGAGGTGGTCATGACCGTCACCTGCCAGGCATCTGTGTACGACTTTCGCCTGTCCGCGTTAAATCGGCGGTAATGCCTCTGCCCAGTGGGGCGGAGGTCAGCGAATCGACATCCTCGGCCGGCGTTTCCTGGAGCTTCGGCACTCCATCGACCTCCCTCAGGCGGCTCGCCTCATGCGGTCGGAGCGAACCCGGTGGGCGCGATGCCGAAGCGGCCTGGCGGGTGTCGGCTGAGCCTCCCGCAAGGCTGCTTCCTGACGCACCTTCAGCAGCGCGTGAACCTTGCGGTGATAGCGATCCCTGTACAGGAAGGTGGACAGTCCTTCAGGAAGGACGCTGAAGCGGCGAATCGAACCGACGCGCAGAAGAAACAGTGGCATGGATCATCTGGGGAGGCAGCCCCATGACGCCACGGGGCTGCTGTTGACGCTGAGAGGTATTCCATGCCTATTTCATGGGGGCGAACAGTACCTGGTGAACGCCACTCAGGGTGGTAACGATCCCTACAACCGACCAATGATGGAGTCTTGGGAGAGGGGATCAAGAATGTGGGAGATCATTCGTCGCCTGGCCTCGCTGCGCACGAATCATCGTGCTCTTTCCTGCGGCAGGCACGAACAGAAGTACATCTAGGATGGGATCTGTGCTTCCACTAGCAAGTATCGCGACAATCGAGTGTTCGTCGTCGCCAACAAAGGTGAATCCGCTTGCCGCGCCATTGACCATACCGGCCTTCCCGAAGGGCGCCACACCTGCCTGCTCTCCGGCGAGAGGCGAGAGGTTCGTGGTGGATGAGGGGGCGATCTGACAGCTCTCCATCCTGGCCAAGGCTGCCGTTGTCCTCCCTGTGCTGGGAGAACCCCTGAAGGCCTCCACGGTGGTCAAGTTCCAGATCAACGACTACATCGCTCATCCCGGTGAGGTGATGGCCGTCTGGGGTGACACTCCCGAACTTGGAGGCTGGGATGTGGATTAATGCCCCCACCTTTGAGCGCACCTTCCGGTGCGACGGCCAGGCGGGTGGCGTCGTCGATGGCGACAAGCAACTTCTTGTCGCTGGGCAGCTCGGGAGGAGCCTTGACGGCGGTCAGCGGTGATCCAGTGGCCGCCACGCTCAAACCTGACCAGCTGTTTCCTGCCGGCATGGATCAAGTCGCCAGGGCGCGCTCGTTGGTACCGCCGCACGGCCGGCTTGGGTTCAAGGTTCCTCAGCCATCCCAGCCCCAGAGCGTTCATCACCCGCCCAACGGTCGAGCGGGGCGCCTTTCGAGCCTTGACGATGCGGCGGAGCGTGCAGCGCTTTGGTGCCGTAGATCAGACCCTGACCCCTGGCCTCCACATGCCCTTGTCAGCTGATCAACCTGGAGGGACTGCACAACCAGAACAGTTACGAATCAGGAGTTTTTCATCCTGTTTCTTAACTTTCTAGAATAGCCAAATGCGGCGGCAACACCAAAAAGAGGTAGAGGCCCAGGAACGGAAGTTCCGCCGATCGGCTTGAACCGATCCTCGAAGGTAAAGTTTAGAATGTCATGATCGTTGTACGCTGAACCTGTTCCTGATGTAAAGCCGACAAAGGCGTCGCTGCTGCCTAGAATCGATTCTAAATCGACAGTTTTGGACAGCAAAGCAGAGAGTGGCCGACTATTAGTCGCAGAAAAGCGAACTTCTAAATTATCGGTCAACCCATCATAGTCTACCCAAGCACTGTAGATCGAGCCGTCATTCAAGATCGGGACGACGGGAACCAGAGGATCTGAGGCCACACTACCGTTAAGGTCGATGCCGATATGATTCCCGTTGTCTTGATCTATGCCCCCATTGTTCCAAGTGTCGAATTCCACCCCAACGCTATTTGGGAGACCATCGAAACCAATGCCACCTCCGGCGCCGCCAGCTGTGTTGGAAACCGTTTGCAATGCGAAGACAATTCCATCAGCTCCTTGTACGCCGTCGGTGTCAGTAATCCCGCCTGGGTTGGAGATTCTGAATTGAAAGAAAGCGCTGAACGAGTTTTGATTCAGAAGGGAGATAGAATTTTTTAAAAACGCGCTTCCACTTTGACCTGGCAGTGAAGGCGTAACCCGCAGGACTGAGCCTGCCTGGGCTGCGCTACCGTTCAGTTGCCATGCCGAAACATCTGAAAAGTCTGGAAAAGATGCTGTCAGGGCCGATGCGGGTTTGAATGGTCCGTCAAGGCCAAGGACGCTCAAGCCCAAGACGAGGCCAATGGCTGTTTGGAGGGATGTGTTTTTCAGTAGAGATGACATGGTAGTGATTGTTTACGATTCGATAAAATTTAGGCGAGCATTTTTAGGCGAGCATTTTTAGGCGAGCATTCCTTTGGAATGCAGATGGCCAATTTCTTTGGCTGAATGTCGATCCAGCGTGAGCTGATTAATCGCCCATCGCTGTATAACAGGCTAGCTTAAGGTAATCTACAGGTTTCGATTCATGCAACTATCAGCCTTCACGATTTGTAGCAAAGCTCCATTGCCCAGTGAGCGCGGCTCGCGATCATGGTCGCTCAGCGGAGGCTGAGTCTCAAGGTTCTGCTGATGCAGAGCCCGATCGAATGGCACGGGGTGGCCCTCCATCCGCCCGAGTGACGAGGCCTCAGCCCAGCAGGCTGCGCACGTGAGCCAGGATCCCGTCGCTGTCGATGCCCTGGTGGGGGGCCTGCTCCCAGAGGCCGCCGCAGCCTTCGCGCCAGGTGCCCAGGTGGGCGTACTTCGGGTGGTAGCCCCGCTCCAGCAGCCAGGTGCCGAAACGGCTGCCCAGGCCGGTGCGGCGGTTGAAGGCTTCCACCACCAGCACGAAAGGCGAGCGACCGATGGTCTCCATCATGGTCTCGTCCACCACGTTGAGGCTGGCCTTGTTGATCAATCGGACGGCTGTGCCCTCCTGGCGCAGCCGCTCCACCGCATCGAGGGCCCGGTAGAGACAATCGCCGAAGCTGATGATCGTGCCCGCGTCGCCTTCGCGGACCACCTCGTCGCGGCCGGGCTCGAACACGTAGCCGTCCCCGTGCAACTCGTTGCCCTCCCCATCCAGCAGGTTGGGCACCTTGGAGCGGGTGGAGAAGATGAAGCGCAGGCCGGGATCGTGGAACACAGCCTCCACACAGGCCTTCATCTGCCCCGAATCGGCGGGGAAGTAGAGCCGGGTGGGATGGTGATCGTCCTCCAGACCGTTGTCGGCGAAGCAGTTGTTGAGGCCGAAATGGCAGGTGTTGTCGGCCATGTCATCCACGCCGGCGTGGGAGAAATGGCAGAGCACGTTGGCGCCGTTGAGCCGGGCCATGGTGATCTCGGAGATGCACATCTCCAGGAAGGCGCTGAAGGTGGCGAAAATGCCCTGGCGGCCCTTCTGCATGCCGAAGCCGGCGGCGGCAGAAAAGTTGGCCCGTTCCATGATGCCGCCGCTGATGAAGATCTCCGGGTACGCCTTGCGGATCTGGCTCAGCCCGCAGGACCCCTCCAGATCGGAGTCAACGCAGAGCACCGTGTCCTTGCGCTCGGCCGCGCCCAGCCCAGACAGCACCTCCACCACCGTGTCGCCGAAGATGTTGCGGTTGGCGGCGGTGGTGCGACTGGAGCCCAGGTAGGTGGTGGGGTTGACGGGCTTCTCGATCGCCTTGAGGTACGCGGCAGCGGCGGCCTGGCCGCGTTGCTCCAGGTAGGCGATCGCCAGGTCGACGGGGATCACGTCGTGGCCGTGGGTGGAGCCCTCCAGCCCCTCGATGCCCACCGCCATCGGGCGCTTGTTGATCAGCGCCACCGGGCCTTTGGTGGCCACGGCGGCACAGAGCCTGCCGTAGAGGTCGTCGAAATCCTCACCATCACCGCTGAGGGTGGCCAGGCCCTGGCCGGCGAGGGTGCGCTCCACGTCGTAGCCCTTCTGGTACTGGGAGGGATGGCCGGCGATGGTGACGTCGTTGTCGTCGATCACCAGCTTCACCTCGAGGCCATGGGCCACGCCGAAGCGGGCCGCTTCGGCGTCATCGCCCTCCTGCTGGGCGCCATCGGAGCCGAGGCAGAACAGGATGCGGCCGGGGTGGGCCAGGGCCACCCCGTTCACGAACGGCCAGAGGTGTCCCAGCCGGCCGGAGCTGAATTCCACCCCGGGGGTGAGGCCCAGCTCCGGGTGGCCGGGCAGGCGCGAATGGGCGGCCCGATAACGCAGCAGATCGCTGGCCGGCAGCTGGCCCCGCAGCACCGCCATCAGGTACTGGGTGGCGACCCGGTGGCCGGCCTCGTCGAAGAAGACCGGCACGAAGCGATCGGGGGCGCCGCGGAAGAAGCCATCGAGGATCATCACCTCCGGCACGGTGTCATAGGGGCCGCCGGTGTGGCCGCCCACCCCCCGGGCGGCGCCGGTGGCGGTGAAGAAGACGATCGCGTCCCGACAGAGCTGGATGTTGGAGCGCAGGGCGTCGCGCTGGGGATCGGTGAGCTCGGGCTGGGCCGGATCGAGGCTCAGGGGCTGGTAGGCCCCCAGATCGATGGGGAAGGCGTCGGTCACGCTGGAAGGGGGTGAGGGCTGGAGAACGGGCTGCCGAAGCCTTCGAACCCTCCTACCCCGCGCAGGTAAAGGAACGCGGCGCAGCCATCAGGCCACCGGATTCAGCGATGCATTCCAGCACTTCACTGCCGGGATTCCCCGGTAGTTGGAAAGAATCGTGAGCGTGGCGGTGTCGAGCAGAAAATGGGCGCCGTGGCTGGGCGGCAGCCCGATCCAGCGCGCTACGAACACCCGCAGCAGATGCCCGTGGGCGAACAGGGCCACCCGGCCGCCGCTCTGCTGCAGGCGCCGGATCACCCGGTCGACCCGTTCCCCCACCTGGGCGGGACTCTCCCCATCGGGACAGCCATCGCGGAAGACCAACCAGTCCGGGTGCAGCGCTTGAATCTCGGACGTTGTGAGGCCTTCGTAGGCGCCGTAGTTCCACTCGACCAGATCAGGCTCAAGGCTGGCCTGTCCGCCCAGCCCCGCCAGCTCGCAGGTGCGCCGCGCCCGCTGCAGCGGGCTGGACAGCACCAGGGAGAACGGGCTCGCCGCCAGGAGCGGGGCCAGCCCGCGGGCGGCCGCCTCCCCCCTCTCGGTGAGGGGGATGTCGGTGCTGCCGGTGTGCTGGCCCGAGAGACTCCATGCCGTTTCGCCATGGCGGATGAGGACCACCTCGGCGGTGGGGGCGGGACCGTTCTGGATCGTCGTCACCAATGGGCTCCCAAGGGAAGAGGGCATCGCGCTCACTTAAGCTCGGCGCTCCGGCCAGGGTGGTGATGGTGGTGGCCGCAGCTGACGCCCGAACGTCCGCCGGGAGGCCGCCCGCCTCCGTTGTCTGCCCGCGATCTTGAGTCACCCCGCCACGCCTCTCCCCCCCGCCGACGGGCCGGCCCGGGCCCAGTGCCCCTACTGCGGCGTGGGCTGCGGCCTGGAGATGAAGCCCCCAGCGGAGGCGGCCGGCAGCGAGGCGCCCTGGACGGCCCGCGGCGACCGCCACCACCCCTCCTCCCTGGGGCAGGTCTGCGTCAAGGGGGCCACCGTGGGCGAGACCCTGGACCGCAACCGGCTCACCACCCCGCTCCATCGGCAGCGCACCGACCAGCCCTTCGCGCCGATCAGCTGGGATCGGGCCTTCGAGCTGCTGGAGACCCAGGTGCGTCGCACCCTGGCCGAGAAGGGCCCCTCCGGTATCGCCATGTATGGCTCCGGGCAGTTCCAGACCGAGGACTACTACGTCGCCAACAAACTGATCAAGGGGGCGCTGGGCAGCAACAACTTCGACGCCAACTCGCGCCTGTGCATGAGTTCGGCCGTCTCAGGCTATGTGCGCAGTTTCGGCTCCGACGGCCCCCCCTGCTGCTACGACGACCTGGATCAGGCCGACACGGTGCTGCTGATCGGCACCAACACGGCCGAGTGCCATCCGGTGCTGTTCCAGCGCCTGCTGAAGCGCAAGCGCAAGCAGAAGCAGGCCCTGCAGATCGTGGTGGTGGATCCCCGCGCCACCGCCACCAGCGACGCGGCCGACCTGCACCTGGCGATCCGGCCCGGCACCGATCTGGCGTTGCTGCATGGTCTCGGCCATCTGCTGCTGGAGATGGGCGGGGTGGATCGGGCCTACGTGGAGGCGTCCACCGAGGGCTTCGACGCCTTGGCGGAGGTATGGGCGGGCTGGACGCCCGAGAGGGTGAGCCGGTTCTGCGGCATCGAGGAGCAGCAGTTGCACCAGCTTGCGGCCCGCTGGGCCGGGAGCCGCGCTGTGCTGAGTCTCTGGTCAATGGGGGTGAACCAGAGCGTCGAGGGCACCGCCACCGTGGCTGGGATCATCAATCTGCATCTGGTCAGTGGCCAGATCGGCAAGCCCGGCGCCGGGCCCTTTTCGCTCACGGGCCAGCCCAATGCCATGGGGGGCCGGGAAGCTGGTGGCCTGGCCCGGCTGCTGCCCGGCTACCGCTACGTCACCGAGGCCCGGCACCGCACCGAGCTGGAACACCACTGGGGCCTGGCTCCAGGGGCTATCGCACCGGAGTCGGGACTCACCGTGTGGGAGCAGATCGAGGCGATGGAGCGGGACGAACTGGGGTTGTGGTGGGTGGCGGCCACCAATCCGCTGGTGAGCCTTCCCTGGCTGGACCGGGTGCGGGCCGCGGTGAGCCGCTGCCCGATGGTGGTCCTCAATGAGGCCTACGCCGGCACCGAGACCGCCGCCATCGCCCACCTGGTGCTGCCGGCGGCGCAGTGGAGCGAAAAGGCCGGCGTGATGACCAATTCCGAGCGCCGTGTCACCTTTTGCCCGGCCTTCCGTGCGCCGCCGGGGGAGGCCCGTCCCGACTGGGCGATCTTCGCCGAACTCGGCCGTCGGCTCGGCTTCGAGGAGCAGTTCCGCTATGGCTCCTCGGCCGATGTGTTCGCCGAATTCGTGGCGATTACGGCGGGCCGCGTGTGCGATCTCAGCGGCCTCAGCCATGGCCTGCTTCACGAGCACGGACCCCAGCAATGGCCCTTCCCCAGCGGCAGCTCACCGGGTGGGGGTGCCCCGCGCCTGCACACCTCCGGCCGTTTCCCCACGGCCTCCGGCCGCGCCCGCCTGATCAGCGAGGCGCCCATGGGCCTGGGCGAACCCCCCGATGGCGACTACCCCCTGGTGCTCACCGTGGGCCGCTACCTGGAGCAGTGGCACACCATGACCCGCACGGCCCACGTCGAGCGGCTGTTGCGGCCCCATCCCGAGCCGTTGCTGGAGGTGAATCCCGCCGACGCCCGAGCGCATGGATTGATTGATGGTGGCTGGGCGGAGGTGGTGTCCCGCAGGGGCGCCGTGAAGGCCCGGGTGCTCGTCACCGATCGCATCCGCCAAGGCACGGTGTTCCTGCCCATGCACTGGGGGGCGGCCCAGGAGCAGGCCTGCGAGGCCAACCGGCTGATGCATGCCCTGGGTTGCCCCATCTCCCAGCAGCCGGAACTCAAGGCCGCCGCGGTGCACCTGCGGCCCAGCGAGGCGTCAGGTCACTGATCGTCATGGGCGAAACGCCGATAGAGGAAGTCGAGCGCATGGTTGCGGTAGTCGTAGTACTCCGGCAGTTCCATCAGCTGGGCCCGATCGCGGGGACGGGGAAAGGGCAGCTCCAGAATCTCGCCGATCATCGCCGCCGGGCCGTTGGTCATCATCACGACCCGATCGGCCAGGAACAGGGCCTCATCGATGGAGTGGGTGATCATCAGCACGGTCACCTTGTGCTCCTGCCAGATCTTGAGCAGCTCCTCCTGCAGCTCCTCCCTGGTGATCGGATCGAGGGCTCCGAACGGCTCATCGAGGATCAGCACCTTGGGTTGAAGGGCCAGCGCCCGGGCGATCGAGACCCGCTGCTTCATTCCCCCCGACAGGCTGCCCGGTTTCTTGTCGGCCGCCTCGCTCAGCCCCACCATCGCCAGGTGGCTCTCCACGATCCGGTCGGCGTCGCCGTTGCGGCTGAGATGGGGGAACACGTTGTTCACGGCCAGGGCCACGTTCTCGGCGGCCGACATCCAGGGCAGCAAGGAATAGTTCTGAAACACCACCATCCGGTCAGGGCCGGGTTCGCGGATCGGCACCGACTCCAGCCGCACCTCTCCGTTGGTGGGCTGGCCGAAGCCCGATACCAGATCGAGCAGGGTGGATTTGCCGCAACCGGAATGGCCGATCACACAGATGAATTCCCCCTCCGCCACCTCCAGGCTGATGTTGTCGAGCACGGTGTAGGGCCCCTTCGGGGTGGGGTACACCTTGCTGACCCCATCGATCACCAGGAACGGTTCTCCGCTCTGTTGGTGGGTGGACGCGGGCGACGTCAGGGTCTGCATGGGCGGAGGGGGGGATAGGAAGGCCGGCGAGGGGGTCAGCAAGGGGCTGGTGCTGAGGGTCTTGGTTCGGGAGGTGATGGCAGAGGCAGGGAGGCCACCGTCACCCGACCTTTGACCGCCAGGCGGTTGAGATAGGCCAGGGGATCGGACGGGTCGAAACAATCGCCGGCCAACCTCTCGATCGGGGCTTCGGGGAGGTCGGAGACCGGCAGGCCCAGGTCGGCGGCGGCACTCAGGAACAGCGCTCGGTCCTGCACGCGATCCACCACGTCCTGCCAGTTGCTGGGAAAGCTGCTCAGACCCCAGCGTCCCAGTTGGCTGAGGATCCACACCGCATCACTGGAATGGGGCTCGTTGACCCCCGGGCCGAAGAAGCGGTTGAACTCCGGCACCGGAGCTGGGTTGCCCGTGCCGCGGTCGTAGGCATCGACGAACCCCGGCCGGATCGTGGCCAGGTCGGTGCCCACGTACTGGCTCTGGGACAGCAGTTCGGCCAGTTCGTGGCGATGGGCAGGGTCCTCGCAGTAGCGGCAGGCCTCCAGCAGCGCCTGCACCAGGGCCCGGTGGGTGCGGGGGTAGGCGGCAGCCCAGGCCTCCCTCACTCCCAGAACCTTTTCGCAGTGACCATTCCAGATCTCCACATCGGTGGCGATCACGGTGCCGAGACCTTCAAGGACGGCGCGCGAGTTCCAGGGTTCGCCGACGCAGTAGCCATCGATCGTGCCGGCCTTCAGGGAGGCCACCATCTGGGGTGGCGGGATCACCAGCAGCTCCACATCGCGCTCCGGGTCAATGCCCCCCGAGGCCAGCCAGGCCCGCAGGATCAGGTTGTGCATCGAGGCCGGGTGCACCATGGCCAGCACCGGTTTGGTGCCCGGGTGGGCGACGATCCACTCCTTGAAGTCGGCCAGGGTGCTGACCCCAGCCTCGTGAAAACGGCGGTGCAGGGTGATGGCATTGCCGTTGCAGCTCAAGGTGAGCGCGCTCACCATGGGCAGGGGCGTCTGGCCGTTGCAGCCGAGGGTCATGGCGATGGGCATTCCCGCCACCATCTGGGCCCCATCGAGGACCTCCTGGCGAACGTGGGTCTCCAGGGTTTTCCAGTTGCTTTCCCGGCGCAGCGTCACCTGGGTCAGGCCGTGCTTGGCGAAGAACCCCTTCTCCTGGGCCACCACCAACGGCAGGCAGTCGGTGAGGGGGATGAAGCCCAGCTCCAGATTCACCTTCTCCAGTCCATGGCTGGCGATGGCCTCGGCAGGCTTCAACCGTTGCTGCCGTGCCCGCCGCTGCTCGGACAGGAAGCCCACGATCTCGGCGCGCAGTCCGTAGTAGCGGGGATGTTCCACCGCCCCCAGCTGGGTGCGCGGACGCGGCAGGGGCACCTCGATGATCTGATCGATGTGGGCCTCGGGCCCGTTGGTCATCAGCACCACCCGGTCGGAGAGCAGCAACGCTTCATCCACGTCGTGGGTGACCATCAGGGCGGTGACCTTGGCCTCCTGGCAGATCTGCATCAGCTGCTCCTGCAGATTGCCCCGTGTGAGCGCATCGAGAGCGCCGAACGGTTCATCGAGCAGCAGCAGCTTCGGCCGCAGGGCCAGGGCGCGGGCGATGGCGACCCGTTGCTTCATCCCTCCAGAGATTTCGCGAGGGTATTTGTCAGCGGCGGCCTTCAGGCCCACCAATCGGATGTGGTGCTCGATGATGGCTTCCCGCTCCCCATGGTTGCCGGCTTCGATCACGTTGTTCACCGCCAGGGCAATGTTCTGGCGGACCGTGAGCCAGGGCAGAAGCGAATAGTTCTGGAACACCACCATCCGGTCGGGTCCTGGATCGGTGACCTGACGGCCGTTCATCAGAATGCCACCTTGTGTGGCACGGGTCAGACCAGCCAGCAGGTTGAGGAGTGTCGACTTCCCGCAGCCGGAGTGTCCGACAAGTGAGATGAATTCACCTTCAGCGATGTTCAGGAAAATATCCTTGAGGGCCACATAAGTGCCGCCGCCTTTGAGTGGAAAAGCCTGGGTGACATGGTCAACCGTAAATAGTGTCGACATGTCTATTCAGCACCCCGGCTGATCTTGCGACCCGCAAAGGCCACCAACCGGTCGAGGAGCAAGCCGACAATGCCGACATAAACGATGGCTAGAATGATCTGGCTTGAGCTGGAGTCGCCGCCAGCATTGTAAGCGTCCCAGATGAAATAGCCGATGCCTCCATCCGCCTTGAGCATCTCGGCCGCAACGATCGCCAGCCAGGCCAAACCAACGGCGATGCGAAGTCCTGTGAAAACGAAAGGTACGGTCGCCGGTATGACGATGTCCTTGATGTAAGCAGCTTTGGATAGCTTCAGCACCCTGGAGACATTAATATAGTCTTGGGGAATCTGGCGAATGCCAACAGCGGTGTTGATGATGATCGGCCAGATCGCCGTGATGAAGATCACGAAGATGGCCGATGTCGTGGAATCCTGGAACACCATCAGGGTGATGGGAAACCAGGCGAGCGGAGGCACTGTTCTCAACACCTGAATCACGGGGTCGAATCCCTTGCCGAGGAAACGATTCATGCCCAGGATTCCGCCGATCGTGATCCCTGCAACGGCCGAGAGGCCGTAGCCCACGGCGACGCGCTGAAGGGAGATCAGGATTTGCCAACCCAGTCCTTTGCTGGTGCCACCGTCATCAAAGAACGGCTGGCTGATATAGGGATCCCAGGTGTCGACAATGACATTGATCGGACCTGGCAGTCGTCCCACACCCAGAACAAACGACAGGAACTGCCAGACCACCAGGAAGCCGCCGATGCACAGGAAGTAGGGAACTGCCAGGACAAACCAGCGTGGCAGCATTCGCTTGGAACGACTGGGTTGGATTGCTGCAGAAAGGGCCATAGGGGAAAGGGAGGATGGTTCCGTGGTCGAGCCGGGCGTCAGGTCATGGCCTTGATCTTCAGACCGTCGAGATAGGCCTTGGGGTTTTCCGGATCGAACACGGTGCCGTCGAAGAAGGTTTCCTTGCCCCGGGAATCGCTGGCGGGGATCGCCTGCTCCTGGCCGATGGCCTTGGCGGCCTCCTTCCAGAGATCGGCCCGGTTCACCTGGTTCACCAGGGCGTCGATGTCGGTGCTGGCAGGCAGGTAGCCCCAGCGCATGTCCTCGGTGACGAACCACTTGTCGTGGCTCTTGAACGGGAAGGAGGCGTTCTCGCTCCAGAAGCGCATCCGGTAGGGGCTGTCCTTCACCACACGACCGTCTCCGTAGTCGAAGTTGCCTGCCAGACGGGGCTTGATGTCGGCCACGCTCGCTTTGAAATACTTGTCCTTCGAGGTGATCTCGCACAACTCGTCGAGGTTGGCGGGGTCTTCACACCACATCTGGGCTTCCATCACCGCCATCAGCAGGGCCTTGGTGGCCTTGGGGTTCTTCTCGACCCAGTCGGCACGCATTGAGAAGGATTTCTCGGGGTGGAACTTCCACAGTTCACCTGTGACCGCAGCGGTGTAGCCGAGTTTCTTGTTGACCAGCCGCTGGTTCCAGGGCTCCCCGACGCAGAAGGCATCCATGGTGCCGGTCTTCATGTTGGCCACCATCTGGGGCGGGGGAATCACCACCAGGTCGGCGTCCTTGTTGGGATCGATGCCGTTGGCCGCCAGCCAGTAACGCATCCACAGGTCGTGGGTGCCACCGGGAAAGGTGACGGCCGCCTTGAATTTCCTGCCGGTCTTGGCCGTGGCCGCCACGGCATCGGCGAGCCCCGCCTTGTTGTCGATGGTGAGCTTGTCGCCCAGCAACTCCTTCGAGGCCGAGATGCCCTGGCCCTGAAGGTTGAGCCGCGCCAGGGTGACCATCGGCAACGGTTGCTTGCTCTTGGTGATCTTTCCGGCCGCCAGCAGCAGCGGCATCGGCGACAGGATGTGGGCCCCGTCGATGCCACCACCGGCTTCGCCGAGTTCCAGGTTGTCGCGGGTGACGGCCCAGGAGGTCTGCTTCATCACCTTCACATCGGGCATCCCGTGCTTGGCGAAGAACCCCTTTTCCTTGGCGATGATCACCGGGGCGGCGTCGGTGAGGGCGATGAAGCCCAGGGTGGCGCCTTTCACCTCCGGGGCATCGGCGGTGCCACCGGCGGCCGGAGCCATGGAGGTGCTGGCTTCCTTCTTGCCGCCACAGGCACTCAGCCAGAGGGCGCCGGCGGTGGTGCCGGCGGCGGTGATCAGGAATCTGCGACGTGAAAGATTCGACATGGGGCCTGTTGGAGTACCTGGAGAGGACCGGAGTGATGGCATCGCGGATGCGGATGCACTCCGGACGGGCTCCACAACGAAGCGCACCGTGCCGGTGAATGCTGGGTTGGTGCGCAGGCTGACCAACCACTTCCAAAAGACCATGGCGACGACCCCGGCCAACGTCGCAATGGTTACCGATTCCCGCTTTGGCAGCTCCGGCGGGTGTCAGCTCTGCCAGTCCTGGTCCGCCAGTTCCCTGCGCAGACGCTCGCCGCTGCGCGCCATCAGCAGGGCGGTGGCTTGCTCCAGGGCGTCCGCCAGGCGCTCGAAGCGGCCGGCGAACCAGAGGTAGGCGGCCACGTTCCAGCGCAGGGCCTGCAGCAGCTCCCCTTCGCCGGCCAGGGCCGCCAGGGCCTGGCGGCGCCAGATCTCCGGGTTCTGCCAGGCCACTTCGGGCGTGCTGATGCCGTGGTCGCGGGGGTGGAGCAGGATCCGCTCCGGGTCCCCCTGCCGCAGCCGGGCGGTGATGCCTGCCCGGGAGGTGGGCAGGTCGGTGGAGCCCTCCAGTCCCTTCACGGTGAGGACGTCGGATTCACCGCAGGCCTCCAGGGCTTGCCAGGCGCGGGTTTCGGTGGGGGGATGGACAAAACCGCTCACCAGCAGGTGCTCGCCCCGGTGGGGTGTCCACAGCAGTTCGAGGCTCGCCACCGGAGGGCGTTTGCCGATGGCATCACGCACGGGCACCAGGCGGTCGGCCCAGGGGAAATGGTCGGGCTGGTGGGTGAGGGCCAGACCGTGACGATCGAGGCGCTGTTGCACTGCGCTCAGCGGCAGACCCCTCCAGCTGATGCCGATCGCTTCGAACAGTTCGGCCAGGGTGACGCCGAATTTCACCGGCATGGGGCCACCGCCGTGCATCACCACCGGCAAGCCGTCGCTGGCCAGCACCAGGGCCACCAGCGGCAGCAGCGGTGCGGTGCGGCTGCGGCCGTCGTAGGGCACCCCGAAACAGAGGGGGCGTTGCGCCGGTGTTTCCAGCACCGGCCCGTGCTGGCGGTAGCTGTCGAGCATCCCGGAGAGCTCGATGGGATGGGGCCGGCGGATGCGGTGGGCGATCAGGAAGGCCCCCATCTGGGCGTCATCGGCCAGGCCACCGAGCATCAGGTCCATCGCCTCGCGGGCTTCGGCGCGGTCGAGGCCCGTGCTGGTGTGCTCGCCGCTGCCCACCTTGCCGATCAGTTCGCGGAAACGGGCCCGGCCCGTGCCGAGGGCCCGCAGGCGTGCCTCGCGCCGATCGGTTGCGGCGGTCATCGGTAGCGGTTGAAACACACAGCCACAACTCCGTCGTAGAAGCTAAGTCTTCCTCGTTCGGTGGGGACAGCGCAGCTTTCTTGGCGCTCCCCGACTGCCGACAGCCCCCGACGACGCAGCTCTCATCGGCGTCCGTTCGGTTCCGCGTCCCGCCGCGCAGGCCCCGGGATGGGGCAGGCCGAGGTGTCTCTTCGTCACAGCCTGCCCGTCAGGTCTTTGCTGCGTGTTCCGCACGACAGTTTGTATCCCGCATGATCACCCCCCCCGGATCCGACGCACCGGTCTCTGAAGCACCGGTTCCCACGCTCAGCAAGGTCGAACAGGCCAAGGCCGACCTCTGTGGTCTGGATCTGGCCCCTCGGCTGGCCGAACTGGCAGGCCAGGGCTGGGACTCCCTTGACGAGGCCACCCTCACCATCCGGCTCAAGTGGCTGGGCATCTTCTTCCGGCCGGTCACCCCCGGGCGCTTCATGGTGCGGCTGCGGTTGCCGAACGGGGTGATCCGCTCCGACCAGCTGGAGGTGCTCGCCGATGTGGTGGATCGCTGCGGCGACCACGGCAGCGCCGACATCACCACCCGCCAGAACCTGCAGCTGCGCGGGCTGCTGCTGGAGGACATGGCGCCCCTAATGGTGGGCCTGGAGCAGGTGGGGCTCACCAGTCGTCAGTCGGGCCACGACAATCCCCGCAACATCACCGGCAACCCCCTGGCCGGCATCGACCCGGAGGAACTCCTCGACACCCGCCCCTTTGTGGAGGCCATCCAGGCGCGCCTGCTGGCCGCCGATGGTCCGCGCAACCTGCCACGCAAGTTCAACGTGGCCGTGGGCGGAGCCCCCGACAGCTTCCTGTTGCACAACGATCTGGCCTTCCTGCCGGCGCCCCACCCGCAGGATCCGGCCGCGCCGCTCGGTTTCACGGTGTTGGTGGGGGGCTTCTTCTCGGCCCAGCGCAACGAACTGGCGATCCCCCTGGGGGTCTGGCTGCGGGGCGATCAGCTGGCCGATTTCACCCTGGCCCTGCTGCGCCACTACGAGGCCCACGGCAATCGGGTGCAGCGCAACAAGAGCCGGCTGATGTATCTGATCGACAGCCTGGGGCTGGAGCCCTATCGCATGGCCGTGCTCGAGAGCTACGCCCGGCTGGCCGGGGTGCCGGCCGCTTCGGTTCTGCCCCACGATGGCCGCCATCTGGTGAGCCGGGCCCCCCGCGACGGCCTGGGGGTCCAGGCCCAGAAGCAGGCGGGCCTCCACTGGGCTGGGCTGCATGTGCCGATGGGGCGCCTCGATGCGGATCAGATGCTGGAGCTGGCGCGGCTGGCCCGCGATCACGGCAGCGGCGAGCTGCGCTTCACCGAAGCCCAGAACGTGCTGATCGTGGATGTCCCCACCGATCGGCTGGAGGCGCTGCGGGCCGAGCCCCTGCTGCAGCGTTTCCGGCTCGAGCCCGGGGCTCTGCAGGCCGAGGCGGTGAGCTGCACGGGCAGCCGCTACTGCAGCTTCGCCCTGATCCCCACCAAGAGCACCGCCCAGGCCGTGATCGAGGAACTGGAGCGTCGACTGGAGTTGCCCGAGGCCGTGCGCAGCCACTGGACCGGCTGCCCGAACGCCTGCGGGCAGCCCTACATGGGCCAGATCGGGCTGATGGGTGCCAAGGCCCGCCAGGACGGGCAGATGGTGGAGGCGGTCAAGATCTTCCTGGGCGGGTCGATGGGCCAGGAGCCACGGCTGGCCGAACTTCACGAGAAGGGCGTTCCCCTCAGTGAGCTCAGCGACGTGCTGGAAGAGCTGCTGGTGGAACGCTTCGGCGCCCGGCGGCGGACGCCCCTCGCCTGACGGCGCCCCTGTCCCATGGGAAGCGCCGGCTCCGTGGAACGTCCGGATGCCAGCAACGGTCCATGTCGGCCAGCCTGGCCCTGTCGTTCAGATCCTGTCCCCCGTACAGAAGCCGGATGACCCGTTCGGGATCAATCTCCAGCGCCGCCACTTCCTGCCAGAGCCAAGCAACGCGGGCCTGGTCGGCCCGGATGAATTGCGCATCGGCCAGCTGGGCCGTCAGTGTCAGCACCAGCTGGCGTTCCTTCTCCTCGATCGGCCTGACGGTTCGCGCCGCTTCGCAGGGCCGGCCCCATCGCCGCGGCTCACCCTGTGGCCGTCGGATGGGGGGATGGGGGATGGCATCGGTACCGGTGAAGGCCATGGGAGACCTGCCTGACGTCTGGAGTCATTTCGTTGTAGCCCCGGGGCCTCAGCAGGCCAGGGCTGGCGAACCAAACGTATCAATGGCGACAGATCATGGGGGGGTTCATCCTTGACCGGAACGCCTCCCTTCCAGGCCCTGCCGCAGCTGCTGCCTCCGGCCGGCAACCCCGATCGCTGGCCCTGGCTGCGGCGTCTGCGTGGTCTGGATCGCCTCGATGTGGAGCCCTGGCTGGAGGCGGTGGAAGCTGGCTGGCTGGTGCCTGCCACGGATCTGCTGGGAGCGCTGGAGGATCGGCTGGACGGCCCGGCGGCGGCCCGGCTGCTGGCCTGGTGGCTGGCCGATCCCGCCGCCGACCCGACCCTGCTCGCGGTGATCGGCCGCCGCCGCCATCCCCACTGCCGGGCCCTGCTGCGGCAGGCCCTCGATGGAGCCAGCACCGGCGCTGGGCGCTGCGTGGTGCTGTTGCCGCTGCTGGGTCACCAGCGCGATCCCGAGGATTTCCAGCTGCTGCGGCAGCGGGTCCTGGCCCCCCTGCCGCTGCAGCAGCGCCGGGCTGCCCTGGAGGGTCTGACGGTGGGGCTCGCCACCTGGCCGGCGGCTCCCCTGCGGCAGACCCTGCGCCACCTCATCGGGGATCTCGATGCCGCCCTGGCGGCCAGCGCCGTGGATCTGCTGGCCCGCCTGCCGGGGGGATTGGCGGACCTGGCCGGCCTCGATCGGGGCCGGCTGGCCCCGGAGCTGGCGCAGCGGGTGGAGCGTCGCCTCGCAGGGGCCGGTGTCATCACGGCGGCCGGGTGATCATGGAGTTCACCCCAGCGCCCATGAGGCGAGGCCGATGTTCCGTCACCTGCTGGTGCCCACCGACGGCTCCGATCTCTCCGACGGCACGATCCGCCGGGCGGTGACCTACGCCCGCGAGACCGGGGCGACCATCACCTTCTTCCATGCCCTCGCCAACCTGGCCATGCCGCCGCAGGCCTGCATCTATGGCGATCCGGTGCTGCTCGACCCCACCGTGGTGGAGCGGTTCAGCCGGGCGGAGCGGGCCTTCGCCGCCGGGCTGCTGGAGCGGGCCCGGGGGATGGCCGAGGAGGCCGGCGTCCCCTGCGACACGGTCGTGGGCGACCACCCGGTCGTCTACGAGGCGATCATCGAGGCCGCCAGCCAGCATGGCTGCGACCTGATCTTCATGGCCTCCCACGGCCGCCGCGGCCTCGCCGGGCTGCTGCTGGGCAGCGAGACCCAGCAGGTGCTGACCCACACCGACCTGCCCGTGCTGGTGTTTCGGCGCCCCGAGCCCGCCGCCGGCAACGATCAGGAGGCTCCCTCGGCCCCGACCGCACCGGCCTGCTGAAGGCGCCAGCGGCGCACCACTTCCGCCACAGCAAGGCCGTCGAGGTCGACCTGGGCATTGAGGCGCTGCATCGTGGCGGCGGGGATGCGGCCGGCCAGCGCGTCGATCACGGGCACCAGTTCCGGGCGCCGCCGCAGCGTCGCCGCGTTGAACACGGGCACCGCGTCATAGGGCGGGAAGTAGTGGCGGTCGTCCCGCAGCTGTTGCAGGTCGAGGGCGGGGATCAGGCCGTTGGTGGTGTCGCCGGCGATCAGGTCGACCCGCCCCTCGGCCAGGGCCCTGTACGTGAGACCCAGATCCATGGCCTCGGGCGGTTGGGAGAAGCGCAGCCTGTAGCGCCGGGCCAGTCCGGCGAAGCCATCCGGCCGGTTGAGGAATTCGTAGCCGAAGCCCGCCCGCCAGCGGGGGGAGTGGGGGGCCGCCTCGCTGATCGTGGCGATCCCCAGCCGCTCGGCTTCGGCGCGGCGCACCAGGATGGCGAAGCTGTTCTCGAACCCCAGCGAGGGGAACACGGTGAGCCCGAAGCGCTCGCCGTAGAGGCGGCGCGTCTCCTCGAAGACCCACCGCGCCGGATTGGGAGTCTCCGGCGGAGGCGGGGACTGGTCCAGCAGGGTGGTCCAGGCGGTGCCGGTGTACTCCACATAGCCGTCGATGCGGCCGCTGCGCACGGCGGCGTGAATCAGGCCGGTGCCCCCCAGGCCGAAGTCCCGCTTCACCTTCAACGGGGTGGCGGCCTCGATCTGCTGGGCCAGCAGTGCCCCCAGGATCAGCTGCTCGGTGAAGCTCTTGCTGCCGATCCGCACCGGGCCGGCGCCGGCGGGCAGCAGCAGCCGCAGCGCCAGCACGGCCCCCAGGGCCAGGCCCGCCAGACCCCAGGCGAGCCGCAGCAGCCGTCGCCGCCCGCCGCCGGGACCCTTGGCACGGGGCTGGGCCAGCCGCCGTTCCAGCCACCCCAGCCCGCCGTCGGCGAGCAGGGCAATGGCGGCGGCCGGCAGGGCCCCGGCCAGGATCAGGCCGTTGTTCACCGTGGCGATGCCCCGGAAGATGAACACCCCCAGGCCACCGGCGCCGATGGCGGCGGCGATCGTGGCTACCCCCACACCGATCACCGTGGCCACCCGGAGGCCGGCCATCAGGGTGGGCAGGGCCAGGGGCAACTCCACGTGCAGCAGCACCTGGCGGTCGCTTAGGCCAAGGGCCTGCCCGGCCTGCTTCAGCCCCGGGGGCACCTGGGCCAGGCCGGTGACCAGGCCCCGCAGAAGGGGCAGCAGGGCGTAGAGGGTGAGGGCCACGATCGCGGGTGTGGTGCCGATGCCGCCCAGCAGCGGCACGGTGAGCAGCAGGCCGAAGATCGCCAGGCTCGGCACCGTCTGCACCGTGCTGGCTGCCGCCAGCACCGGCCCGGCCCAGCGGGGCCGGCGGCTGATCCACAGGCCCAGCGGCAGGCTGATCGCCAGGGCCAGGCCGATGGCGGTGCCCACCAGCAGCAGGTGCTCGCCGCTGCGCTGCAGGATCTCCCCCGCCAGGGCGCCGTCCCACCAGGCCGGCGGCCACCGGGACGTCATGGCGCTTCGGCCGGTGTCAGGGCCCGGGTGGCCTGAAACACCGGCACGCTGACGCCGATCAGCAGCAGGGCCCAGCCGCTGTTGGCGGTGTCGTTGAGCAGGGCACCCACCAGAAAGGCGATCGATCCCACCAGCACGATGGCGGTGCTCCACGGATGGCCCCAGGCCTTGAACGGCCGCGGCCGCTCCGGCTCCCGCCGGCGCAGCACGAACAGGCAGACGATCCCCACCAGGTAGAGGCTCACGTAAAGGAACGCGGCCAGCCCGAGCAGGATCGTGAAGTCGCCGCAGAGCACCAGCAGGGCCGAGGCCAGGCTGGTGAGCACCAGGGCCACGGTGGGGGTGCCGCCCCGGTTGACCCGGTCGACCAGGGGGCTGAACAGCTTGTCCCGGCTGAGGCCGTAGAGGATGCGGGGGGCGCCCATGATCGAGGCGTTGATCAGGCCCGCCAGGGACACCAGCGCCAGCACGGTGATCGCCTGGCCGCCGAAGGCGCCGAACAGCAGGGCGGCCGCGTCCGCCACCGGCAGGCTGGAGACGGCGATCACCTTCAGGGGCAGCACCCGCAGCAGGGCCAGGTTGAACAGTGTGTAGAGGACGATCACGGCCAGCACCCCGCCGATCAGGGAGCGGGGCAGGTCCTCCTGGGGTTCGCTGAACTCCTCGGAGAAGTAGATGGGGCTGTGCCAGCCGTCGTAGGTGGTGACGATCGCCTGCAGGGAGAACACCAGCGCCACCGCCATCCCCGTCCAGCCCGCCGGGGTGGCCAGGGCCGTGGCGGTGGTGGGGATCGCCGCGCTGGCGGCGGCGCGGCTGTCGGGCCCGCCCAGCAGGAAGCAGGCCGCCACCACCGCCAGGAAGGCGATCGCTTTGGCCAGGCTCAGCAGCTTCTGGCTGCCGCTGCCGGCCGCCACCCCCAGCAGCTGGATGAGGGTGAACAGGGCCACCACCCCCAGCCCCACCAGCTTCCCGGGCAGCTCCAGGCCCGGCAGCAGGAAGGCCGTGTACTCGCCGATGGTGACCGCCACCCAGGCGATGCCGGTGCAGTGGCCGATCCAGTCCATCCAGCCCACGGTGAAGCCGGCGGCATCGCCGAAGCAGCGCCTGGCGTAGACGTACCAGCCGCCGGCCAGGGGCAGGCTGGCCCCCAGTTCCGCCACGGCGTTGGCGCCCAGCAGGGCGTAGAGGCCGCCGGCCAGCCAGGCCGCCACCACCCAGGGTCCGCTTCCCAGCTGGGCCGCCACCAGGCCGGGGGTGCGCAGGATGCCGGCGCCGATGGTGCCGCCCACGGCGCCGGCGATGCCGAAGGTCACCCCCAGAACGTTGAGCAGGCGGCCTGGCGACGCCAGCTCCGGGGGCGCCGGATCGGGGGGAGTGGAGCGGGTCAGGAGGCGATCACCCGTTCCAGCAGGGCCTGGAGCTCCTCCAGTTCGTGGCGGCTCAGCAGCCAGTCGCCCTGCTGATCCTTGGTGACGCGGGCCTCGATGATCCAGCCGTCCTCCGTGCGCGCGACGGCGAAGTGGGGGGACTGGAAGGGGGCGACCATGGGTTGGTGGGAAGGAAGCGGTACCTCCTGCTTAGCCAGATCCGCCAGCAGCGGCGGTGGGCCCAGCTGATCGAGTCGGAACGTGGCGCCGTAGCTGGGGGTGGGCTGCTGGGAATAGAAGCGGGCCTCAGCGGGCCGGCCCAGGCGGCGGCGGCCGCTGGCCACCAGGGCGGCGGCCCTGCTGCGGGTCCGCAGGGCCCGCAGCACCAGCGTCTGCAGCCAGTCGGGCGGGGTGCTCCAGCCCAGGGCGGCGCAGGTCTGGCGGTCCAGCAGCCCCAGCAGACCCCGCCGCAGGGCGGGGCGCAGGGGGGCGGGCCAGTCGGCCAGGAGCATGGTCAGGGTGGCGTCGGCGATGCGCCGGTTGGTGGCCGCCGGGGCGAAGGCCTCCCGCTCCACCCGCTCGTTCAGGGCCAGCAGCGCCTCGAGGCTGTCCGGCAGGTCCGCGATCCCCATCCGTTCGCCCACCCCGCACCAGAAGCGGAACAGGTGCTCCTGCTCCAGGGGCGTCAGGGGCCGCCAGCCGTAGCGGGCCAGCCAACGGATCGGCTCGGCCACGAAGGTGGAGAGCACGTAGAGGAAATCGTCGTTGCTGATCGCGTAATGGCCGTGGATCCGGTTCATGCGCGTGATCACGGCGGCCCCGGCCGGGCTGCCTGGGCCATGGCGCAGCAGTTCCGCCACCATCAGGCCCGTGTCGTCGTAGCGCTTGCGGGGCCGCTGCTCGAACTCCCCGGTGCGGGCCAGCAGCCCGGAGATGGAGGGCACGCAGAAGGTCTTCAGCAGGGCCAGTTCCAGGGCCCGGGTGAGGTCCCAGGAGAACAGCTCCCCCGCCAGCCGGTGGGCGGTGGCTTCGGCGGCCCGCAGGGTCGCGTCGGTGTCGGCAGGGTCGGAGCGCATCGGGGGTCTCAGAAGCGGGAGCCGGGCTGCTGCAGAAACGCCCGTTCCTCCGGGCTGCTCGGCCTCCCGAGGGCCTGGTTGCGATGGGGGAAGCGGCCGAAGCGGGCGATCACCCCATGGTGGCGGCGGGCGAACTCGGCGGTGCGGGTGTCGGTGTTGCGCTCGAACAGGGGCAGGCCCAGCTCCTGCACCGCCAGATCCTCGCTGTGCATCAGGGGCATCAGCCAGAACGGCCGCCGTTCCGGTGCCGGCTCCGCCTCCACCCAGCCGGCCTCCACGGCCCGCAGCGTCAGGGCCAGGGCCTGCCCATCCCCGGCGAAGGCGCGGGCCTGGTCACGCCAGATCTGACGCGGGAACTGGTCGAGCACCAGCAGCAGGGCGAGGGCGTCCGGGGCGCTCTCGCCCCAGGCCTCCAGACCGCCGGCCAGGGCCTGGTCGGTGAGTTCAGCGAACCGCTCCCGCACGGCCCTGTCGCCCTCGGCCCCGGGTCTGAACCAGGCGGAGGGCGGAATCTCCTCGAACCAGAAACGCAGCACCTCCTCCGGGATCGGCATGGGTCAGGCGAGGAAACGGTTCAGAACAAAGGGAAGCACCATCAGCGTCAGCGCCACGATCAGCAGCGCGGCCACGTTGCTGAGGCCGTAGGGGATCACCATCAGCAGCACCCCGCAGCCCAGGGCCACCGCATGGGCCTGCTTCCTGCCGTAGAGCATGTAGCCCAGTCCGACCGACCCGATCAAGAGCGCCAGCAGCTGGCGGAGGCTGGGATCGCTGCCCATGGATCCTGGCCCGCAGCGGCGGACGCCCCCATGCTGGGGCTCCCATCGCCGTCCTGCCCACCCATGACCCACCTGGTGGTGCTCCAGCACCTGGAGCGGGAAGGACCGGGCCGTTTCGCCGAGGAGGCCCTTCGCCGGGGCTGGGCGGTGACGGTGTGCCGGCCCGACCGGGGGGAGCCGATGCCCCGGCTCGGCCCCGACCAGGCCCTGCTGGTGCTGGGGGGACCGATGGGCGTCGCTGACATCGGTTCGCCATGGTTCCCCTGGCTGGAGGGGGAGGTGGCCCTGCTGCGGGACTGCCTGGAGTGCGAGCGCCCGGTGATCGGCCTGTGCCTGGGGGCCCAGCTGCTGGCCTTCGCCGCCGGGGGCCAGGTGGTGCCGCTGATGGCGGGGGAGCCGCCCGTGCGGGCCTACGAGGTGGGCTGGGGACCGGTGGCCTGGACCCGGCCCCAGGGGCAGGAGCCGGTGCTCGCGGGGCTCGGGGCCGGCCTGCCGGCGCTGCACTGGCACGGGGACCGGATCCGGCTCCCCGCCGCGGCCACCCTGCTGGGGTCCACGCCCCTCTGCGCCGAGCAGATGTTCCGGATCGGCCACCATGCCCACGGGCTCCAGTTCCACGTCGAGGTGACGGAGCCCGCCCTGCAGACCTGGCTCGACGAGGACGGCGACTATGTGCGGATGGCCCTCGGGCCGGATGGGGTCGAGCTGTTGCGGGCCGGCCACGTCCGCTGGGGCGAGGAGGGGGAGCGCCAGGGGCGCCGGTTGATCAACAACCTGCTGGATCAGGTTGCTGACCTGCTGGGGGGATATCCCCTGCTGTGAGGGCCAGCTCCTCGGCCAGCTGGCGGCGGCGGTGCTCCACCGCCCCATCCTCCAGCAGCCGCTCCGCCAGGGTCAGCCCCGCCTGGAGGCTCTCGCTGATCCCGGCGCGCCAGAGCAGAAAGCCACCGTTCCAGATCAGACCTGCCACCAGGGGCCCCGAAGCGGCCAGGGCCTCCTGGGCCTGGCCCTGCCACTGGGCCACACTCTCCAGCGGCACCTCGGGCGCCCCCAGGCCGTGGTCGCGGGCCCGCAGGATCAGCCGCTCCGAGTCTCCCCCCCAACGGTGGGAGGCGATCGCCACCCGGTTGGTGGGCAGCTCCGCGCCCCCCTCCATCCCCTTGATCAGCAGCAGCTCGTCCTGGCCGGTGGCGGCCAGGACCAGGCGGGCCAGCCGCTCGGTGGGGGCGTGGACGAAGCCGCTGACCTGCAGGTGGGGGCCGGCATGGCAGCTCCACAGCAATTCGAGGGTGGCGATCGGCGGACGTTTGCCGATCTGCTCCCGCAGCGGCACCAGCCGCTCGGCCGCCGGGAAGTGGGCCGGCTGGTGCATCAGGGCCAGCCCCTCCTGGGCGAAGTGACGGTTCACCTCGCCCCAGGCAAGGTCGCGGCAGTCGAGGCCGAGGGCGGCCAGGGCCTCGGCCGTGGTGAAGCCGTACTTCACCGGCATCGGTCCACCGCCGTGCAGTACCACCCCGACGCCCGCCGTCACCAGCAGCAGGGCCACGAGCGGCAGCAGCGGGGCGGAGCGGCTGCGGCCATCGAAGGGCACCCCGAAGCTGAGCACCCGCCGCGGCGTCGCCGCCAGTCGGGGTCCCCGCTGCCGGTAGCTGTCGAGCATGCCGGCCAGCTCCTGGGGCTCCGGACGCCGCAGACGATGGGCGATCAGGAAGGCCCCGGCCTGGGCGTCGCTGCAGTGACCGTCGAGCAGCAGATCGAGGGCTTCGCTGGCCTCGGCCCGGCTCAGGGCCCGGCCGCTGCGTTCACCGCTGCCCAGGGCGGCGATCAGCTCGCGGAAACGGCGGCGGTCGGCCCCCAGCGCCTCTGCCTGCTCCAACCGCCGCTGCTCCGTCCATTCCCCCCCGGGGCTCGGCGTCGACATGCGCGGCGGCCTCCATAGGGTGATCCCTAGGGTGAGGGATATGCGCCGGATCATCGCAAGCCCCCTTCTGCTGGTGGTGCATGGCCGTGCCGGTGGGGTGATCCCCTCCGAGCTGCAGGACCTCGCCCGCCAGCTGGAAGGGGGCCGCGGGGCGCCCGTGGCCCTGGAGGCCCTCACCGCAGGGGAACCCCCGGACCAGCCGGCCGGCAGCGGCGCGGCCCCCCTCCTGCTGGTGCCCCTGTTTCTCCTGCCCGGCAGCCATGTGCGCCGGGACGTGCCACAGATCGCCGCGCGATGCCGTCGTCGCGGGCCGCTGCGGCGCCTGCCCTTCCTGGGCTCCTGGCCCTCCTGGCAGGGCGCCCTGGCCGACGAGCTGGCGTCCCTGAAGAACGAAGCGGAGGAGGGGCCCTGGCTGCTGCACCATCCCCTGGAGGGTCCGCTGGGGGCGGCGTTCCTGGCCCACCTGGAGGCGGTCACCGGTGCCCGCTGCCGCGCCACTCCATACAGTGCCCCCAATCCCGAGGACGCTCCGCTGCCCCTGCCCGGCCCCGCCCTGCCCCTGGCCCTGGCGGCCAACCGGCTCACCGACGCCCTGCCGCCGTCGCTGGGCCTGCCGCTGCTGCAGCGGCCGCGGTTCCGGGCCGTGGTGCTGGACGCCCTGATGGCACTGCCATGACGGAGCCATGACGGACGAGACCCTGGCCCCCACGGCGACCGATGGCCCCGGGACGGTGTACCTGGTGGGGGCCGGCCCCGGGGATCCCGACCTGCTCACCCTGCGGGCCCACCGGCTGCTGCAGCAGTGCGACGCCCTCGTCTACGACTCCCTGGTGCCCACCGCCCTGCTGGATCTGGTGCCCCAGGACTGCGAGCGGCACTTCGTGGGCAAGCGCCGCGGCCACCATTCGGTGCCCCAGCCCAGCACCAATGCCGTGCTGCGGGAGCTGGCCGGGCGGCGGCGGCTGATCGTGCGCCTCAAGGGCGGCGATCCGTTCCTGTTCGGCCGCGGCGGCGAGGAGGCGGCGCACCTGGCGGCCCACGGCATTCCGGTGCAAGTGGTGCCAGGGGTCACGGCCGGCATCGCCGCCCCCGCCTACGCCGGCATTCCCGTCACCCACCGGCGGGCGGGTTCAAGCGTCACCTTCGTGACCGGCCACGAGGAGATCGACAAGCGCCGCCCGGGCGTCGACTGGCGCGGCCTGGCCCGCAGCAGCGACGGCCTGGTGATCTACATGGGCCTGCACAACCTGCGCCACATCGTCGCCGAGCTGATCGCGGGGGGCCTGGCCCCCACCACCCCCGCCGCCGTGATCCAGCAGGGCACCGTGCGGGGCCAGCGGCAGCTGGTGGCCACCCTGGCGGTGCTGGCCGACCGGGTGGAGGCCGAGGCGTTCGCCTCACCGTCGATTGTGGTGGTGGGGGCGGTGGTGCAGGAGCGGGTCGCTTCCTGTGCGCCGTCCCCCGCCGATGTGGCGATGCCGATCCCCTTCTGAGACCCGCCCGCCGGCAGGGGCGCCATGCTGGGCCCCTGCCCGATTTCGTCAGCTCCGGCATGAGCCAGCCCGGTCTCTCCCACCTCAATGCCGCCGGCCAGGTGCACATGGTGGAGGTGGGCGACCGGCCCGCCAGCGACCGCCGCGCCGTGGCCGAGGGCCACATCACCATGGCGCCCGAGCTGCTCGCCCTGGTGCTGGAGGGCCGGGCCGCCAAGGGCGACGTGCTGGCGGTGGCCCGGGTGGCGGCGATCCAGGGTGCCAAGCGCACCTGGGAGCTGATCCCCCTGTGCCACCCGATCGCCCTCACGGGTCTGGAGGTCCTGATCGAGCCCAGCGCCGACGGCAGCGGCCTGCGGCTGCAGGCCAGCGCCCGCACCAACGGCGCCACCGGGGTGGAGATGGAGGCGCTGACGGCAGTGCAGGTGGGCCTGCTCACCCTCTACGACATGGTCAAGTCGGCCGATCCGGCCATGACCATCGGCCCGGTGCGGCTGCTGCGCAAGGAAGGCGGGCGCCGGGGCCCCTGGCAGCACCCCGATGTCCCGGGCCCGGCCGGAGCAACCGGTGGCTGAACCATTCCCCCGCGAAGGTCTGCCCCTGGAGGAGGCGCGGCGCCAGGTGCTGGCGGCGATCACCCCGCTGCAGGGCGCCGAACGGCTGCCGCTGGGGCAGTGCCTGGGTCGGGTGTGTGCCGAGCCGGTGCGGGCCCCGGAGGCGGTTCCGGGTTTCCGCGCCTCGATCATGGATGGCTACGCCATCGCCGAAGCCGACGCCCCCGGCCCTGGCCGCCGCTGGCGCATGGTGGGACGTTCCGCCCCCGGGGCCCCCTACGGGACGGTGCTGGCGGAGGGGGAAGCGATCCGGATCCTCACCGGCGCGCCCCTGCCCGAGGGGGCAGAACGGGTGCTGCCCCAGGAGCTGGTGACGCCCGATCCCGCCGCCGACAGCCTGCTGCTCACCGGCGAGGTGGGCCCCAACCCCTGGATCCGCTCTTCTGAGGAGGAGGCCGCCGCCGGCGACGAGCTGCTGCCGGCGGGCGTGCGCCTGGGGCCAGCCGCCCTGGGGCGGCTGGCCAGCTGCGGTGTGGCGACGCTGCTGGTGAGCCCCCAGCCGCGGGTGGGGTTGCTGATCAGCGGCGATGAGCTGGTGGCGGCCGGCGCAGCGCGGGGGCCGGGCCAGATCTGGGAGAGCAACGGCACGCTGCTGCGGGCCCTGCTGGAGCGGCTGGGCTACGGGGTCAGCGAGCAGCGGGTGGTGGCCGACGATCCGCAGGCCCTGCGCCGGGCGCTGCTGGAGCTGGCCAGCGGCTGCGACTTGGTGGTGAGCACCGGCGGCGTGTCGGCCGGCGACAGCGACTGGATCCGGCCCCTGCTGGCCGAACTGGGGGAGGTGGGCTTCTGGAAGCTGTTCCTCAAGCCCGGCCGGCCCTTCGCCTTCGGCCGGCTGGGGACGAGGCCCTTCTTCGGCCTGCCCGGCAATCCTGTGGCCGCGGCGATCACGGCCCTGCAGCTGCTGTGGCCGGCCCTGCAACAGCTGGAGGGGGGCGAGGTGGTGCTGCTGCCGCGGCTGAAGGTGCGCCTGGCCTCGGCGCTGAAACGGGGCGCGGGTCGGCCCGAACTGGCCCGGGCCCGGCTGCAGGTGGATGGCGATGGCGCCCTGCTGGCGCAGGTGGAGGGCAGCCAGGCCTCCTCCCGCATCGGCTCGCTGCAGGGGGCCGACCTGCTGCTGGAGATCCCCGCAGAGACGGGCGCCCTGCAGGCTGGCGCGGAGCTGTGGGCCCAGCTGCTGCGGCTGCCCCTGCTCTGAGTCAGGTCGCGCCGTCGCTGCTGGGCCGGGGGGCGGGGATCGGGGCGGGGAGGCCGTCGATGCTGCGGCGGTTCTTGCGCTGCCAGTAGCGCTCCAGGCCCTCGGTGCCCTTACGGCGGGCCCAGCTGTCAAGGGCGGTGCGATCGCCGCCGTAGGCGTACCTGGGCACCGCCATGCCGCAGGAGGTCTGGACCCTGTCGATGGCCAGATCGAAGATCTGACGGGCCCCTGCCAGGGGCTCGAACAGGCCGTAAAGCTCGTCCCAGCCATCCTCACCGCACTGGATGGTGCCGGCGGTGCCGTAGAGCCGCAGGATCTGGGGCGGGCCCTCGAAGGCGCAGAACATCAGGGTCATGCGCGGACAGGCCTGCACGTGGGCGGCGGTTTCGTTGCCGCTGCCGGTGAGGTTGAGCCAGATCACGCGGCGCTCGTCGAGCACCCGCAGGGCATCCCGTCCTTTGGGGGACACGTTCACCGTGCTGTCCGCGGTGGCGGTGCCGACGAAGAACAGCTTCTGGGCGGAGATGAAGGCGATGTGGTCGGCGCTGAGGGCGCCGCAGGACTGGCCCATGGAAGGGGGGGCGAAGGGAGGGGGGGTGAGGGGAGGGGGGGTGAGGGGGAAAGGTTCAGAGGGGAGTGTTGCCGGCCACCCAGGTGCCGCTGCCGCCGCTCCACTCCCGTTTCCAGAAGGGGGCGTGGTGCTTGAGATCCTCCAGCAGCTCCTGGACGCAGCGCTGGGCAGGGCCGCGGCGGTCGGCCTGGACGGCCACCAGCACGATCGCCTCCCCCGGTGCGATCCGCCCCACCCGGTGCGCCACCAGCACCGCGCCCGCGCCGTGGCGCGCCGCGCAGGCCTCGGCGATGGTCTGCAGCTGGGCCTCGCTCATGCCGGGGTAATGCTCCAGCTCCAAGGCCTCCAGGGGCGCGCCGCTGGCGGTGGTGGGGCGCACGCGGCCGATGAAGTGGCTTTCGGCGGCCGTCCCTGCGGCGCCAAGGCTCCGCTGCCAGGCGGCCAGCAGCTCCAGTGGCTCGAACGGTGCCTCCGGGAGTTGCACCGCGATCGGGCGCTCTGGGTTGGGGGTCGGCATCGCTCAGCCTCCGGTGATCGGGGGCAGGAAGGCCACCTCGTCGCCGGGCCGCAGGGGGGTGTCGGCGGTGGCGAAGGCCTGGTTGACAGCCACCTGGATGGTGGGCGGCAGGTCAGTGGCGTGGCTGGTGGGGCTGACTTCCAGGGCGAGCTGCCGCCAGAGATCCACAGGGGTGGCGGTGCCGGCGTCGAGGCGGATCAGGCGTTCGCCCCATCCGGCCCGTTCCCGCAGGGCGGCGAACAGCCGTACCCGCACCACGGTGCCGGCCTGCTGCGTCATCGGGGTCTGCGTGGACTGGGCCTGCGGCATGGCGGGGACGGCGGCGTAGCAAGCGACCAGAGGCAGTCTGCTCAAGGATCGCTGCCGCGACGGCGGCAGGGGCGGCCTCCGCGAGGCCACCGGCTCAGGTGCACCTCAGGTGGAGAGGCCGACCTGGGAGAGCAGGGACTGGCACACCACCCGATTGCGGCCATGACGTTTGGCCTCGTAGAGACAATCGTCGGCCAGTTGCAGCAGGCGGTCGGCGTCGTAGTCGGCCATGGAGAGCGGATCCCACACCGCAATGCCAATGCTGACGGTGACGATGTTCCCTGTCGCAGCAGCAGGATGGTAGATCCCCTTGTCCTGGATCGACTGGCGAAGCTTCTCGCACAGATGCAAGGAAGACTCGGCATCTGTCTTGGGCAGGATGATGGCAAATTCCTCCCCCCCCAACCGGGCCACAAAGTCGCTTTTTCTGCGCAGGCAAGCCCGGAGGGCATCGGCGATGTCCTTGAGGCATCTGTCGCCATAGGCGTGGCCAAGCACATCGTTCACCGCCTTGAACTGGTCGATATCGATCAATGCCAGGGAAAGATGGGTCTGTGCGACTTTAGAGGCTGAGATATTGCCTTTCAGGAAGGAATCAAAGCTGCGGCGATTGCCAAGCTGGGTCAGGGGATCCAGCATGGCAAGCCGCTTCGAACGTTCGCTCTCGAAGGCATAGAACAGCAGACTCAACAGGCTGCTCATAGCTTCGATGCGTTGCACCTCCAGGTCGCTGAAGACGCTCCCTTCATGGAGGGCAATCGTGAGGACCGGTATGGAGACGCCGCGCGAGTCCATACGGATGCCGAGGTAATCGCTACAACCCACCTCCTGCAGAGAGTCCAGAAATGGGAAGCCGTTGTCCTTTGCTGATGTCAGCTGCTGCCGAAACACTTTGCTGCGTGTGGCGATGTAGTGGAGTGGGCTGCGCAGGTGCTCATCCTGCTCCAGGAAGTCCCGCTCCATGCGCAAGGTCGACACTCGACCAGGCCTGGAGTTAACCCAGACATACTGACTGCAATCGATGTCATCCTGATCGGGGAGAAAGGCCAGGGAGAAGCGGTAGATCTTCAATCCCCAGGACTTCAATTCGCTGACGAAAAGAAGTACGAACTCCTCAAAGCTTCGCAGTCTTGACCAGTTGTCGATGATGTAACGCTCCAGAGAAATTCTCTTTCCGGATCTAATGAGCTTCTCTCCATGCCCGGTATCCCGCAGCCTGGAGGTGGCAAGGATCGTCTCCAGGGTTTGTTGCACAGAATCGCGATCAGCCCATTCGGAGGATCGAATGAAGGATTCCACCTCCGGCAGCGTGATGGGAGGCGATACAAGGAACCCCTGCAGGGCATCGGCTCCCAGTCGGATGACGGCGCTGAGTTCATTGTGAGTTTCGACGCCCTCGCACACCACGGTTTTCCCGAGCGCATGGACCGTGTCAATGAACGACCCCACATAGTGCTGCAGCCTGAAGGAGCGATCAATCCCCTTTATCAAGTCAATATCGAGCTTGATGGCGTCATACCAGGCCTCGCTAATTCGTCTGTAGTTCGAAAGCCCGGATCCGAAGTCGTCAATGAAGATCCTGAAGTTCAGCTCCCGCATCAGTCGCTCAGACGCCGTTGTCACGCCCTCTGATCCGGCCAGGATGTCTGTTGCAGCCATCTCCGTGATCTCGATGCAGAAGATGGAACTGTCGATGGCATGATGCTTGAAGAGCCTGATCAGCTGATTCAGTCGTTGATCGGTGGCCACGGAATCAGAGCTGATGTTGACCGAGACGTACTCGATCCGGTGACGCAGAAACTCCGATGCCGTTATCTCCTGCTGGATGTCAACCAGCCTGCTGATAACCAGCGCATCTATCTTGTGGGCGATGCCGATATCATGGACCAGCTGAATCACCTTCCCCGTACCAAGCGACCTGAGGGCGGGAGGCCGAAATCTGATCAACAGTTCGAGACCAAAATAGCCTGGATTGCAGAGCTGAAGAATTGGTTGAAAGCGAAGCTCAAGATCACTGGCTTTCAGCGAAGTGAGCTGACTTCTGATCTCGCCCTTGTTCTTGACCAGTAGATCATCAACGCTTGTGACAAGTCGGTAGGACCTCCTGTCCTCGGCGGCCAGCATCTCACCAAACGCCTGCATTGTCAGTAAGGACTCAGGTGGTGAATCCAACAGGAAACGCTGCCCGGTGATGATCACATCATCCCAGGTGAGCACCGAATCACTGGAAATCTGAATTGAACTGGAAACAATCCCTAGCAGTCGTGCCAGGAGTGCTTCGCAGTTGACGTTGTTATCGATCGGAATGGCCCCCGACGCCCGGACGATTAAGGCAATCTTGGTTGACGAAATATGATAGAAGTCTAAGCTTCGATGTAAAGTCCATTCCTTGTCAATTGCGCGGCATGATCTCGAGAGAATGTCGTTGGTCTCCAGGTCACTCAGATAACCGCGTTGCCGCTCCAGATAGCGAAAGTCGATCGTCACCAGGAAGCCGGCTTCTCCGCGTTCTGCGTGCTTCCTGAGCGTCGCAGCCTCAAGATCCTTCGCTAGGGCATGGTGCGTGAGGAAGGACGGCTTCCTATCCATTCGGACGGTTCCGATCGTCTGTTGATCCTTCTTCTTGCTCTGTCTGGAACGGCAAGCCATCACGCTGCTCAGCCCGATCCCGAGCAGCCCCAGGCTCAGGGCCAGCGCGCGTCCATGATTCGTCTGCGCCGGAAACGCTGGTGCCAGCTTCAGGCCCACCGCCTGGCCCCCGAAGCCGATCCGGTCGGTCGCACCGACCTGTTCCCCATGCGTCTGCATGCGTCTCCATGGGGTTGTGCGGCTCTGCCAGTCGTCGTCCTGATCGACGACGACCAGCTGGCTGCCGATGGGCCTGATCCCGTTGCCGTCTTGGCGATCGTGGCGGGCGGTGATGACCAGCCGATTGGTCTGGGTTGGATCGATCGCCATCCCCAGAGGTGGCTGGGAAAACGGTCTGGGGCCGATCAGTGGAATGCCCTTCAGGGACGGCGTCCCGGCTCGAATCACCGTCTGAACAGACGTGACCGCCAGGCCCGAAGGGGAGCTGCGCTGCAGGCCCAGGAGGGGCATCGTCGGCCATGGCCAATCCGGGGGGCTGGACCCTGCCTGCGGGGATGGGGTGGTGAGGAAGCGCTCGACACCCTGCAGGGCCATGCACAGCCGTAGGGCGAGGCGATCATTGTGACGGTGGAAGTCGTCGGAACTGCGCTGATCGAGGAGAGGCGTGAAGATCAGAAGAGAGGTGCCTGAAAGAAGCGCTCCGCTGATGATCACCAGTGTGGTGCGTCGGCGCATGTTCCTCCCTCGCCATCCTCACCATAGCCACCAGTGGCGTGGGACCTCCTGAACTCCAGGCACGGCTACCCCTTTGCAGATCTCCCTGGACATCGCCCGAGGTTCCCCCACCCTCAAGGGCGGCATGGGGCGTGATGCTGGCTAGTGCCTATTCAGGCATCCCCGTGGCCGTTAGGTGCTCTCCTGCGCGCTTCTTTCTCCTGCATTTCTTCACCAGCTTTCAAGCGAAATTCAATCATCTACTCATTGGTCGAACGTGTCTATGGCGATGTCCAAAGGATTGTTTCCACCCCTAACATCCGCCAGCATGGATGCCTTCAAGCCTTGGGCTACGCACGGATCAAGAATCCACCGGCTGTGTCAGTAGATTTCTGTTTGATGCTCGGACATGTCCTCATCCTGCGGCTGGATCTTCAACGGTGATCCATACAGCTGTCGTTGGAGGTGGAGCCTGCGGGCTTGCTCTGGCCAGGGGGCTCTGGCAGCACGGCCGCCCCGTGCGTGTCTACGAACGGGCCATGGCGTCGCATCTGCACGGCCACGGATTTCTCCTTCTGGCCAATGGTCGCGCGGCCCTGCGTCGTCTCGGCTGCGACCCGGATGGCACCCTGGGCCATCCGATCACGTCGGTGAGGATCCTCTGTCGTTCGGGGCAGGTGCTGGTGGAGCACCCGCTCGAGGGAGCGGTGGCGATGCTGCGTCACCAGCTGCTCAATGTTCTGCTGCGCGGGGCTCCGGACCACCTGGTGCATTACAACCACCAGTTCGAACGCTTCGACTGGCACCGCGACCGGGCCAGGGCGGTGTGTTTCCAGAACGGCCAGTCCCATGAGGCCGATGCCTTCATCGCTGCCGATGGGGTGCGTTCCAGCTGCCGTCTGTCCCTGGGATGTGGAGCGATGACCAATCCCGGCCGGGTCAAGGAGATCGTGGCCCATGTGCGCCAGCCCCTGCTGGCCGCTGAGCTGGGCCATTGCTTTCTCAAGGTCCTGGATCCCTCCGGGGGGCTGGCGGCCGGCCTTGTTCCCCTGGGAGATGACCGGCTGGTGTGGTTCGTGCAGTTCGACAGTGAGCGATTCACCGCCCCGCAGCCCTCTGAGGTGGGGGCCTTCCTCGAGGAGCACTTCCGGGGGTTCCCCGCCGTGGTGCGCCATGTGCTGGGCGCCACCGATCCGGCCCGCGCCCACGTGTGGCACACGGTGGATGAGGAGCCGGCGACCCGATGGAGCAAGGCGAATGTGGCCCTGGCGGGGGACGCGGCCCACCCGCTGCTGCCGTTCACCAGCCAGGGGGTCAACGCCGCCCTGGAGGATGCGGTTGTGCTGAGCGGTCTGCTGATGGACTGTCGCGATGCTGCGGATCTTCCGGACCTGCTCACCGCCTACGAACGCCAGCGGAGGCCATCTCTCCAGGGGTGTGTGGAAGCCGGTCGCCAGATGGCCAGGGCATTCGTCCAGCCGTCGGCCAGCCGGTTCCAGATGCCGCTGATGGCATGAGCGATCGCTTCGCCGACTGCTTCCTGAACGAGGCCGTCCCCCTCGCGCTGCTGCGCCAGCGGGCCCACAACCTGCGCTGGGCCGAGCAGGCCCCCGGCGTGATCCCGCTCACCGCCGCCGATCCGGATTTCCCGGCGGCACCGGCCATCCGCGACGCCATCGCTGACTACGCCCGCTCGGGCGTGTTCAGTTACGGCCCCGCCGGTGGGCTGCCGTCCTTCCGGGAGTCGGTGGCCCGTTATCTGCGCCAGCGGGGGGCGCCCGTTTCGGCCGCGGGGGTGGTGGCGGTGAACAGTGCGGCCGCCGGCCTGGCCCTGGTGGCCCGCCACTGGCTCTCGCCCGGCGACGAGGCGATCGTGTTGGATCCGGTCGACTTCCTGTTCGCCCACACCGTCCGCAGTGCCGGGGGGGTGCCGGTGCTGTGGCGGATCGATCCCCAGGCCCCCCTGGATCTGGCGGCGCTGGAGGCGCTGGTGACCAGCCGCACCCGGGTGCTCTGCCTGTGCAATCCCCACAATCCGCTGGGCCGCTGCTTTCGCCGCGACGAACTCGAAGCCCTGGGACGCTTCAGCCTGGAGCGCGGTCTGCAGGTGCTGAGTGATGAGGTGTGGAGTGATGTGGTCTACCCGCCGGCCACCTTCACCAGTTGGCTGGCCCTGGCTCCGGAACTGGCCGGCCTCGGGGCGGTGGTGCATGGCTTCTCCAAGTCCTTCGGACTGGCCGGGTTGCGGGTGGGCTACGTGGCGATGGCGAATCCGGAGGCGGCCGCCAGGCTCCTGGCCGACAGCGAGCTGCCCTCCACCGTCGATGGTGTCGCCACCCTCAGCCAGGTGGCGGCCACGGCCGCCTACGGCTCCGAGGGCCTGGCCTGGCTGGAGGCGTTCCTGCGCCACCTTCAGGACCGTCGCGACCAGGCCGTCACCCGACTCGCGGCGATCCCCGGCCTGCGGGTGAATCCACCTGCGGCCACCTTTGTGCTGTTCGTCGGCCTGCCGCCGCTGCACGAGAGCGTCGAAGAGCTGGTGGAGCGGCTGCGGCGGGAGCACGGAGTGGCGGTGGTGCCGGGGAGCCCCCGCTGGTTCGGCCCTGGGGCGGCGGGTCACCTGCGGCTGAGTTTCGCCACCTCCGAGGCCTTGCTGGCGGAGGGCCTCAATCGCCTGGCGGCTGGTCTGGCCTCAGCAGCCGCACCGGATCGCCCACGGCCACCGGGCCAGGGGTCACCACACTGAGGCGGATGCCGGCCACCACGCCGTTGTGGCGGGCGGTGGCCCGCAGGATCTCCAGGTCTTCGCCCAGGGCGCCCTGGGCCAGGGTGGTGACCACGCAGCGGGGGCAGCCGCCGTCGACCCGCAGCAGCAGCTGCTCGCCGATCTGCAGGCAGGCGCCGTCCCAGGCTCCCTCCACAAAGCCTTCGGCCCCCTCCGGCGTGCTGATCAGCAGGTTGGGGCGGAACCGCTCCACGGCGAAGTCGAGCTGGGGCTCGAGCTGCCGCAGCCGCTCCAGGGTGGCGGTGGTGATGGCGTGGATGGGGCAGGCATCGAAGAAGGTGCCCGCGGGCAATTCCAGGGCGTTGGTTTCGTCCTGGAAGGCGCGGCCTTCCACCGGCGGCCAGTACTGGTCGAGGCTGGCGCCCTCCGGGGGGGTGTCGAGCAGGCTCACCCGGCGCCCGAACAGTTCGCTGAAGAAGGCGCCGACATCGGCGTCATCGCTGCAGAGTTCGTTGCTCCCATCACCCTGCCGCGGGCCGATCAGCACCGGCGGCAGGGGGGCGGATGGTCCGGGTTCCTCCCGGAAGCGGGCGCGGTAGTTGAGCAGATCCCTCCAGAGGCGTGGGTTCTTGGCGCTGGCCACCCGGCCGCTGGCGTGGTCCCACAGGGCATAGGCCCGATCGCCCCGGATACCGCGGGCGTCCACGTCCAACCGCTGGGGAGAGTCCCCGAGCATCGATTTGACCGGGTAACGCCAGAGCGTCTGCACCGTCCCCACCAGCTCCTGCACGCCCGAGACCCGTTGTTGCCGATCCACTCTGCGGGCCGGGGCGGGCCAGCTCCGGTAGCAGGACCTACCGTCCGCCCAGGGCTTGCCTGGATCCACCTGCTGGGGCCATGAAGGAATTCATCCACCTGAGGTCGGCCCGGTTTCCGCCACTGCCCGGCGAAGCCGAGGAGATGGTGAACGAGGGCCTGGTGGGCAAAGCCCTGGCCCTCTACCTGCAGGAGAAGCTGCGACGCCTGGGCCGGGACGTGCCCTTCGTCTGCTGCGAAGACTGGGGCTGGTGGGTGGAGCTGGCCGGAACCCCCTTCCGCTTCGGGGTCTGCGTCTACAGCCTCCCCAGCGACGGGGATCGGGCCGAGTTCTGCTGCACCGACGGGGCCAGCGCCGAGCGGATCTGGAACTGGCGGACGTTCGGCTGGATCGACACGGCGCCCTGGGCGGAGGCCCTGCACGGCGAGCTGCTGGCCATCTTCCGGGACGATCCGGAGGTGGAGCTGCTGGGCAGCGGCCCCACGTTTCCCTAGTTCCTCACCAGCGCCTGTTCGAGCGACAGACGATCCCGTAGCTCACCGGGGAGGTGGGTCCAGTGGCGGGCGATCAGGTCGGCCAGCTGCTGGCCGTTGACCAGGCTGATCCTGGCGAAGCCCTCCTCCCCGGCCACCGCCGCCGCCGCCGGCTGGAAATCGGCGGTGGTGACGAAGACACCATGGCCGCCGAAGGGAATGAACTGACGCAGTTCCCGCACGGCGTCGGAGCCGATCCGCGCCCCAAGGTTGCCGCGGTGAAACCGGGCATGGATGCGGATGCGGGCCGGCAACGCCAGGGTGATGTCGCCGCAGGCATCGAAGACGTCGCGCAGCGCCCCGTGGTGTTCGGCCCGTTCCCAGTCCTCGAAACCCAGGGCATCGAGCAGGTGAACCACGAGCCGCTCGAATTCGGGCAGCGTCAGCTGCATCAGCTGTTCGAGCACGACACGGTGGGACCCCTTCGTGGTGGCCGGCTGGACAGTGGCCACCAACTCGGGCCGGCCGATGGCCCGGATGAATTCGTCCTTGTGCTCCACCATGAACACGGTCAGCAACGACCGCATCCGGGTGTGGGCCGGAACGTTGAGGAGGGTTCGGATGGAATCCCGGAACGGGGTGGAGAAATGCTCCAGCCGGATCGGCTCGGCCGCCCAGGTGACGGGCCGCCGATGCCGCAGGGGACAGCCATCCTCACCACTGGGGTCGTAATAGGGCGAGCCCTCGTCCACGACGCCATGGATCAGGAGGTCGGTATCCGCCGACGGAATGATCACGTGGTCGTTGGGCTGGATCTCAAACAGAAATCGATGGATCTCATTGACGTAATTGGAGAGCAGGATCGCGCTCTGGATGTCCGGGAAGTAGCGACGCACCACCGCGTAGAGCTGATCCCGGGTCTGGACGGGGCCGAGATCCTCGCTGATCTCCCGCCAACCGATGCCGACGAAACCGCCCCTGAGGAAATTGTCCGCATACATGCCTCCTCCTTCGCGCACGCACCAGACGTTGGTCATCGCTGCACCCCGGGGGGCCCCTTCAAGGCGCGGCTCATGGGAGGAAATCGGGTCGGGAGGGCAGCCCTGGCGGTGTCATGGAGGGCCGGCTGCTGATACAGCCTCTGAGCGCGAGCTCCGGGCCATTGTCGCGAATCTTGCCGGGAAGCGCATCCTCATCAACCATGAGACCCAGGAGAACCGTCTGATACCTCGGATCTTAAGGCATCACTCACCAATTCTTAGTTCTTTGGTCCAAGCCGCCGCACGGCCCGCTCCAGGGAGGGCGCCAGACCGCGCCACTCCTGACGCCGGGGGCTCCAGATCCGGCCGCTGCGCAGCTCCTCCAGCCCGGCCAGCACCATGTCCTGGCCCTCGTTCAGCAGCAGCGCCTCCAGGGGCACCGTGAGCGGGCCGCGGAAGTAGTAGGCGCTGAGCTGGGCGTCGTGGTGCTCGAACCAGAGCGACAGCGGCGGCGCCCCCCAGCCGATCTCCTCCTGCAGCTCCCGCAGGACCGCCTGCGCCGGCCGCTCCCCCGGATCCAGGTGGCCGCCGAACAGGCCCCAGCAGCCCGGATGGACGATCCCCTCGATGTCGTCCCGCAGCTGCAGCAGCCAGCGGCCCTCCCGCTCCAGCATCCCCAGCGCCACCGCGAAGGTCATGGGCGGAGGGACGCCATCGAGCGAAGGGCCTGGGTGGGGGGAGTCTGGCTGGGGATGGGCGCCCTGGCAGGGCCGGGGGGCAGCCACCCATGGCTCCTTGCCATGCCATCCCTAACCTCAGGCTGAACGAACTGGCAGCACCGGCCGCGCCGGTGATCGAGATCCCAAGCCCGTGAACGCCGCCGATCTCGCCTTTCTGTTGCTGCGTGGCGCGACGGCCATCCTCTGCGCCCTGGCTGCGCGCGGCGCGCTGCGTCGGTCCCGGTTGCCTGGCCAACCTCGGCAGCGGCGCTGGCGGGCCGGCCTTGCGGCGGTGGTGATGCTGGCTCTGGGGGTGTTTGCCTTCGAGGACGGGGTGCACGTGGCGCTGGGTCAGCCGGGTGAACCGATCGGCTGGCGCAGCTGGCTGTGGGTGCTGCTGGATCTCTTCATCCCCGCCCAGGTGATCGCCGCGCTGGCCACCCTGCGCCAGCGCGACCGGCTGGAGACCGAACTGGCCGCCGCCGCCCGCCTTGACCCGCTGACCGGCCTGCCCAACCGCACGGGCTTCACCGAGGCGGCCAGCGCGGCGCTCGCCGCCGTGGCGCGCGACGGCCGGCCGGTGGTGGGCGCCATGCTCGACATCGACCACTTCAAGGCCATCAACGACGGCTGGGGCCACCCAGCGGGTGATGCGGTGCTGCGGGAGGTGGCCACGGCCATGCGTGGTGCACTGCGCCCGGGCGACGTGCTGGCCCGCGTCGGCGGCGAGGAGTTCGCGCTGCTGCTGCTCGGGGTGGATACCGAGGCTGCCCGACCCCTGCTCGAGCGGCTGCGGGCGGCGGCGGCGATCGTGCCCCACCCCGGAGCGCCGGAGAGGAGCGTCACCCTTTCGGCCGGCCTGGCGCCGGTGCAGGGGCTGGGCCTGGTCGCGCTGGAGAACGGCCTGCGCAGCGCCGACGGCGCCCTCTACGCCGCCAAGGCCTCCGGGCGGAACCGGGTGGTGGTGGCGGGCTGACGGGCACCTCCTGGAAGGCCCCCTCAGCCGATCCCCCCCACCACCGGCCACCAGGCCGCCGCAGCCACCAGCTCCGCCTCACTGCAGCCCTCCGCCCGCTGTGCCTCCGCCGCCTGGCTGTCGAGCAGGGAGCCGTGCAGCCCTTCCCCCAGGGCCTGGCGCAGCAGGTCGCTGGCGGCGAAGGCGGCCGAGGCCTCCGCCAGGCTGGCGGGCAGGCGCGGCACCACCCCAGCGGGCAACCCGGCTGGATCACCAACCACCGGCGGCGGCAGGGGCCGGTCTCGCGCCAGGCCATCACCCACCACGGCCGCCGCCGCCCCCAGCAGCAGATAGGGGTTGGCGGCCAGGTCCGCCACCTTCAGCTCCAGGTGGGCCGGGGCACCATCGGCCGCGGCGGGAATCAGTCGCAGGGCCGCCTCACGGTTCTCCACGCCCCACACCTGGAAGGGCGCCGACCAGGAGCCCGGGGCCAGCCGCCGGTAGGACACCGCCAGGGGGCAGGCCAGGGCCAGCAGGGCCGGCAGTTCCGCCAGCAGGGCCGCCAGCACCCCGGCGCCCGCCGCGCCCAGGCCCCCCTCGCCGTCGCCGCCCTCCAGCAGCGGCACCCCGTCGCGACGGACGCTCAGGTGCAGGTGGCCGCCGTTGCCCACCCGCTCCAGGCTGGGCTTGGGGCTGAAGCTGCAGCGCCAGCCGAAGCGGCGCGTCAGCCGCTGGATCAGCAACTTGGCGTGCACCAGACGGTCGGCGGCCTCCAGGGGCGTGCCCGGCGCCAGCGACAGCTCGAACTGGCTGGCGCCGTATTCCGGGTGGAACTGCAGCCAGGGCAGGCCGGCCGCCTCCAGGGCATCGAGCAGGGCCGTGGCGTAGTCGAGGCCCTCCACCAGCCGATCGGCGCCATAGGGCCCCCCGGGGATCGCCGGTTCCGGCGTGCCATCGGCAGCGGGGCTGGCCACCAGCCACTCCAGCTCGAAGCCGGCCCGCAGTTCCACCTCGGCGCGCTGCAGCTGCTCCATCTGGCGACGGCACAGGTGGCGCTGGTCGCCCACATAAGGCTCGCCACTGCGCTCGAAGCGCTCCCCCGGCGCCCAGGCCCAGCCGCTGGACGGCTCCAGCGGCGCCAGGGCCGCCACATCCGCCCGCAGGCGCAGGTCGCCGTCCGGCCGGGCCAGGCGATGGGCGGCAGCGATGCCGCCGTCGGCGCCGAAGGCATCGGCCACCGGCGAGAAGCCCACCCCCACCGCCACCGCCGCCTCGACACCGGCCAGGGGCACCACCTTCACCAGCGGCGCTCCGGCGTGGTTCACCCAGGTGATCGCTACCCAGCGGATCCCCTGGCCAGCCAGCGCCGCGGCCATGGGTGCGGGAGGAATCGACACGGGCCCAGCGAGCGTCTGACGCCATGATTGGACGGATCGCCGGAGCGTGCATGCCGCCGTGCCCACCCGCGGAGTGGTTCCACCCCGGGGCCACCGCGCTGCTGCTGGTGGATCTGCAGCAGGGCACCTGCGGCGACGCCCAGGCCCGGCCCTCGCCGGAGTTCGATGCCCGCTTCGCCGCCGCCACCCTGCCGAACGCGCAACAAGTGCTCGCGGCGGCCCGGCGCGGAGGGCTGGAGGTGATCCACACCGTGATCGCCAACCTCACCGCCGATGGGCGCGACCGCAGTTTCGACTACAAGCGCTGCGGCATGGGCTTCCCGCCCGGCAGCCGCGCCGCCGAGGTGATCCCCGAGCTGGCCCCCAGGGCCGATGAGCTGGTGCTCCACAAGAGCTCCTCCTCGCCCTTCAGCTCCACCAGCCTCGACTACCTGCTGCGCAACCTGGGGATCCGCACGCTGGTGGTGATCGGCCTGCTCACCGACCAGTGCATCGACCACACCGTGAAGGATGCCGCCGACCGGGGCTTCCGGGTGGTGTGCGTCCACGACGCTTGCCAGGCGGTGACCCCGGAGCGCCATGCCGCCGCCCTGGCGTGCTTTGCCGGCTACGGCGAGCAGATCGGCAGCGGGGACTTCCTGGCGGCTCTGAACGCAGCGCCCCAGCCTCAGGGGGGGGGCTCCGGGTCGTAGTACACACCGGAGGCGTTGAACGGGGGCACGATGCGGACGTACTCCGTTGTCAGTGTGGCGGGGTCGAAGGCGATGATCGTCCGGGTCCGGTCGAGCCATTGCACCCGGTCGGCGCCGGTCACCGCCAGGGTCGCGACCCAGGGGCCCACGACGCTGTCGTTGAGATCGAAATCGCCGCCCTCAGGGTGACGCTCGTACAGCTTGACGACGCCATGGGCCAGGACCCGCTCGGGGTCGCAAAGCCAGTAGCCGGTGCGACCGGCCAGGATGATTTCGGACACGCGGGAGTGCCCGGCCGCGGCGAAGCTGAGGTGGACGGCCATCGTGCGCGGAGCTGCTGCTGGGGTCGAGCGGTGTCCTGGCGTCCCGGCATGGCATCGGGAGGCCTCGCGGGTCGCCCCGTGACCAACCCACCCTCCCCTGGAGGACCCTTGGCCCGCATCCCCAGAACGGGGGATTCGGTGCCGGCGGCCATTGGCCCTGGTGTCGCGGGGTTCAGCCGGTGATTGGCGAGCGTCCCTCGAGCGCGGCCTCCAGGTTGATCAGCCCGGCGGCGATCGACTTGACGACGGCCTTTGTGCGGTTGTCGACCTGGAGCTTCTGGAAGATGTGCTTCACGTGGGTCCTGACGGTCTCCGGGCTGACCACCAGTTCCTGGCTGATCCGATGGTCGGTGAGACCCAACATCAGGTGGTTCAGCACCACCCGCTCGCGCTCGGTCAGCGGTTCGATCGGGGCCGCTGGCTGCTGCTGCCGCAGCACCGCCGCCACCGGCTGGGGGTAGTAAATGCCGCCGCCGGCCACCACCCGCAGCGCCGGCATGAACAGGCCCGACGCGAAGCAGATGCCGTTGCAGCCCCGGGCCAGGGCCTCCCGCACCAGGGCCTCGTTGGCATCGTCGGCGATCAGCAGGGTCCGGATGGCGGGGTCGAGCGCCTGCGTGCGCTCCACCAGCCCCAGCCCGGTGCCCTCCTGCAGTCTCTGGCTCACCACCAGCAGGGACGGCCGCTGCCGCTCCACCAGCCGGAACCCTTCCTCCTCCGTCGTGGCGGCCCCCACCAGGCTCTGCTGGACCGGGGTGATGCACATGAAGGCCCCCAGCCATTTCATGTGCTCCAGACAGGCCACCGTGGTGAGCCCTGTGAGGATCTCCTCCAGGTCTTCCAGCAGGGCGGGGATCCCCGGGATGAGCTCCGTGAGGTCCACAGCCGACGGAACAACCTGGCCCCATGATCGCCTGCCCATGCCGGCCTCGCTGCAGCGACCCATTGGCCTGCTCCATCAGGTCCCCTGGCTGTCGCCGCAGATCTGCCCGTCCTGGATCTGGATGATCCGCTCACTGTTCTGGGCCACCGAGGGGTCGTGCGTGACCAGCACGATCGTGAGACCATCGGCGTGGAGACCGGAAATCAGCTCGATCACCTCCTCACCGGTGTGTGTATCCAGGGCTCCGGTGGGTTCATCGGCCAGCAGCAGTTCGGGCTGGTTCACCAGGGCGCGGGCGATCGCCACGCGCTGCTGCTGGCCGCCGGAGAGCTGGTTCGGGCGATTGGCCATGCGATCAGCCAGCCCCACCTGCTCCAGCATCGCCGCCGCCCGCTCCCTCCGCTCCTCGCGGCCATAGCCCGCGTAGACCATCGGCAGCATCACGTTCTGCAGCGCCGTCAGGCGCGGCAACAGGTTGAATTGCTGGAACACGAAGCCGATCTGAAAGTTGCGGATGTCCGTGCGTTCGTTGTCACTCAGCAGGGTGATGTCACGGGCATCGAAGTAGTACTGGCCGCTGGTTGGCTGCTCCAGGCACCCCAGGATGTTCATCAGGGTGGACTTGCCTGATCCGGAGGTGCCCACGATCGCCGTGTACGCGCCGCGAAGGATGGTCAGGTCGATGCCGTGCAGGATCTCCACCGCCATCTCCCCCATCCGATAGGTCTTGGTGATCCGGCGCAGTTGCAGCATGGTTCAGTCGCTTCGCAGGGCCGTCATCGGATCGAGCTGGGCAGCCTTGTTGGCGGGATAGGCGCCGAAGAACACACCGATCACCAGGCAGAAGGCCAGCGACCAACCCACCGCATCGAAGGCGATTCCGGCGCTCCAGCCGAAGATCGCATTGATCGCCAGGGACGCCACCACCCCAAGCAGAACCCCCAGCAATCCGCCCGCCAGGGAGAGCACCGTCGATTCGATCAGGAACTGGCGCAGGATGTCGCTGCAGCGGGCCCCGATGGCGCGGCGGATGCCGATCTCCCGCGTCCGCTCGCTGACCGACACCAGCATGATGTTCATGATGCCGATCCCCCCCACCAACAGGGAGATGGCGGCGGATCCGCCCAGCAGCGCCGTGAACACGTTGGCGACGGCGTTGGAGGCGTTGACCAGATCGGCCTGGTTGCGGATCAGGAAGTCGTCCTCCCGGGGCGGCACGATCCTGTGCCGCAGCCGCAGCAGGTTGGTGATCTGATACTCCGCCGCCTCCATGCTCCCGGCCGACCGTGCCGACACCGCGATGCTCTCCAGCGACACACCGGCCGTGGTGTTCACCCCCACGATCCTGGCGGCCATCGTGGTGAGGGGAATCAGCACCTGATCGTCCTGGTCGCGAAATCCGGTGCTGCCTTTGAACTCCAGGGTGCCGATCACGGTGAACGTCTCGCCCCGGATGCGGATCGTGCGATCCAGCGCGCTGCGCTCCGTCAACCCCAGGCTGTCGACGACGGTCTGCCCCAGCACGGCCACCCTGGCGGCCTGGTTGAGTTCGGCCTGGTTGAAGAACCGCCCGCTCAGGGGCAGGAAGTCGCGCACCGTCACGTAGGCCGGAGTGCTGCCCACCACCGTGGTGTTGGTGTTGCGATCGCCCAGTACCACCTGGGTGCGTTGACTCAGGTTCGGGGCCACATCCGCCACGGCCGGGATGGACGCGGCAATCGCCTGGGCGTCCTCCCAGATCAAGGTGGTGGCCGAGCCCGCGCCCCGGGAGGCGGGGCCACCGCTGGCCGCCACGCCGCTCTGCACGAAGACCAGGTTCGAGCCCAGCGATTTCAACTGGTTCTCCGTCTGGAGCTGGGCGCCGCGTCCGATCGTCACCATGCTGATCACAGCGCCGATGCCGATGATCACGCCCAGCATCGTCAGGGCTGAGCGCATCCGGTTGGCCAGCAGCGACGACCAGGCCAGCGCGATCGTTTCGGCCAGATCGCCACCCTTCCGCTCCCGTCGGCGGCGCCCCATCAACGCGGCAGCCTCCCCTGGCCCCGCTGCTGCTGGAACGGCGAGGACCCTGAAACGGGACGGCTGTTCGGCTGACGCCGGCCCGGCAGCGACACAAAGACCCGATCGCCTGGCTTCAGGCCCTGCAGCACTTCCGTGCGGGTACCGATCGTGGCGCCCACCTGCACCGGCTGGAAGGTGGGCGCGCCGTTGTCGCCGGGCCGCATCACCCCGGTGCCGCCCCGTTCACTCACGATCGCCGGGGTGGGGATCAGCAAGGCATCAGCGCGCCGGCCCACCAGCACGTTGGCCGTGAGGTTCATGCCGGAGCGGAGCTTGCCGCGGGCGTCCCCTGCCAGGGTGATTCTCACCTGGAAGCTGGTCACGTTCTGCTCCACCACCGCTTCCGGAGCCACCAGCCGGACCGTTCCGCGGAACAGCTGACGGGGGAAGGCATCCACCTGCAGGTCCACCGACTGGCCGGGCCGGATCGCTCCCACGTCCACTTCCGCCACGTTGGCCACCGCCTCCAGTTCGCTGGCCAGGGCCAGGATGGAGGACGAGGTGGCCGAACTGGTGGCACTGGCCGAGGTGGTGGGTGTCACGAACGCCCCGACGTCGGCATATTTCTGGCTGATCACCCCGGCAAAGGGGGCGCGGATCACGGTGTCGTTGACCTGGGCCTGGATGGTGGCGAGATCCCCCCGCGCCTGAAGCACCTGGGCGGCTCCACTGGTGATGTCCTCGGCGCGGCTGCCGGCGCTGGCGAGATTCAGTTGGGCCCGGAGCGACCGCACCCGGGCTTCGCTGGCCAGGAACGCCGACCGACTGGCATCGAAGCTGACCCGAGCGATCGCGCCGGATCCGTACAGCTGCTGGTTGCTGAGGAAGGTGGAACGAACGGCGATCTGATCGGCCTCAGCCGCCTCCAGATTGCGCCGGGCCGCCTCGATCTCCTGGGGCCTGTTGCCGGCCCGCAGCTTTTGCAGATTGGCTTCCGCCGCCACCAGGATTCCCTGGGCCTTCAGCAACGTGCCCCTGAGGTTGCTGTCGTCCATCCGCGCCAGCACCTGGCCGGCGCTGACCCGATCCCCCTGATCCACGAACAGGGCCGTGACGCGACCTGGTTGCTTGGGGCTGATGTTCACCGGCGTGGTGGGGCGGATCGAACCAGCCGCCGTCACTTTGAGGACCACGTTGCTGCGCTCCACCGATGCGGTCTGGGCGGCCAGGGCGGCTTGCCGGGCGCGGACCTGTCCCTGCTGCCAGGTCAGCCAAGCGCCGCCTGCCAGGCACAGCGTCAGCGAACCGGCCGCGAACATACGCCAGCGTTGCAGTGCCGTCCGCGGCTGGGGCGCGGTCGGAGGCTGGCGCAGGACGGTCTGCAGGAGGCGGGGGGTCTTCGAGGCGGCTCCGGCGGCTGTCCTCTCACCATGACGACGGCTGGTGCCTCCGGTGTAACGGCCCATCGGTCAGTTGTGAACAGGTGTGACTGCGCCTCCGTCGCTGCCTCGATGCCCGATGCCGGTTTCGAACCAGCGACATCCTGCTTGTGAGGCGGAGGTCTTTGCTTTCCATCACCGGGGCTGCAGTCATCTCAAACTCACACAAAGTCCTTGTGTCGAAGCGTCGTGAACTTCCGCTGTCCTGGGGAGACCGCCTCATGCCGCCGTGCTTCTCCAGATCAGGGCATTTCCGCCCACCCCTGGGACCTGAAGCAAGCATCAAGGGAAGCCAGCGATTCGAAGGGCGGGCTGCCAGAGCCTCGGTGAGTGAGCAGGGACCGCATCCAGGCCAAGCGCGGCGGAAACGGTGGTGGCTGAGGGCCACTGTCTGCGGCAATGACTCCCGACCAAGCATCAATGAGTGAGTGAACTTTCACTGCGTCTTTTCAGCTTGCCGCTGCAGCTTGTGTTCCAGGCTGCTCCCAACTGATCGTAGTCACTAGGGTCCGTGACTGACCAACCGTTGGTTACGTAGTCTTGGCATGATCGATAGGCCTCGATCCCGGTGACTCGCGCTCGGTTCTTAAGCGGAATGACCCAGTATTTCACCGCTCTTAACGTGCCGGTCCAACCAGCTGGAAAGCCGACCAGGAGACCGGATCGGCCTCCTGTTGCCGGAGGCTGAGGATGGCGCGGCGCAATGCCTGCGCCTTGCCGGCTCCGGTGGCGAGCTCGCGGTAGAACGCCGTCATCAGGGCGGTGGTGGGGGCATCCGGCACGGCCCAGAGCGATACCACCACGTTGCGGGCCCCGGCGGTCAGCAGCGACCGGGACAGGCCGATGACGCCATCACCGGTGATGCGTCCCCGGCCGGTGTCGCAGGCGCTGAGGACGACCAGCTCGGCGTTGAGATGCAGCCCGAGGATCTCCTCCGCTGTGAGCAGGCCGTCGTCGCGGCCGGAGGGGGCCAAGGCGATCGCCCCCGGCAGTCCCCAGGTGGCGCCGTCGTCGAGCAGGCCATGGGTGGCGAGGTGGACAAACCGGGCCTGGGGCAACTGGCGTACCACCTCCGTCTCGGTGGCGGCAGGGCCGATCAGGGCCTGGGTGTGGAAGAGGCCGGCGATGGTGCGGGCCTCCTGTTCGGCCCCCGGCAGCGGCGGCAGCGGCTGGGCTGGGTCCCCCGGCTGGAGCCGCACCGACGGCATCGTGGGGTTGCCCGCCACCAGGGCGTTGGACGGTGTGGCGCCGCGACTGCGAGCGGAGGCCTGGCCCTGCAGCAGATCGAGCACCTGGATCGCCGGGGCCGTGAGCAGGGCGTGCCGCTCGATCAGGGGGCGGCCCTGGCGATCCTGCAGCGCCGCGAACGGCACGAAGAACAGGCTGCCCTGGGGGATGACGATCACCGGGGCCTCCGGATCGCTGGGCAGCAGGTCGGCGATCGGTTCGATCAGCTGCCGGTGGAGGTTCTGCAGCATCTGGTCCTGCCGCTGCTGCCGCTGGGGCGGCGTGGTGCCGGCCGCCGAGGCCACGACCCCGAGGCTGCCGCGACTGCCGCGAACCCCGAGGGCCGAACGGCTGGCCACCACCATCTGGTCCATGCCCAGGCCACCGTCGGGAAGGGGCGTGCGGCGGAACGCGATCGTCCCCTGGGGCGAGACGGTCCAGATGTAGAGGCGCTGGCCGACGACGGCGTACTCCACCAGCGTGGCCTGCTGATCCCTGGCCACGCGGCGGATGTCGGCCAGGGTGGGGGGCCGTGTCGCCTGGGGGGACGCCGCCATCTGCCGCGACTGGAGCTGCTCGGCGAAGGCGCGGGCCCGGGCCCGTTCGGCCACCTCAAGGGCGGGTTCGGGCTTCCCCTGGGCGACGAGCACCGCCTGCAGGGCGATGTAGGGGGAGGCCTGGGTATCGAACAGGGCCACCTTCAGCTCGTCCTTCTGGCCCAGCTTGTGGCGGATCGCTTCGTTGCGGTCGATGGCCCGGCGCAGGGCCACTTCCGCTTCGACGTGCTTGCCCGACTGGTGCAGGGCGATCCCCAGGCCCGTCAGGGACTGGGCTTCGCCGTAGAGCTCCTGGCTGGCTTCGGCCAGGGCCAGGCTCTCGCGGTACTGGGCGATCGCCCGGGCATGGTTCTTCTGCAGCAGGGCGATGCCTGCCAGGGCCCGGTGCATCGTGGCGGCGTTGTAGCTGTTGCCGATCCGGCGGTAGATCGCCAGCCCCTCCAGGTAGGAGGACTGGGCCCGGGTCAGATCGCCGCGCTCCTCGTAGGCCCGGCCCAGTCCCGACAGGGCATTGGCCTCCAGATTGGCCAGTCGATGGCGGCGGGCCAGATCCAGGCCCTGCCGGTAGTAGCGCTCCATCATCGGCAGATCGTTGCTCTGGTAGGTCGCGCCCGCGAGATTGATCAGGGCAATGGCCTGCGAACGTTGATCGCCGAGTTTGCTGGCCAGGCCAAGGCTCTGATCATAGAAACCGCGTGCCTTTTCGATGTTCCCCACATAGAAGTAAGCATCGCCAAGACCGTTGAGGAGCAACAGTTCCGTACGGGCATTGGCGTGGCTGCGGGCCAGGCTCAGGCCACGCTCGTAGGTGTCGATCGCCTGGGCATAGTCATTGAGCCAGTAATGGGAAAAGCCGATCATCTGCAGAAGATCTTCCTGGCCGGCATCGGTGGTGCTGGGTTGCATCAAGCTCAACGCTGACTGGAGCACCGTGATCACCTGGCCGTACTGGGCCTGACGCAGGTAGGTCAGGCCGATGGCGATGGAAGTGGTTCTCTGCAGCCCCTGATCCGACAGAGCACGGGCCTGATCCAGGGCTTGCTGGTAGTCCTTCAAGGCCAGAACATCCTGCTTCTCGGCAAAGTGGACATCCCCAAGCCGGAAGTGGGTCATCCAGAGCCGCTGCCCATCCCCCTTCTGTCCCTGAAGCAGGGGCAGACTGGCCTCATAGACCTTGCGAGCCAGGGCGTAGTTCTTCTGGTAGTAGTACACGTCGCCCATCTGGGAGAGCAGTCGCCCTTCGCGCTGGCGTTGCCCCCTTGCCTTCTCGATCGCCAGGGCCTGGGCATAGAACGTGAGGGCCTTGTCGTAGTTCTCCAGCCAGTACTGGGCATTGCCGAGTTCCGACAGCGTCAGCGCTTCGCCCGCCTGATCCCCCCGGACCCGGTATCCCTGGAGCGCCATCTCCCAGAGCTCAATGGCAGCCGGAAGCTGGGAGGCCATCGACCGCTTCAGCCCCTCCAGAAACAGGGCCTCCGGGTCCGATCGATTCGTCAGGTCGCGTTGCGGCGCAGCGCCGTTCGGCTGGGCCGCAGGGGTGGGCTGGGCCAGGCTTCTCCAGGGCAGCAGCACCCCGCCTGGGCCTGCCGCGACCAGGGCCGCGGCGAGCACCATGCCAGTCATTCGCCGCATGGAAGGATTCGCTCCATTCAGATCACCTCGAAGCTCATCGACAGGGTGGCGATCCGGTTGGTGTCGATGCGGCGCGCCACGGCCGCCAGCCCCCGGGTGCCCGGCGCGCCACGGGTGCCGCCCGCGGGGCCGCTGAGGTCCGCCAGCAGGTCGTCGATCACCCCCACCGGGTCGGCCAGGGTCACCGGGCCCCGGGTCTGGCCCGTCTGGGAGGCGATCGACTGGAGGCCCTTGAGAGCCTGCCGGATCGGGGAGAGGCTGGCCACCACCAGCACCTCGACCATGCCCCGGGGTTCCTGGGTAACGAGCTTGAAGCCATCGGTGGCCGGATCGGGGATCCGGATCGTGCGGCCGGCCGCCACCCGGGTGGCCTCCTCGCTGGCGGTCCAGTTGTTGGGGTAGATCACGGTCATCTCCCCGGTGGGGTCGATGACCAGCAGGCTGACGAAGAGGGCCTCTGCCCCCTGGTTGGCCACTTCGAAGGCCACGGGTGTTCCCAGCGGCAGGCGGTTGGGATCGCCGCCGGCGGCGGGCTTCGGCGCTGCACCTGTGGTTTTGCCGACACCGCGGGTGGGGAAGGTCTTGGCCACCAGGGAGCCGGACTGGCCCTCGGGACGCATGGACACCACCACATCCAGATGGGAGGAGTCGGTGTTGAGGGCGAGCTTGAAGATCCTGGCCGCCAGCAGGGCCTTGAACTTGGGTTTGAGTCTGGCGATGGCGGCCGCCACCGATTCGTTCGCCGGCCCGAAGGAGCCGGGAATCCTTTCGCCTCCGGCGGAGAGGCAGCCGATCGCACCGCCCTGGCGGCCCAGGATGTACTGCACCTCGCCCTTGAGCAGGGGCACCGCCCGCACCCGGGGCAGCTGGCTCAGGGCCAGCTGGGCGGCGGCGGCGTCCGGGCCCAGGGAGGGGTCGAGGCCGACCGTCAGCGTCACGTCGTCCGGCAGGGTCCGGACCTGTTCCTGGATGAAGTGACCGGCCCGCAGCGGCGCCTGGCCCCCGGTGCGGGTGGCCTGGGCCGTCAGGCCGCGGCGACTGGTCAGCTGCAACGCGCCGACGACCTGGCCCCGGTCGTCGACGATGCGGAAGGTGGAGCCGGGGTTGTAGGCCGCCAGGCTCTGGGGATCGATGCCCCCGAGCCAGAGCTCCAGCTGCTGCCCCTGCACCCTGGTGATCACCCCCTCGGCCGGCTGATGCAGGGCCTTGATGAAATAGAGCGGCTGGCGTTCGTTGGGACTGTTGGGCTTGACCTCGTAGGCGGGCTCCTGCTGGGTGGAGGAGAGACGCACCGTGCTCCGGCTGACGGTGGGGATCAGGGTCTGGAGGGCATCCCCCTGGGTCTGCTGCCAGAGGTACTGGGTCAGGAGATAGGTGAAGACGCCGCAGTCCACATCGCTGAAGGAGGCGTCGGCCGCCAGCTGATCCCGGCGGGAGCCGGCCACGATCACGCCATTGCCGATGCCGAGGCGCCGCTGCTGGATGAACTGGGCTGGAGTGAGCCCCACCCTGGCCAGCAACGACGCCTGCAGGGCCTGCTCCTGGGGTGAGATCAGAAGCCTGGCGTTGCCGTCCCTGGAGCGGATGCGGAAATTGCCGCGCGTCCCCCCGCCCGAATGGCAGCTGTCGAGCACGGCGGTGAAGGATTCGGTCGGGATGGAGCGGGTCAGCAGGAACAGGCTGTGGCCCGTGATGTCGAGCACGGTGCCTCCCTGCTCGGGGAAGCCGGCCGGCAGGCGGCTGTCGATGGGCACGAAGGTGCTGTTGAGCCCATCGGGGTTGTCCCGGTCGGGATCGGAAACCCGGGAGCCATGGCCCGAGAAGTGGAAGACCACCACATCGCCGGGGCGGGCCTGGCGCACCAGGTGCTCGTCGAAGGCCTGCAGGATGCCGGCGCGGGTCGCGGCCCCATCCGTGAGCATCAGGATGTCGCTGGGCTGGAAGCCGAAGCGGTGGATCAGCAGTTCCCGCTGCAGATGCACATCGGTGACGCACCCCAGCAGCGGGGTGAACATTGAGGTGGCCGGATAGTCGTTGATCCCCACCAGCAGGGCCAGCTTGCGGGGAGTGCTCTGGGCCAGCACCCTGCCGTAGTGCCGTCCCTGCGTCACCAGATCCAGGCCGCCAAGCCCCAGGGTGGTGAGTGCGGCGCCTCCGAACTGCAGAAAGTGTCGTCGCTTCATCGGTGCCTCTCCGGTGCGATCACCACGGGGGGCTGGGGGCGGTCCGTCAGCGGTCTGTCTTCATCCTGCGGGGGGCCGGCAGGACCCGGCAAGCAAGGAGATCACATTGTTCACGATCCTGTGGTCCCGTTCACGATCCGGCGGCAGCCTTTGAGGATCCCGAGGCACGGCCAAGCCAACCTTGCGTTCGGTATCAAGGCCAGCGGCGATCCTGGTGAGATTCGGCGTAAGACCCATAGTCTGAAACGGGTCGTCGCGATCCGATGCCTGCACGGCAGATCCACCCGGCCCTTCTCCTGGAGCGTTCCCATGGATCGACCCATCATCAAGTCCGCCCTCGCCCTGGCAGTTGTGCTCTTCTCCCTGCCGGCCAAGGCGGCGCCGGCGGCTGCCCCCGCTGAAGGCCAGATCCCGGATCCGGTGTCGATGCGGTTGCCGGGGGCGGCCAAGCCCGGTACCGACCCCCTGCAGCTGATGCAGAACGGTCAGGTCCAGAAGGACCTCGGCCTTTCGACCAGCCAGGTGGAGCGGTTGCGGCAACTCAACGACCAGACCCGCGCCCGGGTGCGGTCGGTGGCCCGGACCCGCGGCGGCCCGGGGGCGGCCCCCAGTGTCGGCGCCGTGAGGGGCTATGAGGCCCAGCAGCAGCAGGCCCAGCAGGATGCCCGCCAGAAGGTGGCCGAAATCCTGCAGCCCAGCCAGCTGCAGCAGTTCCGCATGATCGTGGAGTCCCAGCCGGGGGCCGACCCCTTGGAGCTGCTGCAGAGCGATCAGGTGCGCAGCGCCCTCAGCCTCAGCCAGGATCAGGCCGGCCAGCTGCGCCAGCTGGCCGAGCAGCTGCGGGCCGGCGCCGGCGGCCGCACCCGCGGGGCCTCCCCCGGCAGCCAGGAGCTGGCGGCGCAGCGCACCCGGCTCGATCAGCAGGTGCGGGAGGCCCGCCAGCAGGTGGCCGAGATCCTCACCGCCCAGCAGCTGCAGCGGCTCAAGCAGATCCTGATGCAGGTGGATGTGGCGGTCCTGGCCGACCCCGCCCTGGCCACCCCCCTGGGCCTCACCCCGGCGCAGCAGCGCCAGCTGGCCACCTCGCAGGCGGAGGGGCTGGAGGCCATCGGCACCAGCTTCAAAGCCGTGCGCACCCGCAGTGGCGATCCGGTGGCCCAGTGCGCCGGGGTCAACGCGAACCGAAGCAGCCTTGATCCGCTGCTGCAGCAGAGCCGCCAGCGCACCCGGGGTGTGCTCACCGCCGAGCAGCTGGCCAGCCTCAAGCAGCTGGAAGGGACTCCGATCCGCCTGGATCCTCCCGCCTGCGCCCCCTGACGGCGGTCCGCCCCCCTGCGAGCTTTCCATGTCCCTGGTTGACGATCTCCAGCAACTGGCCGACGGCACCCTGGGACGGACCGGGCTCAGCCGGCTGCTGCTGGCGGAGGCGGCGGATCAGCAGCTGATGTTCGAGTGGGCTCGGCAGGCCCGGGCCGCGGCGGGCGTGGAGGCGGTGACGCTGCGCGGCGTGATCGAGATCTCCAACCACTGCCAGAAGAGCTGCGATTACTGCGCCATGCGCGGTCCGAACGGCGAGCTCGAGCGCTACCGGATGGATGCCGAGGCGATCCTGGCGATCGTGGGCTCCATCCATGCCCATGGCGTTCCGATCGCCTTCCTGCAGGCTGGCCAGGACCCCCGTAGCGATGCGATGGTGGAGGAGGTGATCCCCGCCATCAAGGCGCGTTACGGCCTGCAGGTGCTGCTTTGTCTGGGGGAGCGGCCGAAGGCGGCCTACGAACGCTTCGCGGCCCTGGGCGCCGACTCCTACATCCTCAAGTTCGAAACCTCCGATCCGGCTCTTTACGAGGCGATCGCCCGCACGCCCCTGGCGCGTCGGCTCGACTGCATCCGCAGCCTGCAGGGCCTGGGCTTCGCGGTGGGCACCGGCAACATCGTCGGTCTGCCCGGGCAGAGCCTGGAGACGCTGGTGGACGACATCCAGCTGGCCCTCGCCCTCCAGCCCGACTTCGTGAGCGCCTCCCCCTTCATCCCCAATCCCTCGACGCCCTACGAGGCGGCCCCCTGCGGCAGCCTGGCGCTGACCCTCAACACCCTGGCGATCTACCGCATCGCCCTGAAGACCCCCCTGATCCCCAACGTGAGCGCCCTGGAAAAGCTGCAGCCTGGCGGTCAGCTGCTGGGCCTCCAGGCGGGCGCCAACGTGATGACCGTGAATTTCACCCCCAGAACCTTCCAGGAGAAGTTCAACATCTATTCCAACGAACGCTTCGTCGTCAGTCTTCAGCACGCCCTGGACACGATCGAGGCGGCGGGCCTGCAGCGCAGGGCGGTGCTCGAACCCCGGCCCCGCCCCGCCCTGCTCCCCACCTGACCGGCAGGTGCTGATCCTTTTCCTGATGCTGCCCATCCGGTCCGGTCCCCTCGCTGCGCTCGCTCTGTCGCTCACCCTGTCCGCCGGCTTGCCCCTGGCGGCCGCGGCGGGCGACGCGTTGGCAACGAGCGATGCCACCGCCCATCGCTCCGGTGACTGGATCCGGATCACCTCCAAGCGCTCCCTGGCCAATCTGGAGAGCATCGACTCCTTCGGCATCACCGAGCAGGGCACCCTGGCGGCGCGCCTGCTGCTGAGTTACCTGACGGGGGGTGATCCTGCCGCGTTGCGGTCGGCCCAGCGCATCTACGCCGCGATCATTCCGAAGGAGAACCACGGCGGCGATTACACGGCCCTGCAATGGTTCAGCGAGTACTTCCTGGCGAATACGGCCGAACGGAATGCCAGATTGCAGGATCCGCTGGTGGCTAGCTATTTCCGCTTCTTCACCGATAATGATCATGCGGTATTGAAGGAGTATCTGCAGCGTAAGTATCACCTCAAGGAGTTTCCTGATCAGGAGAGCGAAAAAGGCAGAAATCGATCCGCTTTCCTTGAGGACTCCATCCTGTTCAGCAACCCCCGCCGCGAGCAGTGGGAGAAGACCAGTGCCATCGTGGAGCGGCTCGGCATCACCCCGGGATCCACGATCGCCGACATCGGTAGCGGCCCGGGCTACTACAGCTTCAAGTTCGCCCGCCGGGTGGGGCCAAAGGGTCGGGTGTTCGCCATCGATACGGTCAAGCAGCACCTCGACTACATCGACCGACTGACCAAACAGGAGGGAATCTCCACCATCACCACGGTCCACAACCACAACGAATCTCTCGGGCTCGCCCCCGGCCAGAAGGTGGATCTGGCCTTCATGTGCTCCCTTTATCACATCATCTACATCGTGTACCGCGAATCGGCCAGGGAGACGTTTCTGGAGAGCATCAAGAGTTCCCTAAAGCCCGACGGCCGGCTGGTGATCGTTGATAACGCCGTGGTGGAAGGCAAGGACCCGCCGTACCACGGTCCGTACATCGCCAAGGAGCTGGTGATTGCCCAGTTGAAGCACTACGGATTCGAGCTCGTCGATGACTTCCAGGCCACCCCCCAGCGCTATCTGCTGTCGTTTCGGCTGAGCAGGGGCCGCTGAGCCAGGGATCCCCCATGGACGGCGACATGATCGGCATCCTGGCGGCCCTGGGGTCGTCCGCCTCCTGGGCCGTCGGATCGATCCTGTTCAAGCGCATCGGCACCGATCTCTCCTCCTCCGCGATGACCCTGGCCAAGGGGGCCCTGAGTGTGGTCCTGCTGTCTCTCGCCGTTCTGGTGACGGGGCTGCAGCCGGTGGCGCCGGGGCCGCTGCTGTTGCTGGTGATCAGCGGCGTGGTGGGCATCGGCCTGGGAGACACCTTCTTCTTCGAGGCGCTCAAGCAACTGGGGGCCCACGCCCTGGTGATCATGATGATGTTGGGGCAGGTGCTCACGGCCCTGCTGGCGATCCCGTTGCTGGGGGAGCGGCCCACCCTGCTGAGCTGGTGCGGCATCGCCCTGGTGCTGTTCGGCGTGGGTCTGGTGCTCTGGCAGCCCCAGGGCGACGGGGACGGAGCGTCCGCCCGTCCGGCGACGGGCAGGCGCGGCCTGGTGTTCGGCCTGCTCACGGTGGTCTGCCTGTCGGGCTCGCTGATCATCGCCAAGCAGGGCCTGGCCGGGATCTCCGCCCTGCAGGGCACCTTGATCCGGATGGCGGCGGGCACGGTCGCCATGCTCGGCTTCGGCCTCACGGAGCGGGGCCGCCTGTGGGGCTGGATCGCGCCGTTCCGCGATCCGATCCTGTGCCGCGATTTCGCTGTTTCGGTGGCGGTGATCACCTTCGGCGGTTTCTGGTTGTCGCTGCTGGCCCTGAAGCATCTGGATGTGGCGATCGCCAACACGCTCAGTTCCACAGAGCCGGTGTTCGTGCTGCCACTGGCGGTGCTGCTGCTGGGGGAGCGGGTGTCGCGACGGGCGATCGTGGGCACGGGGGTGACGATGGCCGGGGTGGTGCTGCTCTGCTCGGCCCGTTGATGTTCAGGGTGAACGGGCGGCCGATCGATTGCGTCTAGTTGTGATGACGTTGGGGCGGCTTCGATGCCCCACGACGTTTTCGTTCCATACTGATCAATCCGTCCCTAGCCCCATCTCAGGAGAACGAGGATGACCGTGACGGATTCACGCCCGACGACGACCCCGGACAGGGCGGCCATGGTGGAGCGTGCCCTGGCCAGGGTGGCTGATTACCGGCGTCTGCAGGAGGCCGGCCTGATCTGTGGCAGTGGTGATTTCTTCCCATCGGTGCACTATCCGCCGATCACGATGTATCCGCCGGTGGAGGAGGAGACGTTCTTCGCCACCTACACACCGCCGCAGGATGGCCTGTTCGACGTGTATGCCCATATCCCGTTCTGCCGTTCCCGTTGTCTGTTCTGCCACTATCCGGTTCAGCTGGGGGAGCGCTCCGCCGAGAAGGACCGCTACCTGGGGGCCCTCGAGCGGGAGATGGACCTTTCTATGCAGCTGCTCGGCCTCGAGCGGATCAAGGCCCGTTCCGTGCTGGTGGGTGGCGGCACCCCCACCTATCTGACCCTGGATCAGCTGGAGCGGTTCCTCACCTTCTTCTCCCAACGGGTCGATCTCTCCGATTGCCGCCAGTTCAACTACGACGTGGATCCAGTCACCCTGATCGGCGACGAGGGGCTGGAGCGGCTGCGGCTGATGCGGGCCCATGGCGTCGATCGGGTGACGATTGGGGTGCAGTCGCTGAATGAGCATGTGCTCAAGCAGATGAACCGCCACCACGGCATTCAGGAGACGCTGGAGGCGGTGAAGAACTGCCGCGATCTCGGCTTCCAGGTGAACATCGAATTCATCTTCGGTTATCCCGGCGAAACGCTGGAAAACTGGATGGAGGTGATGGAGCTGGCGGTTTCCCTCGATGTGGAGGAAATCCAGCTCTACCGCCTCAAGATCGAAGCCTATGGCGATTATCAGGGGCCGATCAAGGGGCTCTGCAGCGGCAAGCCCGAGCGGCTGCCCACGCTGGAGGAGACGATCATGATGAAGCAGATGGCCATCGATCTTCTGGCTGAGCACGGCTACCGGGAGAATCTGCGGCGCGTCTTTTCGCGGGAGCGGCATCACTATTCCCACTATGCCGATAACCAGTGCTGCGGTCTTCTGGATCAGCTCGGCTTCGGCCTGACAGCCTTCAGCAGCCTGCGCGATCGATTCGCCTTGAACACCCAGAACTTCGACGACTATTACGCCATGATCGCGGCAGGAAAGCTGCCGCTGAACCGCGGCATACTCCGCAACCGCGAGGAGCAGATGCGCTGGGCGATCATCCTGCCCCTCAAGAACCGGGCCCTTTGGAAGTCCTACTTCGAGACCGTGACCGGCGGTGTTCCTTTCGATCAGGCGTTTCCCGCCAAGTTCGAGCGGCTCAAGGAACACGGCCTCATCGTGGAGGATGATGAGAAAGTGGAGCTCACGCCCTTGGGGGCCTTCGTGGCCGATGAAGTCGTGCAGCAGTTCCATGCTCCGGAGTACTCGCCCTACCCCGCCGAGGCCTATGCGGAAGGACCACTGCACCCGCATCGCAACTGGGACATGGTGCTGCCGGATCAGATCCCGACCGGACAGTCCTGATAGCTCATGGTCACCTGTTGGCCCGCCGAATCGAAGCGCAGGGCGGTGACCACCAAGGTGCGATCGGGGCCGACAGGGCGAATGCGTCGGCGCCAGTCGGGGGATAGCAGCTGCAGATTCACAGAGCTGCTGGAGCCGTCGTCCTGGATGCGGAGGCCTTTGGCACTCAACTGCACGTCGGGCAAGGAACGGCAGCCTTGCAACATCCCGCCGCGTACCCGGGTGGCCTGACTCTGGCGTGCTACCACCCTGCCTTCAAACGTGATCGCCGCCACTGAGGTCATCGGTAGGGACTGCCTCGAGCCCTTGACGAAATGCACCGAATTTCTGGACAGATCCTGCAGCCTCACCCCCGACACGGTCTGTCGATTGCGGAGCTGGATGCTGGCCGTACCGGGCAGAACGAGTGTGAGCCGTTCGGCCGCTGCGCAGGGCAGGCTGGCGGCCTGAAGGGCCACGAGTGCTAGGGCTGCAGAACCCCCTGAGACGAACATGCTGAGACTGCAGCGACGCTGGCAACGGGACCTCATCAGTTTGCTGACACCAAGTCGAACAGACCAATGTAAGCCATACTTGGGCCGTTCTGGTGTTTTGATGCATGTCACAGTCAACGGGACCGGGCAGGGCGACACCATTCCTCGCTGGATTTGCCAGCATTATTGGTCTGATCGCTATTTGCCTGTTCTTTTCGGGCTGGATCTATCGCTGGTCCTACTTCAGCTACTTCAGCATAGATGTCACCTCCCAGAATTACACGGTACAGTCATTTTTGATGGTGCCGTTGCAGATCTATCTGGGAAGTCGGGAGAACATTGTTCGAACGGTCCTGGTACTCGCCCTGATCCCCCTGCTCAGCTTCATTTCGATCGCGTTTCTGCATCGTTTTTATGGCGTCGTCTCCAGAGCCTTTGCCCTAAGCCCGCGCCTTATGCACCTCTGGCAGCGCCTGGTGCCGGTGGAGGCGATGGATCGAACATACCTGCGCGCCTACGGCTCCCTGATCGACGAACTGGTGATCGTGGGCTGGGTGCTTGCGTTGCTGTTTTGGTTCTCCCACCACCAGGGACTGCAGGATGCGCGACGCGATGCAGTCAACAGCACCTCCACCCTGCCGGTGGTGGCGCTGGTTGGTCTGCGGCAGGAGACGGTGCTGGGAGCCGATTTGAGGGTGATCAACGATGGCGGTGACCCCATCGCCGACGTGGCGCTGGATGGCAGCGTCCTGATCGGTGAACGACTCCTGGCCCGGGCGGTTCGCTCCACCAACCTCACCAGCGCCGGTGATGACCAGGTATGGCGGCTGCTGACCTATGGAGACAATTCCTGGCTCTACCTCATCCAGACCATTCCCGCCGGCACGCCCGCAGGGACGGGTCCCCTGGTGCTGGCGGTGCCGAGTGCCCGGCGCGGCCAGATGCTGATCCTCAGTCCGATGGTTCCTGAGCTGCGGCCCTGAGTTCCCGGGCGCCTGTCGTGTAGGCAGAAGCGCGGCGGAACGGCATGTCTTCCTCACCGCCGCTGTAGCTCAATACGCGCTCCCATGGCCCAACCAGCCTGGGCCTCGATCGCAGGTCGACTCGGACATGGCAGTCAGGGAGTCACCAGGAGTCGGACTGGGGGAGCAGCCTCCCTCTCCCCAGTCGCCGTCTCACCCGGATTCCCTGGAATGGGCGGACATCCCATCAGCAGACAATTGATGAGGCTCCCCATATCCAAGACGCAGAACCCCTGTGCTGGATCGGTTGTGGCTAATGCCCGATGCCGGTTTCGAACCAGCGACATCCTGCTTGTAAGGCAGGCGCTCTACCACTGAGCTAATCGGGCGATGGCGGCATTCTGGCGGAAGGGGCGCCGGAGGCCGGCGGCCGGTACGTTGCCGGCAGCGTCCGGAGACCGGCCATGGCCAGCGGCCGCCGCCACGATCGCGCCACCCGCTGGCTGGCCCTGCCCTTCGGGCTGCTCTGGTGGCCGGCCCTGGGGCCGGCGGGGGTGGCCGTCGCCACCGGCGCCTTCCTGCTCGGCGGCCTCTGGCTCTCCCCCGATCTCGACACCCACTCCAACGCCACCCGCCGCTGGGGCCCCCTGCGGCTGCTCTGGTGGCCCTACCGGCGCCTGCTCAGCCACCGCTCCCTGCTCTCCCACAGCCCCCTGCTGGGCACCAGCCTGCGGCTGCTGTGGCTGGCCCTGCTGGTGCTGCTCGCCTGCGCTGCCCTTGGCCCCCTGGGCGCCCCGCCGCCTGGCGAGGTGCTGCAGCGGGGCCAGGAGCTCTGGGGCTCCCAGCGGCCCCTGCTGCTCGCCGCCTTCGTGGGCCTGGAGGCCAGCAGCTGGCTGCACCTGCTGCAGGACGGCGATCCGATCCCGCGGCTGCCCCGGCCCTTGCGCGCCCTAGGGCGTCGTCTCAGCAGCAGGAGCCGCCGCCGCTGGCGGGGTCCGGCGCGGTTGCGGGGGCAGCGGCGATAGGCGTGGCGTCGAAGGGGAGGGCGCTGCCGCAGCCCTCGAACAGGCCGTAGTGGCGGCTGAAATCACCGATGAAGTCGAAGTGGGGCGCCAGCCGGCTCTCCGCCAGCATCCGGAAGGTGTTGCCGCAGACCGGAAACACCCGGCCGGCCTCGATGGGGTGGTGCTTGTCGAAGGGCAGGGCGTCAGGGTGGCCGGCGATGCTGCCGCGGTAGATCACCGCCTGGCCGTGGTCTTCGCAGGCGTCCTCCAGCGCCTCGATCTGGAACAGCCGGTAGGTGGCGGAGAAGAAGCGGATCGCCCCGGTGCGTGCGGCCAGCTCCGGGTCGGTGATCTCCAGGGGCCGGTCGTCCACCAGGCGCGGATCGGCGAAGCCAGCGCGCCGCGCCAGCCGCAGGAAGTCGTTCCAGTAGAGGGCGCCGCTGAGGCATTCGCCGTGCAGCACCGGGTCGTGGCGCAGGGCCTCGGGCACGCGCCGGTCGGCATAGACATCGGCGAAGAAGAACTCACCGCCGGGCTTCAGCAGCCGCCGCACCCCGCTGAGCACCGCCAGCTTGTCGGCCGAAAGGTTGACCACGCAGTTGGAGATCACCAGATCGAAGCTGCCGGGCTCCAGGGGCAGCTGGTCGAGCTGCTCGATGCGGCCCTCCAGGAACCGCACGTTGGCGTAGCCGAACGCCTCGGCGTGGTGGTCGCTATGGCGCCGGGCCACCTCCAGCTGCTCCGGCGTCATGTCGATGCCCACCACCTCGCCGCCGGCCCCCACCAGCTGGGCCAGCAGGTACACATCCCGGCCGCTGCCGCAGCCCAGGTCGAGCACCCGCAGGCCGTCGAGCAGCGGCGGCACCACCAGGCCGCAGCCGTAGTAGCGGCTCAGCACCTCGGGGTGGATCCGGGTCAGCAGCGGCCGAAGACCCGGCGGCACGCTGGTGGCATCACAGCAGGCGCTGGTGCGTAGGTCGGCAGTGCTGTTGAGGGTGGAGCCGTAGTACTCCTGCACGCTGCGGTGCAGTTCGGTGGCGCTGGTCATGGTGGGGGGCCGGTGGGGGTGGGACGTCAGCTCAGGGCGCCGCCGCAGCTGGAGCCGGCGCCGGCGGTGCAGCCGAAGCAGTGATCGGCCACGGCGATCGGCTCGCCCTCGAGGGGCTGAACCAGCAGCTGGCGCAGGTGGGCCCGGGGGAGGCCGCTGCCGGCCGGCAGGTCGAGCATCTGGTTGAAGTCGCAGTCGTAGAGATCACCCTGCCAGTCGACGCTGAGCGTGGAGCGGCACATCACCTGATCCAGGTTGGCCGGGTTGTGGTGCTGGCGCAGCAGCGTCATGTAGCTCTCCAGCTGCCCCTGCTGGCGCAGCACCGCCGCGAAGCGCTGGATGGGCATGTTGGTGATCGTGAACAGGCGGTTGAAGCGCAGCCCGTAGCGATCGGCCAGCTGGCGCCGGTAGTCGGCCTCGAGGGCGGCCTGGGGGGGCGGCAGGCTGGGGCCCTGGGGGTTGTACACCAGATCCAGCTCCAGGCCTGAGTCCGCCTCGCCGTAGCCGAGGGCGTTCAGCTGGCGCAGGCCCGCCAGGCTGCGCTCGAACACGCCATCACCCCGCTGCCGGTCGACGTTGTCGGCCAGGTAGCAGGGCAGGGAAGCCACCACCTTCACCCCCTGCTGGGCCAGGAAGGCGGCCAGGTCCTCCTGGCCGGGCTCACTCAGGATCGTGAGGTTGCAGCGGTCGATCACGGCCACGCCCAGCCCCCGGGCCTGGCGCACCAGGTCGCGGAAGCCCGGGTGCAGCTCCGGGGCGCCGCCGGTGAGATCGAGGCAGGCGATGTCCCGCGCCCGCAGCACCTCAGGCACCAGGGCGATGGTGTCGTTCCCCATCATCTCGGTGCGGCTGGGGCCGGCGTTCACATGGCAGTGGCTGCAGCTCTGGTTGCAGCGGTAGCCCAGGTTCACCTGCAGGGTGTCGAGCCGGCTGCGGCGCAGGGCCGGGAACGGTGGGGCCAGGGTGGTGGTGGAGCCGGTCAGATCGGCGACGCCCATGGATGGGGGGAATGGATGCAGGGGGTACCGGCGGGGCGGCGAAGCGGATGGGCGGGGAGGGAGCTCAGCTGGGCTGAGCGGCCGCCTCCTTCTGACCACCGATCACCAGCCGCAGCAGAACCGGGGCCAGGAAGGTGGTGCCGATCACCATCAACAGGATGGCGGCTTCGAGGGCCGGGGTGAGGATGCCGGCCTGGGTGCCCAGGCCGAGGAAGATCAGGCCCACTTCCCCGCGGGGCATCATCCCCAGGCCCACCACCAGGCGGTGGGTGGGGTCCTTGCTGGTGTAGGTCCACCCCGCCGCCACCTTGCCGGCCACGGCCACCACCAGCAGGAACAGGGCCACCACCAGCCCTTCGCGGTTGGCGGGATCGAAGGGGTTGAGCACCGAGAGGTCCATGCCGGTGCCGATCAGCACGAAGAACACCGTGGCGAACAGGGCCACCAGGGGTTTGACCGTGGTTTCGATGGCGTGGGTGTGCTTGGAGGCACTGAGGATGAGGCCGGCGGCGAACGCCCCCAGGGCGGCCTCCAGGCCGATCGCCTGGGCGGCGAAGCAGCAGAGGGTGAGCACCACGAAGCTGGCCACCGCCACATCGCCGGGGGCCTTGAGACGGTCCACCACCCAGTCGAAGCCGGGGGCGGCATAGCGGCTGAGCACCAGGGCGACGGCCACGAAGATGACCGCAGCGGCACACAGCTTCAGCACTGGCCCCAGGGTGAAGGAACCGCCCCCGGCCAGGGAGACCACCACCGCCAGGATGACGATGCCGAGGATGTCATCGAGCACGGCGGCGCCGATGACGATCTGGCCCTCCTTGCGCTTCAGCCACTGCAGCTCGCCGAACACACTTGCCGTGATGCCGATCGAGGTGGCCGTCATGGCGGCGCCGGCGAAGACGGCCGGGATGAACGGCACGTGGAAGAGGTAGTAGAGGCCGGCGGTGCCGGCGGCGAAGGGCAGCACCACGCCGGTGAAGGCGACGGTGCCCGCCTGGATGCCCACGGCCACCAGTTCATCCAGCTCGCTTTCGAGGCCCGTCAGGAAGAGCAGGGAGAAGAGGCCGATCTCGGCGACCGCCTGGAGGCTGGAAAACGTTTCGGCGTAGAGGGAGGTGACGGCGTCCGGCGTCACTCCGCCCAGGGAGCTGACCAGCCCGAGCAGGGCGCCGCTCAGCTGGGCCTGGGTCTCGGGGGGCACCACCAGATGCAGGCCGGACGCACCGATGATCACGCCGGCCACCAGTTCGCCGAGGATGGTGGGCAGCTGCAGGCGCACCATCAGCTCCGCCATGAAGCGGGCGGCCACGAAAATCACGAGAAAACGGCCAACCCCGATCAGGGTTTCCGTTACTTCAACCTGGTGGCTGCCGACGTCCATCAGCAAGGTGGGCAGCAGATCCATCAGCTGGAAAGGGGATTGCAGCAGTTTTAGGTGAAGGGGCACCGCGCCGCTGCCAACCCTGCGCCAGAACTCACCCATGGCCTGATTCCCATCGCCAAGGATGGTTGGTGTGGTTCTCCTTCCCTGTGATGTCCGGTTCCCGGCCGCTTTCCGCTTCTGATGCCGATGGGGCGAGCCTGGAGTCCCTCGGCGAGCTGGTGGCGGTCGTGGCCCGGCTGCGGGATCCCCAGGGCGGCTGCCCCTGGGACCTGGCCCAGACCCACAGCACCCTGATCCCCTACGTGCTGGAGGAGGCCCATGAGGTGGCCGACGCGATCTGCCGGGGCGACGACGAGCACCTGGCCGAGGAGCTGGGCGACCTGCTGCTGCAGGTGGTCCTGCACGCCCGCATCGCCAGCGAAACGGGACGCTTCGATCTGGCCGCCGTCGCCGCTGCGATCACGAACAAGCTGGTGCGCCGCCACCCGCATGTGTTCGATCCTGCGGCCGAGCGGGCCGACGACCCCGAGGCGGTGCGCCGCAGCTGGGAGGCGATCAAGGCCGCGGAACGCCAGGAGCCAGCCAGCGCCAGCCCCCTCAGCGACCGGCTGGCCCAGAAGGTGCGCGGCCAGCCGGCCCTGGCCGGCGCCATGACCATCTCGCGTCAGGCCGCCGCCGCCGGCTTCGAGTGGGACGCCATCGAGGGGGTGTGGGCCAAGGTGCAGGAGGAGATGGACGAACTACGGGAGGCCGTGGCCAGCGGCGACCGGGCCCATGCCCAGGAGGAACTGGGCGACGTGCTCTTCACCCTGGTGAACGTGGCCCGCTGGTGCGGCCTCGACCCGGAGGAGGGCCTGGCGGGCACCAACCGCCGCTTCCTCGACCGCTTCTCCCGGGTGGAGGCTTCCCTGGGCGGCGACCTCGGTGGCCGCGGCCTCGCGGAACTGGAGGGCCACTGGCAGGCCGCCAAGGCCCAGATCCGCGCCGAGGGGGGGCTGGCCCCTACCCCTCCTCCGGCGGACCCTGCCGCCGGTGGTTCTTGATCGATCCCCGCTGCCGCTTGGCCTTCAGCCGGCGCTCCACCGAGCCGCGGCTGGGCTTGGTCGGACGGCGGGGGGGTGGCGGTGGCGCGATCGCCGCCTGGATCAGCTCCACCAGGCGCTTCTGGGCCGCCTGACGGTTCTGCCACTGGGAGCGGTGCTCCGCCGCCACGATCACCAGGCCGGCCGGCGTGAGCCGGGCGGCCAGCCGCCGCAGGGCCCGCTCCCGCAGGGTCGGCGGCAGGGCGCCGCTGGCGGCCAGGTCGTACACCAGCTCCACCCGCGAGTCGGTGGTGTTCACCCCCTGCCCCCCGGGCCCGGAGGCGCGCGAGAACCTCCACCCCAGCTCGGCCGCCGGGATCACCAGGCCATTGCCCAGGGGCAGATCGCCGCTCACACCAGGCTCACTTCGCCGCTGCCGATGTCGAAGTAGGCGGCCTGGATGCGCAGGCGCCCGTCCGCCACGGCCTCGCGCAACAGGGCACTGCGCTTCGGCAGCTCGGCGGCGGCCGCGGCGGCGTTGCGGCGCACCGCCTGGGCCAGGTCCGCCCCCGGCTTCAGGCTGGCCCGGATCGGGGCCACCAGCTCCTCCAGCAGGGGCGTGAGCGGGGCGCTGGCCATGGCGGCGGTCACCGCACCGCAGCCGCTGTGGCCCATGACCAGGATCAGGGGCATCGCCAGCTCCGCCACGGCGTACTCCAGCGAGGCCACACCCGCATCGAAGGCCGTGTTGCCGGCGCTGCGCACCTCGAACAGCTCCCCGGCGCCGCAGGCGAAGATCCACTCCGGCGCCACCCGCGAATCGGCGCAACAGAGCACCGAGGCCCAGGGCCGCTGGCCGGCGGCGAGGGCATCGGGCCGCACCTGGCAGTGCAGGGGCCAGGTTTCGTGCAGCAGGGTGGCCCGGCCCTGGGGATCGTCGCTGCGCTCGGCGGCCTGCCAGGTGCGGGAGAAGTCGCGGTTGCGGCGCAGCAGCTCCTGCAGGGGGTCACCGTCGGGTCGGCACACCGACAGCCGTTCCGACAGGCTGCCGTCCGCGGCGGCGGCCGCCGCCGGCCGCAGGGTGTTCAGGGCCAGTCCAGCGCCCGCCAGGCCAAGGAGCTGCAACAGGTGGCGTCTGGAATGTGCCATGGCGCCGTGACAAGGGGTCCTGCCGAAGGTTTAGCTGGAAAGCCACGAGCCAACCGCATGGGACCGCAACAGCCACCGGCCGAACCCCTCCCTACCGGCGCCTGGGTGGACGAGGAGCTGGGCGGGGTGCGCTACGGCCTGGCCGCCACCGTGGTGGAGGAGCACGCCAGCCCCTACCAGCGCATCACGATCATTGACAGCCAGACCTACGGCAAGGGCCTGCTGCTCGACGGCTGCTGGATGACGGCGGAACGGCAGGAGCGGCACTACCACGAACCGCTGGTGCATCCGGCCCTCTGCGCCGCCGCCTCGATCGAGCGGGTGCTGGTGATCGGGGGCGGCGACGGCGGCACCGCCCGCGAGTGCCTGCGCCACCCCGGCGTCGCCCACCTCGACATGGTGGAGATCGACGGCCTGGTGGTGGAGCTCTCCCGCAAGCACTTGCCCAGCCTCGGTGGCGCCGCCTGGAGCGACCCCCGCTTCCACCTCACCGTCGGCGACGGCATTGCCTGGGCCGCCGCCGCCCCCGACGCCAGCTACGACGTGGTGCTGGTGGATGGCTCCGATCCCGCTGGGCCTGCCGAGGGCCTGTTCAACCGCAGCTTCTTCCAGCACTGCCGCCGCCTGCTGCGCCCCGGCGGTGTGTTCGCCACCCAGAGCGAGTCCCCCGAGGCCTTCCGCCAGGTGCACATCGACACCGTTCTCCTGCTGCGCGAGGTGTTCGGCCATGCCGATCCGATGTACGGCTGGGTGCCCATGTACCCCAGCGGCTGGTGGAGCTGGACCTTCGCCTGCCCCGATGGCCCCCGCTACCGGGAGCCCCTGGTGGAGCGCGCCGCGGCGGTGGCGCCGGGCTGCAGCATCTGCTCGCCGCGCTGGCAGCGGGGAGCCTTCGAGGCGGTGCCGGCCTTCGTGGAGCGCGCGCTGGCCGACGCCGCGGCCCAGCCATGAACCCGGAGCTGTTCGACACCGAAGGGGCGATCTACATGGGCGCCCGCCGCGAGCCGGCGGGCTGTGCCGTGGGCCTGTTCGGCGTTCCCTACGACGGCACCACCTCCTTCCGCCCCGGCGCCCGCTTCGGTCCGGCGGCGATCCGGGAGGTGAGCAGCGGCCTGGAGAGCTACGACCCCCAGCTCGAGCTGGATCTCGAAGATCTGGCCTTTGCCGACCTGGGAGCCGTGGCGATCCCCTTCGGCGCCCCAGAGCCGGTGGTGGCGGCGGTGCGCCAGGCCACCGAAGCGGTGCTGGCGTTGGGTCTGGCGCCCCTGATGCTGGGCGGTGAGCACTCGATCAGCAGCGGAGCCGTGGCGGCGGTGGCGCAGCGCCACCCTGATCTGGTGCTGGTGCAGCTCGATGCCCATGCCGACCTGCGCCAGAGCTGGCTCGGGGCCCGCCACAGCCATGCCTGTGCCATGCGCCGCTGCCTGGAGGTGCTGCCCAGCGGCGAGCTGCGCCAGATCGCCATCCGCAGCGGCACCAGCGAGGAGTTCCAGGAGCTGCGCAGCAGCGGCCGGCTGGTGCCGATCGCCGCGATGGCCGAGGCGCTCGCCCCCCTGCGGGGCCGGCCCCTCTACCTCACCGTCGACCTCGACTGGTTCGACCCGGCCGTGCTGCCGGGCACGGGCACCCCGGAGCCCGGCGGCTTCCACTGGCCCCAGTTCGCCGAACTGGTGGAGGAGCTGCGCCACCACCGGCTGGTGGCCGCCGACGTGGTGGAGCTGGCCCCCCAGCTCGACCCCAGCGGCGTCAGCGCCGTGCTGGCCGCCAAGGTGACCCGCAGCCTGCTGCTGTTGCTAGGCGCTCAGTAGCAGCAGGTGCCGCTGGCGCGCTGCTCCCGCAGGCGGTTGTGCTGCTGTCCGATCAGCTGCACGGCCAAGGTGGGGTGGTTGTGCAGCAGGTTGAGGAAGCGGAGCCGATCCAGCCGCAGCACTTCCACCGGCGTTCGGGCAAAGGCGTCGCTGCGGTGCCTCAGCTCCCGCCAGGTGATGTCCTGGTAGCTGAACAGCTCACCGGGGCGGAAGCAGGTTTTTTCGCCCTGCTCGCCCACCAGCTCGACGATGCCGCGCCGGACGGCGTAGATGGCGTTGGCGCTGGCGCCGCGGGAGAAGACGTTGGCTCCGGTGGGAAGGGTGAAGGTTTCACAATCCACATGAACGGCCATCAGGTCGATGGGTGATGGGGATGTGGCGGTTTTGATCAATTCCGGGGACCTCCGTGGTGGGGGTGGACGTGTAGAGCCTTCCTAGGGCCAAACGATGCACTTCGCTAGGAGAAGGAGGGGAGAAACGGGGGAAGAACGTCAGAAAGGTATGACTCGTCACACTTTTGACCCTCCTGGTGCCGTCAGGAGAGGCCGGTGGCCAGGCTGAGCTGCTGGCTGCCCACCGGAACGCTCCCCGGCTTCAGCAGGCCGTCAGGGGACACCACCGGCAGCCGGGGCGGTCGTGCCGTCCAGTGATGGCACCAGAGGTCGGCCACCAGATCGGGATGGATGGGCAGCTGACGCAGTTGGCACCATCCCATCTCCACCCCGGCAGGGGGGGTGCAGTGGCGACAGCTGCGACAGTTGGGACGGTTGCCCATCCTCTTGACCTAGTGGGCTAATCAAAGTACGCAGTTCTTCGCCAGTGTGATAGGGGTGAAAGCCGAATGACAGGCTTTCTTCGGTATTGGCCGCCGCCGCTCCATAGGATCGCCCCACCGGGCACCGGCGACCCCATGGCCGGCCGGCCGCCATCCATGGATTCCAGCTCCCTGCGCCGCACCCCCCTGGACGCCGCGGCCGTCGCCGCCGGTGCCCGCATGGTGCCCTTTGCTGGGTGGCAGATGGCGATCCAGTTCTCCGGCCTGGTGCAGGAGCACAACGCCGTGCGGCAGCACTGCGGTGTCTTCGACATCTCCCACATGGGCGTGCTCACCCTGCGCGGGCAGGGCACCAAGGATGCTCTGCAGCGCCTGGTCCCCACCGACCTGTTCCGCATCGGTCCCGGCGAGGCCTGCTACACCGTCCTGCTCAACGAGGCCGGCGGCATCCTGGACGACCTGATCGTCTACGACCGCGGTCGCGTCGCTGGCCCCGAGGGGGAGCGGGATGAAGTGGTGCTGGTGATCAACGCCGCCTGCGCCGAGGCCGACACGGCCTGGATCGCCAGCCAGCTGGAACCCGAGGGGATCGTCATCACCGACCGCAAGGGCGATGGGGTGCTGCTGGCCCTGCAGGGCCCGGAGGCGCCCGCCCGCCTCGAGGCCCTGGCGGGCACGAGCCTGGCTGGACTGCCCCGCTTCGGCCACCGGGAGCTGGCCATCGACGGGGCGCCGGTGTTCGTGGGCCGCACGGGTTACACCGGCGAGGACGGCTTCGAGCTGCTGCTGGGCCGCCAGGCCGGCGTGGCGCTGTGGCAGCGGCTGCTTGCCGAAGGCGTCACCCCCTGCGGCCTCGGCGCCCGCGACACCCTGCGGCTGGAGGCGGCGATGCACCTCTACGGCAACGAGATGGACGCGGCCACCACCCCCCTGGAGGCCGGCCTGGGTTGGCTGGTGCACCTGGAGATGCCGGCGGACTTCATCGGCCGCGCTGCCCTGGAGCGCCAGACCGCCGAGGGGGTGGGCCGCAAGCTGGTGGGGCTGAAGCTGCAGGGCCGGGCCATCGCCCGCCACGGCTACCCGGTGCTCCTCGATGGTGAGCCCCTGGGCGAGGTCACCAGCGGCACCTGGTCCCCCACCCTGGGGGAAGCGGTGGCCCTGGCCTATGTGCCCGCTGCGGCGGCGAAACCCGGCACCGAGCTGGCGGTGGAGATCCGCGGCCGGGCCGAGCCGGCGGTGGTGGTGCGGCGCCCCTTTTATCGGCGTGGCTGAAGACGCCCGTGCCGCGGGCGCCCTGTGGGAAACTCGCGGATTGATGTGTTCTTCCCCATGCGCAGCCACGGGTGCGGCGATCTGCGCAACGACGCCATCGGCCAGCAGGCTCAGCTGTGCGGCTGGGTCGACCGGCGCCGTGACCACGGCGGGGTGATCTTCATCGACCTGCGCGACCGCACGGGCACCGTGCAGATCACGGTGGATCCCGATCTGGCCCCCGCCGCCTTCGCCGTGGCCGAGCGGCTGCGCAACGAGACCGTGCTGCGGGTGGAGGGCAAGGTGCGGGCCCGGCCGGCCGCGTCCCTCAATGAACGGCTGGCCACCGGAGCCATCGAGGTGCTGGCGAGCGGCATCACGGTGCTCAACGAGGGGCTCGGCAACCGGCCCGGCCCGGGGTCGGTGCACGACGAGGAGAACACCCGCGAGGAATTGCGCCTGCGCCACCGCTACCTCGACCTGCGCCGTGAGCGCATGGCCCGCAACCTGCGCCTGCGCCACGCCACCGTGCGGGCCGCCCGGGGCTACCTGGAGGGCGAGGGCTTCATCGAGGTGGAAACCCCGGTGCTCACCCGCTCCACCCCCGAGGGCGCCCGCGACTACCTGGTGCCCAGCCGGGTCTGCGGTGGGGAATGGTTCGCCCTGCCCCAGTCGCCCCAGCTGTTCAAGCAGCTGCTGATGGTGGGCGGCCTGGAGCGGTACTACCAGGTGGCCCGCTGCTTCCGCGACGAGGACCTGCGGGCCGACCGCCAGCCGGAGTTCACCCAGCTGGACATGGAGATGAGCTTCATGGACCAGGAGCAGATCCTGGCGCTCAACGAGGGCCTGATCGCCGCGATCTGGAAACAGGTGAAGGGCATCGAGCTGCCGCGGCCGTTCCCGCGCCTCACCTGGCACGAGGCGATGGCGCGCTACGGCACCGACCGGCCCGACACCCGCTACGGCATGGAGCTCACCGACGTGAGCGACCTGGTGGCCGGCATGGGCTTCAAGGTGTTCTCCGGCGCGGTGGCGGCCGGGGGCTCGGTGAAGTGCATCGCCGTGGCCGGCGGCAACGAGGCCGTCAGCAACGTGCGCATCAAGCCCGGTGGTGATGTGTTCAGCGAGGCCCAGAAGGCGGGAGCCGGCGGTCTGGCCTTCATCCGGGTGCGGGCCGGCGGCGAGATCGACACGATCGGCGCCATCAAGGACAACCTCTCTGCCGAGACGAAGGCGGAACTGCTGGAGCGCACCGGCGCCAGCGAAGGCACCCTGCTGCTGTTCGGTGCCGGCGACACCGCCACGGTCCACAAGGCCCTCGACCGGGTGCGCCAGTACCTGGCCCGCGAGCTCGGGCTGGTGCCGGCCGAGCGGGACAACGACCAGTGGAACTTCCTCTGGGTGGTGGATTTCCCGATGTTCGAGTTCAACGCCGGCGAGAACCGGCTTGAAGCCCTGCACCACCCGTTCTGCGCCCCCAACGCCGAGGATCTCGGCAGTGATCCCAGCCAGTGGGCCACGACCCTGCCTGCGGCCCGTGCCCAGGCCTACGACCTGGTGCTCAACGGCCTGGAGCTGGGCGGCGGCTCCCTGCGCATCCACGATTCCGCCCTGCAGCGCCAGGTGCTGCAGACCATCGGCCTGCCCCTGGAGGAGGCCGAGCGCCAGTTCGGCTTCCTGATGGAGGCCCTCGACATGGGCGCCCCGCCCCACGGCGGCATCGCCTTTGGCATGGACCGGCTGGTGATGCTGCTGGCGGGCGAGGAATCGATCCGCGACACGATCGCCTTCCCCAAGACCCAGCAGGCCCGCTGCCTGATGACCCAGGCCCCGGCCGATGTGGCGCCGAAGCAGCTGGAGGAGCTGCACGTGGCCAGCACCTGGGTGGAGGAGGAGTAGCGAACGGGAATCGACCGGACGCCCCCGTCAGGGCATGGGGGCATTCCTGGAAACTCCAGCGGGGCTTGATGTCGGCGTGGAGAACATGGCTCCCGGGCGCCGTGGGCCGTGGCTGGTGTTGCCGGCAGTCCCGTTGTCCTTGGATGACTGGAAGGTGCCGGGGCGACGGGGGCCGCCCGTCGATGGGGTGGGGGTGGACGGCGATGACCGCCCCGGCGCTGTCGTGCGCAGAGGAATGGCCAAAAGGGGCGTCGGTACAAACAGGCAGCTCGCCGCATGGACGGAGAGCAGCAGGGGTAAGCAGGAAAACGCCGACCCCCTTCGAGAGGCGAGGGCACTCAGGCGACGACAGTATGTAGACCTAAGGCCAGTGATGTCCACTAAGTGCGAGAAATCAAGAACCCCAAAAGTCAAAACCAAGGAAGATGCCGGGACTGGCTTTTATGTCGTCTTTGCTTCAATCAGATGCAGATCAGACGCAAGAAATTGATCCATTTGAGTTCTGCAAATAAATCTTCATTTTTGGGATGAACTTCGACGCTGTCCGGGCCTCCTGATCAGCCGCGGACCATGCAGGGGAGGCGCATGGCGGCGATGGTACAAAACCGTGGCAGATGCATTGGATTTGAAGGAGAGCGACGCGGTGGTCAGACTGCACCGCAGGGCGTTCTGCCTCACGTTCTGCCGACTCACCCGCTCGGATCCGGGGGTTTCAGGTTCCCTCTCCTCAGGCAGGGGGTTAGCAGCCATGCCCACGGCGCGATCAGCACGATCGCCGGAATTCTCGGTACCTTCCCTTCAGACCCTCCTGTCCTCCCCCGCCATGGCCGTCACCGCCCCCGCCATCGACATCGGCATTCCGGCGGATCAGCGTCAGCAGATCGCCGAGGGCCTCGGCCGTGTCCTGGCCGACAGCACCGTTCTGTACGCCAAGACCCACGGCTTCCACTGGAACGTCACCGGGCCGATGTTCAACACGCTCCATCTGATGTTCATGGACCAGTACACGGAGCTCTGGACCGCCCTTGACCTGATCGCCGAGCGCATCCGCGCCCTTGGCTTCCCCGCCCCCTATGGCGGCTCCATCTACGCCGGCCTTTCTTCGGTTCCCGAGGCCGAGGGGGTGCCCGCCGCCCTGGCCATGGTGCGTGAACTGGTGCAGGGCCATGAAGCCGTAGCCCGCACGATCCGCACGGTGTTCACCCAGGCCGATGAGGCCAACGACCAGCCCACCGCCGACCTGCTCACCCAGCGGCTGCAGATTCACGAGAAGACCGCCTGGATGTTGAGGAGCCTCCTGGAGGGTTGAGCCTGAGTGCTCTGGCCTGCGCCGGGCCGCGCCCGCTCAGCGGGCAACGCCCGGCTTCGGCCAGTCCCCTCAGGCTCCCCCCAGGAGGCTGGGGACGGGAGCTTGGAGGGGGCGGGTGGCTGCTGGGATCTGGAAGGGGTCGGTAGATTGGGGAATCAGCGCAGCCCCCGATGTCCGCACCGTCCGCCCCGCGGGGCCATGCCGCGAAGTTCGTCTTCGTCACCGGCGGGGTGGTGTCCAGCATCGGCAAGGGCATCGTGGCGGCCAGCCTCGGGCGGCTGCTCAAATCGCGCGGCTACAGCGTCTCGATCCTGAAGCTGGATCCCTACCTCAACGTGGATCCGGGCACGATGAGCCCCTACCAGCACGGTGAGGTGTTCGTCACAGAGGACGGCGCCGAGACCGACCTGGACCTCGGCCACTACGAGCGCTTCACCGACACGGCGATGTCGCGCCTCAACAGCGTGACCACCGGCTCGATTTACCAGGCGGTCATCAACAAGGAGCGCCGCGGCGATTACAACGGCGGCACCGTCCAGGTGATTCCCCACATCACCGGTGAGATCCGCGAGCGCATCCACCGGGTGGCGGCCAACAGCGGCGCCGATGTGGTGATCACCGAGATCGGCGGCACGGTGGGCGACATCGAATCACTGCCGTTCCTCGAGGCCATCCGCGAATTCCGGGGTGAGGTGGGCCGCCACGACCTGGCCTACGTGCATGTCACCCTGCTGCCCTACATCGGCACCTCCGGCGAACTCAAGACCAAGCCCACCCAGCACTCGGTGAAGGAGCTGCGCTCCATCGGTATCCAGCCCAACGTGCTCGTCTGCCGCAGCGACCGGCCCATCAGCACCGACCTCAAAGCCAAGATCGGCGGCTTCTGCGGCGTGCCGGCCGGGGCCGTGATCCAGGCCCTCGATGCCGACAGCATCTACGCGGTGCCCCTGGCGATGGAGAGCGAGGGCCTCTGCCGCCAGGTGCTCGACGTCCTCTCCCTGGTCGACCACGAGAGCGACATGGCGCGCTGGGCGGAGCTGGTGGAGAAGCTGCGCCACCCCGGCCCCGCCGTGAAGGTGGCCCTGGTGGGCAAGTACGTGCAGCTCAACGATGCCTACCTTTCGGTGGTGGAGGCCCTGCGCCATGCCTGCCTGGAGCGGGACGCCTCCCTCGATCTCCACTGGGTCTGCGCCGAGCAGATCGAGAGCCAGGGTGCCGATGCCCTGCTGCGGGGCATGGATGCGGTGGTGGTGCCCGGCGGCTTCGGCCACCGCGGTGTCGACGGCAAGGTGGCGGCGATCCGCTGGGCCCGGGAGCAGCGGGTGCCGTTCCTGGGGCTTTGCCTCGGGATGCAGTGCGCCGTGATCGAGTGGGCCCGCCACCAGGCCGGCCTCGAGGGGGCCACCAGCGCCGAACTCGACCGCGCCACCCCGCACCCCGTCATCCACCTGCTGCCCGAACAGCAGGACGTGGTGGATCTCGGCGGCACCATGCGGTTGGGGGTCTACCCCTGCCGGCTCACGGCGGGCACCATGGCCCAGCGCCTCTACGGCGAGGAGGTGGTCTACGAGCGCCACCGCCACCGCTACGAGTTCAACAACGCCTACCGCTCCCTGTTCCTGGAATCGGGCTACGAGATCAGCGGCACCTCCCCTGATGGCCGCCTGGTGGAGCTGATCGAGTTGAAGGATCACCCCTTCTTCACCGCCTGCCAGTACCACCCGGAATTCCTCTCCCGTCCCGGCAAGCCCCATCCCCTGTTCCGGGGGCTGATCGAGGCGGCCCAGCAGCGCCTTCCCGGTTCCCCCAGCGAGGCCGTGGACCGTGTCACCAGCCCCGTCTACGGCTGACGGCCCCGCGGTGGTGGAAACCTTCCACTCCCTGCAGGGAGAGGGTCTCCATGCCGGCCGCAGCGCCTTCTTCATCCGCCTGGCGGGCTGCGATGTGGGCTGCCCCTGGTGCGATACCAAGCACTCCTGGCCGGAGGCGGCCCATCCGCGGCGCCCCCTGGGCGAACTGGCCGCAGAGGCCACCGCCGCCGCTGCGGCCGGTGCCGCCTTCGTGGTCATCACCGGCGGTGAGCCCCTGCAGCAACCCCTCGACGGCCTCTGTGCCGCCCTGGCTTCCGTCGGCCTGCCGCTGCACCTGGAAACCAGTGGCGTGGGGGAGCTCAGCGGCCGCTTCGACTGGATCACCCTCTCGCCCAAGCCCCACCGCCCCCCGGCTGCCGCAGTCCTGGCTCGCTGCGACGAGCTCAAGGTGGTGGTGACCTCCGCGGCCGATCTGGCCTTCGCCGAAACCATGGTCGCCGAAGCGGGGCGCCTGCGCCCGCCAGGCGCTCCCGGCCCCGAACTCCTGATCCAGCCCGCCTGGGACGAGTCGGCCGCCCAGGAGCTGGCGGTGGCCTACGTGCGTCGCAACCCCGCCTGGCGGCTCAGCCTGCAGAGCCACAAGTGGCTGGGGGTGCGCTGAAGTCTCAGAGGGCCTGGGCCGGCTGCTGCACCTTCTCCGCCTTCCAGAGCCGCCAACGCAGCTGCAGATCCTTCGGGGTGAACACCACAATCGGCCGGCTGGCGTCGTAGGGCACCACGAAGGGCTTGCTGCCCATGGGCACGAACACCTTGCGTGTCGCCTGGCCGGGGGGGCAGGCCATCAGGGTCGACACCATCGGCCCCACATCGCTCACCGTGTAGACGCTGACGCCCAGGCCCTTCAGCTTGCTGGCGCGGAAGCGGCCGCGGAAGGCCCGCTGGTTGCAGTCGGCCTCCACCTCCCGGCCGGCGATCAGCTGCACCCGCCAGTCGCTCGGGTGGGGGGAGAGGCGCGGATCGGCGGTGGGCGGCAGCACCCCGGGCAGCTGGATCACCCAGCGGGTCTGGGCGGCGGTGGGCTTGGGGTAAGGCGTCAGGTCCAGCCGGGGGATGGCCCGGGCCGGAGCCCCCAGTCCCGCGAGCAGGGACGGCAAGGTGACGATGAAGCTGGCGGTGGCCGCCGCCAGGCTGGCGCGGCGCAGGGCGTGGGCCATGGGGATCCTCATCCGATCACGATGGCATCCTCCAGCCCCTGCGGCCGCTTCCACAATGGGGACACCCTGTTCCCGCCCGCCCCATCACGCGCTCCCCTGCCACGCCCCCCCCACCCGCGCCGCTGGCCATCGCCCTGCTCTCCGGCGGGCTGGATTCGGCCACCGCCGCCGCCCTGGCGATCGAGGCGGGCCACCGGGTGATCGGTCTCTCCTTCGATTACGGCCAGCGCCACCGGCGCGAGCTGGCCGCCGCCGCCACCGTGGCCGGCGCCCTGGCGCTGGAGGAGCACCACGTGATCGCCGTGAACCTGGCGGCCTGGGGGGGCTCGGCCCTCACCGAACCGGCCATTCCCGTTCCTGAGGAAGGGGTGCGCGAGGGGGTGATTCCCAGCACCTACGTGCCCGGCCGCAACACGGTCTTCATCGCCCTGGGGCTGAGCCTGGCCGAAGCCCGCGGCGCCGGCAGCCTGGTGCTCGGGGTCAACGCGGTGGATTATTCCGGCTATCCCGACTGCCGCCCCGACTACCTGGCCGCCTTCCAGAGCCTGGCCGACCTGGCCAGCAAGGCGGGGCGCCAGGGCCAGGGGGCCCGCCTGTGGGCGCCGCTGGTGGCCTGGGACAAGACCACCATCGTGCGCGAAGCGCTGCGGCTGGGGGTGCCGATCGCGGCCACCTGGAGCTGCTACAGCGGCGAGGATCTCCCCTGCGGTCGCTGCGACAGCTGCCGCATCCGCGATGCCGCCCTGGTTGCCGCCGGCCGCGCCGATCTGGCCAGCGCCGCCATCCGCGCCGGGGCCGGCATCCGCTCCGGAGCCGACCGTTGAAGAGTGAGCTGCTCCCCTGGCTGGAGCCCCGGGCCCTGGCCCGGGTCCTGGCGGACCGTTTCGGCCAGGACGGGCTGGTGCTGCTCGACGGCGACGGCAGCCGCCTCGGCCGCCGCGGCGTGCTCGGGGTGGACCCGCTGGCCTCGGTGGACAGCCGGGGCCTGCCGGGCACCCCAGGCGCGGAGGATCCCTTCGCCGTCCTGGCAGACCTGGAGCGCCAGGGGGGGCCGTGGCTGGGCTGGCTCGGCTACGAGGCCGGGGCCTGGGTGGAGCCCGGCGAGCACTGGCAGGGCTCCGACATGGCCACCCTGTGGGCGGCCCGCCACGACCCCCTCATCCACTTCGATCGGGGCGAGCAACGGCTCTGGCTTGAGGGCGACGACTCCGCCCGGTTGGCGGCCATGGTCCGGCTGCTGCAGGACCCGGGAACGGCCGCGGCGGTGGCCGACGATGGGGGCGCGACCGGGGAACCCCCGGCCGATGGGGCCGGCATCGCTCGGGACCACTGGCACTGGCACACCTCCCCGGAGGACTACGCCGGGCAGGTGCGGATCCTGCGGGAGTGGATCGCCGCCGGTGATCTGTTCCAGGCCAACCTCACCGCCTGCTGCGAGAGCCTGCGGCCGCAGCGGCCCGACCCCCTGACGCTCTACCGCCGCCTGGTCCGGCACGGACCGGCCCCGTTCGCGGGCCTGGCGATCGCCGGCGAGGAGGCGGTGATCTCGGCCTCCCCCGAGCGCTTCCTGCGCCTGCACCCCAACGGCCAGGTGGAGACCCGGCCGATCAAGGGCACCCGGCCGCGCCACGGCGACCCCGAGGCCGATGCGGCCAGTGCCGCCGCCCTGATCTGTGACCCCAAGGACCGGGCCGAGAACGTGATGATCGTCGATCTGCTGCGCAACGACCTGGGCAGGGTGTGCGTGCCGGGCTCGGTGCACGTGCCCCAGCTGCTGGGGCTGGAGAGCTACGCCCATGTGCACCACCTCACTTCGGTGGTGATGGGCCAGCTCGCCGCCGGCCACGGCCTGGTGGACCTGCTGCGGGCCTGCTGGCCGGGGGGCTCGATCACCGGCGCCCCCAAGGTGCGCGCCTGCCGACGCCTGAACCAGCTCGAGCCGGTGCCGCGGGGCCCCTACTGCGGCTCCCTGTTCCACCTCGGGGCCGACGGCGGCTTCGACAGCAGCATCCTCATCCGAACCCTGCTGCAGAAGGGCCGGCGCCTGCGGCTGCACGCCGGTGGCGGCATCGTCGCCGACTCCGACCCGGCGGGGGAGGCCCGGGAGATGGGCTGGAAGATCGAACCCCTGCTGGAGGCTCTGGCATGAATGGTGGTGGCCCCACTGGCCCGGACCCCAGGGCCATCGCCTGGATCGATGCGCCGGCGCCGGCCGGAACCTGGGGCGACCCGGACCAGCTCAACCTGCCCCTGAACGACCGGGGCCTGCTGCTGGCCGATGGCTTGTTCGAGACGGTGCTGGTTCAGGCGGGGCGGCCCCGGCTGCTGGCGGAGCACCTGGCGCGCTGGCAGGCCTCGGCCGCCAGCCTGGGCCTGGCCCCTCCCCCCGACGCCGATCGGGTGCTGCCCCTGCTGGCGGACGCCGTGGCCCGCAGCGGCCTCCGCGGCGATGGCGCCCTGCGGCTCAACTGGAGCCGGGGCAGCGGCGGCGGGCGGGGCCTTGCCCTGCCGGGGCCGGGCGAACCCCAGGGGCGGCCGCGCTTCTGGTTGCAGCTGAGCCCCTGGACGCTTCCCAGCGCGCCGGTGGCGGTGATCGTCAGCCGCCTGGAGCGGCGCAACCCCGACAGCCTGGTCGGCCGCTGCAAGACCTTCGCCTACGCCGGCGCCATCCAGGCCATGCGGGAGGCCCGGGCCGCCGGCGACGACGACGCCCTGCTGCTGGGAGGCGGCGGCGATCTCTGCTGCGGCACCAGCGCCAACCTGCTAGTGCGGCTCAAGGGCGAGTGGCTCACCCCCCCCCTGGCCAGCGGCTGCCTGCCGGGGGTGATGCGGGGCCGTGGGGTGGCCCTGGGGCTGGTGCGGGAGGGCCGCCTCGGCGTCGCCGACCTGCTGGCCAGCGAGGGGGCGCTGCTGATCAACAGCCTGGGCTACAGGCCGATTCACCGCTGCGAGGGCCGTGATCTGCCCCTGCCGAGTGGGGCCGCAGACCTCTGGGAGCGGCTGCTGGCGTCGTCATAGGTTGGCCCGAGAGTCGATGAATCGCCTTGTTCGACGCCGTGGGGGGCCTGGGGTCCCGGAAGCACCTGGCAGGGCTGCTGGCCTGCCTGGGGTTGGCCCTGGCCGGTTGCGGTGCCACCACCAAGGAGGTGGCCATCCAGAACGCCAAGCCGGGCGACCTGCTGGTGGAGGTTGACGGCAGCCGGGTGGAGCTGGTTAGAGCGTTCACGCCAGGGATTGCCAATGGGCTGCACAAGGGTGTGGTGAAGGTCACCTCGGGTGCCGCTGATCCCAAGGGACAGATGTACGAAGTCACGGCGATCTGCAGCGTCAAGGGAGAGCCGGGCTGGCAAACCTATGACAACATCTTCGGCGATCCGATCAGTGATCTCAACGCCAAAAGAGCATTTCCGGTCAAGAATCGCTGGCAATTCCTGTTCCATTTCGACGGCCGGACGGAAAAGATCGGAACGCTTGATCTCAGTGGCTGGGTGTCACGGTTGAAGGACAATCTGTGCCGGAAAGGCGATTTCGACGACACCTGATCCTGTGGGCGATCGGGGCGATGGAAGTGCCAGCATCGGCGTGATAATGATTCCTGTTTCGTTCCGATTAAGCGGACGCTAAGCCGCCAGCATCCTGTAGCAACAGACACTTTCGAGCCGCAGGTCATCCTTTTGGATGGTGAGGAAATTGCGCCTCGGTCTCTCGATGCCAAAAACACTCTTCTCCGTCGATCTCACCAAGCCGATGGATCAGCAGGACATGCCCGGTCACAACCGCTGGCACCCCGAGATCCCGGCCGTGGCCTCGGTGAATCCTGGTGATGTGTTCCGGATCGAATGCAAGGACTGGACCGATGGCCAGATCAAGAACAACGATGACCCCAAGGACATCGAGGATGTGAATCTCGAGGTCGTTCACGTTCTCAGCGGCCCGATCTGGGTCAATGGGGCCCAGCCCGGCGACATCCTGGTGGTCGACATTCTTGATGTCGGCGCCCTGCAGGGCGATGAATGGGGATTCACGGGCATCTTCGCCAAGGAGAACGGTGGTGGCTTCCTCACCGATCACTACCCCAAGGCCGCCAAAGCCATCTGGGATCTGGAGGGCATCTACACCTCTTCCCGCCACATTCCCGGTGTGCGTTTCGCCGGCATCACGCACCCGGGCCTGATCGGCTGCGCCCCTTCCCAGGAACTGCTGAATGAGTGGAACCGTCGCGAGACGGAACTGGTGAAGACCGCCCCCGACCGCCGCACCTATGGGGCCGGCCTCTCCGGCAGCGAGCCGGTGCTGGCGGCCCTGCCCAACCCCAACAGCGCCATCCTAGGCACCCTCCCCTCCAGCGAGTTCGAGCGGGTGGCCAATGAAGCCGCCCGCACCGTTCCGCCCCGGGAGCATGGTGGCAACTGCGACATCAAGAACCTCACCAAGGGCACGCGGATCTACTTCCCCGTCTATGTCGAAGGCGCCAAGCTCTCGATGGGTGACATCCACTTCTCCCAGGGGGATGGGGAGATCTCCTTTTGCGGCGCCATCGAGATGTCCGGTTACCTCGATCTCCATGTGGAGATCATCAAAGGTGGCATGGCCAAGTATGGGATGGTCAACCCCATGTTCAAAACCAGCCCGGTGGAACCCCACTACACCGACTACCTGGTGTTCGAAGGCATTTCCGTCGATGAATTCGAAGGCAAGCAGTACTACATGGACGTGCACATTGCCTACCGGCGTGCCTGTCTCAATGCCATTGAGTACCTCAAGAAGTTCGGCTACACCGGCGAGCAGGCCTACCTGCTTCTGAGCTGTGCGCCGGTGGAAGGCAGGATCAGCGGCATCGTTGACATCCCCAACGCTTGTTGCACCCTGGCCATCCCCACCTCGATCTTCGATCAGGACATTCTTCCCTGCTGATCAGCCAAGGGAAACGGGGGGCCTGTGCGTGAGGCCCCTTTTCTTTTGTGCCACCGTTCTGCCTTCGTTTCTCTCCCCATTCGCCCCATGCCTGTCTACGAATACAGCTGCAGCAATGGCTGCGACAACTATGAAGTCTGGCGCAGCATTGATGAGCGCCAGAAGGAAACCAACTGCCCGGCCTGCACGGCGGAAGGCGTCCGCGTCTTCACCCCTGTGATGTCGCTCAGCGGTCCGCTCAGGCTGAAGCAGGAACAGTCCGGCCCGTGTCTGGTGCGCAAGGAAACGAAGGAGCCGGCCGGTAAGCAGCGTCTCAAAGAGAGCGGCACCCGTCCCTGGATGCTGAATCGCGGCTGTTGAGGCCAGAGGGCCGCAGGTGATGACGGCAGAGAAAAAATCCCAGTCCGCACACCTTCGGGTAGCGGACTGGGAGGAAATGAGCGCCTCAGACCGTGAGGAATTCCTTGATCACGTCATCGGAAAGCTGATCGGTCTGGCCGCTGGAGACGATGCCGCCGCGCTGCATGGCGTAGTAGAAATCGGACTGGCGCACGAAGTGGAGGTGCTGCTCCACCAGCAGCACGCTGATGCCGGTTTCTTTCATGATTCGCTGCACCGCGTGCTCAATGTCGAGGATGATCGAGGGCTGAATGCCTTCGGTGGGTTCATCCAGGAGCAGCAGCTTGGGCTTGCCGAGCAGGGCGCGGGCGATGGCCAGCTGTTGTTGCTGACCGCCACTCAGGTCTCCCCCCTTGCGCTTGAGGAACTTTTCGAGGATCGGGAACAGATCGAAGATCAGCGGATCGATGTGGCGGTTCTTTTCCAGGCCCCCGGGCAGGGCCTCCATGCCGAGCAGCAGATTTTCCTTGACCGTCACCTGGGGAATGATGTCCCGGCCCTGGGAGACATAGCCGATCCCGGCCCGGGCCCGCTTGTAGGGCGGTTGGGTGGTGAGCTGGCCATCCTGGTAAGTGATTGTCCCTGATCGCTGCTGCAACAGGCCGATGATCGTCTTGAGGAAGGTGGTCTTGCCGACGCCGTTACGTCCGATCAGGCAAACCATCTTGCCTTCGTGGATGCTCAGGTCAACGTTGCGGAGAATGTGGCTTTCTCCGTAATAAACATTCAGGTCGGAGACCTGGAGCAGGGGTTGGGCGCTGGTGGGGGACATGGGGTCGGTGGGTGATGGTCAGGAAGCGATTACTGTTCGGGCGGCCCCAGGTAGACCTCGATCACCCGCGGGTCGGACTTGACCTTCTCCAGCGGCCCTTGGGTGAGCACCTGTCCCTGGTGCAACACGGTGACGTCAAAACCCAGGTCGCGGATGAACTCCATGTCGTGCTCGATCACCACCACGGTGTGGTCGCCGGCCAGGGACTTGATCAGCTCGGCGGTGCGCAGGGTTTCCTCGTCGGTGAGGCCGGCGACGGGTTCATCCAGCAGCAGCACTTCGGGGGCCTGGGCCACGAGGGAGGCGATCGCCAGCCACTGCTTCTGCCCGTGGGAAAGGGAGCCGGCCTTGACGGTGGCAAACGGCGTGAGGCCGACGTAATTCATGATCCGATGCACCTCATCCTTCGAGGATTGGGGCAGGCCAGAGCCCAGCAGGCTGAAGGCGTTCTTTTCCGGCGACGCGGACAGTTCCAGGTTGCGCAGCACCGTGAGATTCTCAAACACCCGCGGGGTCTGAAACTTGCGGCCGATGCCATTACGGGAGATCTGCTGCTCGGAGACGCCGAGCAGGGACTTCCCCTTGAAGGTCACCGTCCCCTTCGTGGGCCGCACCTTGCCTGTGATCACATCCAGAAAGGTGGTCTTGCCAGCACCGTTGGGGCCGATGATGGACTTCAACTCACCCTTGTAGAGCTTCAGGCTGAGGTCGGTGAGGGCATAGAAGCCATCAAAACTCACGCTGACGTCATTGAGCTCGAGTAGAGGTTCTGACATGGACATCGGAAGGGTGCGAGATCAATAAAGCGGTCACAGCAGACAAGCCAGGAAGGGGTCCCCTGGAGGACTAATCCACGGGAATGGCCTCCTTGTCGATCTGGGGGTAGGTCTTGGACTTCTTGGCGATGCCGAAGGCGGCCAGAAAGGTGCGGAACCCACCTTTGGTGATCCAGCCGTAGATGCCGTCGGGCATCAGAACCACCACGAAGATGAACAGGGCCCCCTGCACGAACAGCCAGGCCTCCGGCAGCGCTTCGCTCACCAGGCTGCGCAGGTAGTTCACCACGGTGGCACCGATGATCGGACCCACCAAGGTTCCCCGACCACCCACAGCCACCCAGATCACCATTTCGATCGAGAAGGAGATCGACATGTACTGGGGCGACACGATGCCGGATTGGACCGTGTAGAGGGCTCCGGAGACACCGCAGAGGGCCCCAGCCACCAGAAAGACGATGGTCTTGAAGGGCACGGGGTTGAAACCGGCGAAGCGGAGGCGACTTTCGTCGTCACGGATGGCGATCAGGGCGTCACCGAAGCGGCCGCTGGTGAAGTAGCGACAGATGAGGAATGCCACGGGCAGCAGCACCACCGTGAGGCGATAGAACCAGGTCTGCATGTCGGGGGAACCCACCAGCTGGCCGAAAAGCTCGCTGGTGCTGGTCTTGAGGCCGTTGGTGCCGTCGAAGAGTTTCTGCTGGCCGTTGAAGAAGTGGAAAAAGACCATCAACGCCGCCTGGGTGATGATCGAGAAGTACACCCCCTTGATGCGGTTCCTGAAGATCAGCCATCCCACCACACCGGCCACCGCCGCAGGAATCACCCAGAGGGCGATCAGGGCGAACACCGGCGACCAGAAGGGTTGCCAGAAGAACGGAAGCTGGTCGACGCCGTAGTTCTCGAAGAACTTGGGAATGCCATTTCCACCCGCCAGGCTCTTGGTGTTGAGCATCAGGTTCATGGCCACCGCATAACCCCCCAATGCAAAGAAGATCCCTTGCCCCAGGCTCAACAGACCGGTGTAGCCCCAGATCAGGTCGATCGCCAGAGCCGTGATCGACAGCGCGAAGTAGCGGCCGAAGAGGTTGAGGCGGAAATCGTCAAGCGCCGCCGGCAGGATGAACAGGGCGATCGCCAGCAGAATCCAGGGGACGAGTCGTTGGAAGAGTTTCACAGGTAGGTCCTCCTGGTGGGGAGATGGAACGGGAATCTGCAGCGTGTGGGAGTGTTTGGGTCAGGCATCGACCGAGCGACCCTTCTGGGGGAACATGCCGTTAGGGCGGAACTGAAGGAAGACAATGATGAAGATGAACACCAGCACCAGCGACATGCTGGTGGTGGCGAAGAACTCGATCACACCCTTCGCGGCCAACGGCATGTCCGGGAAGATTGTCAGCAGGGTGCCCGAACCGATCACCGACTGGATGATGCCCAGCAGCAGGGAGGCCAGCACGGTGCCCAGCAGATTGCCCACACCCCCGAGCACGATCACCATGAAGCAGGACACGATGTAGGCGGCGCCGAGGTTCGGGCCCACAGAGCCGAGCAGGGTGATCGCACAGCCGGCCACCCCGGCCAGCCCTGATCCGATGCCGAAGGTGATGCTGTCGACACGATCGGTGGGAATACCGAGGCAGTTGCTCATCTGGCGGTTCTGGGTGACGGCCCTGATGCGCAGACCCCAGACACTCTTGTTGAGGAACCAGTAGGTGGCCAGGAGCAGCAGGGCCGACAGCAGAATGATGAAGATGCGCAGACCCGGCAGCTCAATCGTGCCGATCATCCCCCAACTTCCCTGCAGCCACTTGGGCGCTGTGACGTCAATGTTGCGGGGACCGAACCAGGCTTTGGCGAGGGGGCGGATCTGGTCGAACAGGTTGACGGCGATCAGGCCAATGCCGATGGCGATCGACCAGCCGAGTCCGTTGAGATAGGTGAAGAAAGGCTTCTCGGAGAACTTTGCACCGAGTAGCTTTGAGAGAAGGAATCCAACCACAACACCAACAATGATGCCCAGCATCATGGCGGTTGACACGCTGCGAATCAGCTGGATGAGAATCAGGCTGACGCCCCAGGTGGCGAGCAGGGTTTCCAGTGGTCGTCCATAGAGCTGCCTGATCAGTGTTCTCTCCAACAGCACTCCAATGAGCGCCGTCACGATGAAGGCAAGAACCAGTGAGACCGGGAAATACAGTTCGAAGATCACACCGCCCATGGGCTTGAAGGCCGACTGCACCACGTAGGTGACGTAGGCCCCGAGCATCATGAACTCGCCGTGGGCGAGATTGATGACGCCCATCAACCCGAAAACGATCGCCAAACCGGTGGCTGCAAGCAGCAGGACTGACCCGATGCTCAGGCCATCGAGTATCTGAGAAAAGAAAAGTTCCAACGGAATGAGTGTTGAACGTTAGATCGAGCGTCGCGTGGGCGGCGCTCGATCGGGTCGAACCTGGTGGTGTGCTGAGCCGGAAAGCGGTGGCTCCCGAAGGAACCACCTGTCTTTCATGGGGTCACGGACTGGGCCGTGATCACATCCTGAACTTGCCGGCGTCAGGACGGTCCTGGGTCCAGTCGCAGGTGTAGCCCTTGGTCTCAGGAACGAACTGGTTCCAGGGCAGCGGCGGGATGGCCTTGACGCTGTCGGACAGGATCTTGAACTGGCCGTTGGCTTCCGCCTCACCGATGAGCACGCGCTCGGAGGTGTGGTGGTTGGGGAACATCTTGATTTCGCCCTGGGGAGCGGCGAAGGTGATCCCAATCATGTCCTTGCGGACCTTGTCGAGATCTTCGAAGGTTCCCGCCTTCTCAACGGCGTTCTTCCACAGGTAAACCATGTTGTAGGCGGATTCAGCCGGGTCACCCGTGACCCGGTCGGCGCCGTACATGGCCTGGAAGTCGGCGGTGAACTTCTTGGAAGCCGGGGTGTCCAGGCTCATGAAGAAGTTCCAGGCGGCGTAGGTGCCGGTGGTGTACTCAGGACCGATCTGGCGAATCTCCTCTTCCGCGATGGAGAAGGACATGATCGGGTACTTGGCCGGGTCGATACCCGAAGCCTTGAACTGCTTGAAGAGGGCGACGTTGGAGTCACCGTTCAAGGTGTTGATGATGATCCCGCCATCGGGGAAGGCCTTCTTGATCTTGGCGATGATCGGGGCCACCTCGGTGTTGCCGAGGGGGATGTAGTCTTCGCCGACCGTCTCACCACCCAGGGCCTTCATCTGCTCCTTGATGATGGTGTTGGCCGTACGTGGGTACACGTAATCAGAGCCAACCAGATAGACCTTCTTGCCGAGCTTGCCGGAGAACTTGTCCATCAGCCACTGAACCGCAGGTTCGGCCTGCTGGTTCGGAACGGCGCCGGTGTAGAAGATGTTCCTGGAGCACTCCTGACCCTCGTACTGGATCGGGTAGAAGAGCATGTGGTTCTTCGACTCGAAGACCGGCAGCATCGCCTTGCGGCTGGCGGAGGTCCAGCCACCGAAGACGACAGCGACCTTGTCGGAGTCGATCAGCTTCTGGGCCTTCTCGGCGAAGGTGGGCCAGTCGGAGGCGCCATCTTCGGAAACGGCGACGATCTTGTACGACTTGCCACCAACCTTGACGCCGCCGGCGTCATTGATTTCCTTGATGGCCATTTCCTCGACTTCTTTCAAAGTCGTTTCGGAAATGGCCATGGTGCCACTGAGAGAGTGAAGGATGCCAACCTTCACTTCCCCATCAAAATTGCCGCCGGACCCGGACTCGCCCCCACAGGAGACGAGGGTTACGCTCACGGCAGATGCGGCGATTGCAGCTGCCAGTCGCCTTGAAAGATGCAGAGACATTGAAGCCTGTTCAAGATGAATTGTAGTCGCCGTAACCGACGGCAAATGGAAAGGTAAGGAAGGACGTGGTTACACCCGGTATCCAATGAGACAGAAAGCCGCCCAAGGCCTGCCGGAGTGAGGATTTGCACGTCGCTCACCTGTCGATATGTTGCATTACCTACGGTTTCGGTGATGAACGGCTGAAAAGCGAATATCAGGAGGCCCCAGGGCTCAGGCGGCGGCGGGGTCCGGCAGCTGCCGCAGCAGGAAACTCTCAACCCTGTCCAGGCCTTCACCGCTGCGCAGATTCGTGAAGCACCAGGGGCGTCCACCGCGCATGCGTTCGGTGTCCTCTTCCATCACCGTCAGGCTGGCCCCCACCATCGCCGCCAGGTCGATCTTGTTGATCACCAGCAGATCGGAGCGGGTGATGCCTGGGCCTCCCTTGCGGGGGATCTTGTCACCGGCGGCCACGTCGATCACGTAGATGCAGAGATCCACCAGTTCCGGACTGAAGCTGGCCGCCAGGTTGTCGCCGCCGCTCTCCACCAGCACCAGGTCCAGATCCGGGAAGGCTTCCTCCAGCTCCTGCACCGCCGCCCTGTTGATGGAGCAGTCCTCCCGGATGGCGGTGTGGGGACAGCCTCCGGTTTCCACTCCCCGGATGCGCTCGGGGGCCAGGGAGCCGGCTCTGGTGAGGAACTGGGCATCCTCCTGGGTGTAGATGTCGTTGGTGACGACCGCGAGCTGAAGCCGATCCCGCAGCCGACGGCAGAGGGCATCCACCAGGGCCGTCTTCCCCGATCCCACCGGCCCGGCGACCCCGACCCGCAGTTTGCTGCCCATCGCCCGATTCCAGGATGGGTGCCATCCTGACGCCAGCGCCAATGGCCGCGGTGAGCGATGAACCGATCCCCAGGTTGATCCGCCGCTTCGAGCGTCTGGATGGGCGGCTGGTCGCGACCGTCTCCGGGACGGGGGTGGTGGTCTGCCTCGGGTTCATCGAGCTGCTGCGCAGTCCCCTGCAGCAGCTCTCCAGGGTCACGGTCGAGCTGCTGGCGGTACGGGCCCTGCTGTTTCTGGGGCCGATGCTGGTCAGCCTGCTGCTGCTGCTGCGGGATGGGCCACGCCTGCTCGGTGAACGCCGTTCCCCCGGCGGCTGGGGGCCCGAGCTGGTGGCCAGTGGCCTGCTCAGCGTCGTGTTGCTGCTCTATTTCATGGCGGCGGTGATCATCACCGCCAGCCTCACCCTCAACCAGGGCGATGTGGTGGCGGAGGTGGCCTTCCTGATCGGCCAGCTGGAGCCGGCCCGCTTCGCCGCCGCCCTGGCCAGGGCGGGTCTCTACGGCGCGATCACTGCCGCCATCTGTCTGCAGCAGGCCCGGCGCGCCAGCTCCGGTGCCATGGCGATGGCCTCCCGGATGTCCCGATCCTTCCTGCTGGGCCTCGGGTTGCTGGTCTGCCTCGACCTGCTCTGGACGATCACCGTCGATCCCCTGCGGTTGGGAGGTCGCTGACCATGGCACCCACCGCTCCGCTGCGGCGCCCCGGTCCCCAGAGCCTGGTTTTCCTGGCGGGGGCGGTGGGGCTCCTGGGGCTGTTCGTGCTGGGGATCGCCCGTGCCGGAAACTGGCTGGCGCCCAGCGTGCGCCTGCAGTTCCGCACCCTCGATGCCGCCGGCCTGCAGACGGGCATGGCGGTGCGGATCTCGGGGTTCGCCGTGGGCCAGGTGCGCCGGATTCTGCTCCAACCCGATGCCCAGGTGCTGGTGGAACTGGAGCTGCGGGACCCCTACCGCTCCATGGTGGGCCGCCGCAGCCGGGCGGAACTGGCCCAGATTGGCCTTCTGGGGGACAGCTACATCGCCATCACTCCCGATCCGGCGGCGGTGGGCCAACCGCCGATCGGGGATGGCGAGACGATCGTGTTCAACAGTCGTCCGGATCTGGAGGATCTGCTGGCCGAGGTGGCCAGCAGCCGCATTCCTCTGCAGCGGGCTGTCAGCAGTGGCCTCAGCCTGGCGGAGACCCGCCTGCCCCGCAGCCTCGACCAGCTGGACCGGACCCTGGCCGCCAGCCGCCGCCTGGCGACCCGCCTGGAGAGCGACGCCCAGCGCAGCAGCAACGAGCTGAACCGCACCCTGGCGGCCACCCGCCAACTGGCGCAGCGCCTGGAGGGCCGCGCCGACGGCACCGCCGCCGACCTTTCGGCCCTGATCAAGCGCCTCGAGAGCACCGAGACCCAGACACGCCCCCTGCTGCTCCAGACCTTGCGGGAGCTGACCACCATGGCCGCCACCACCAACCGCCTGGTGAAGACCCTCAACGAGAGCTGGCTGTTCGAGCTGATCGACCGGCCCGGGGCGCACCTGAAGGACCGCAGGCCCTGATCGCCCAGCCGGCCGCGGGACGGCTCAGCCCACCAATCGGTCGGCCTGGCGCAGCAGCTCGGGTGGGAACGTCACCCCGATGGCCCGGGCCGTGCGGCGATTCAGCAGCACGAGCTTGCGGGTCACCGGCTCGAAGGGCAGGTCGGCGGGCGAGCGGCCCCGCAGCACCTTGACCGCCAGATCCCCGGCCAGGGCCCCATCGGCCTCCGGATCCCAGCCCACCACCGCCAGGCACCCGGGTGTGTTGATGTCGGAGGGATCGACGGAATAGACCGGCAGGCGAAGGCGCAGGCCCGCCGCCGCCAGGGCGGGAAAGCCCACGCTGGTGGCGTAATCGCCCACCCGCACCAGGGCTCCCACCCGGCGTGTGGCCAGGGCGTCGGCGGCCCGGGCCACCTCCCCCGGCCCGGCCACCGGCTCGATCACGACCGTGAGGGAGCGCTGGGTCGCCTCCCGGCGAAGCAGCTCCGCCTCGAAGCTGGCATTGGCCTCGGAGGGGTTGAAGACGAGCCCGACGCTGGACAGGCCGGGGGTGATCCGGCGGGCCAGGTCGAGCTGCTCGGCGAGGGGACTGGTGCTTACCGTGCCCACCACGTTGGGCCGGTGGTTGGTGTAGCTGGTGCCGGCCCCGGCTCCCCAGGGGTTGGAGCAGTAGGCGAACACCACCGGCACCCGGGCGGGGGCGACGGCCAGGATCGCCGCCAGGGGCGGGGTGCCGATGGCCACCAGCATGTCGACCCCGGCCTCCAGCAGCTCGATCACCTGGGCGCGGCTGGTGGCCATGCTGCCCTCGGCGAAGCGCTCCTGCAGGGTCAGACCAGCTGGCGGCCGGAAGCCGCCCCTGGCCAGGGCCAGCAGGAACCCGCGGCGGGCGGCATCGGGGGCCGCACCCCGGACGTACTGGAGCAGACCGAGGCGGGGCGGGCCCGGGGGGCGGGAGCGGGGGGTGCATCCGGCGGCCAGGAGGGCCCCGCTGGCCCCGCCGACGCCCAGCAGGCGCAGGGCCCGTCGCCGGCTGATCCTTTCCGCGATGGCCATCAGCTGCGGAACAACCGCGAGTAGAGCTCACCATGGCCCAGCTGGGCCAGGCCGGCCCCCACCCCCCCGTTCCAGAGGGCCTCGGGATCGGCCGCCACCCGCTCCGCCGCCCGGGCGGCGATGGTGGGCGCCAGGGCCAGCTGCAGCCGCTGGGCTTCGGTGGGGCCCAGGGGCACGAGCCGCACGGCGGCACTGAGCTGGGTGGCGATCCAGCCGTAGAGGTAGGCCTCCACCACCTCCTGGGGGGGGATCTCCAGGGCCAGCCCAGCCCAGGCCCAGGCCGCCGGCCAGGCCAGCCGCGGGGACCGATCCCCGGGCAGGGGCAGGCCCAGATCCGCCAACAGCTGCAGCAGGGAGCGGCCCATCTGACGCTGCTGGGCCCGCACCTCGGCCGCCTCCCGCTGGGCCAGCAGCCAGCCGTCCAGGTCCAGCACCTCCTGCCAGGCGTGCCCTCCCGGCGCCTCACGCCAACGGGCCAGGGCGTCCATCAGCCGGCCCAGGCTGGCCGCCTCGATCGTCAGGGCCCCGCGGTCCAGCTCCGCCTCCAGCCAGTGATGCACGCTGGCGGCATCCGGCAGCTGGCCCGCCTGCACCAGCACCTCCAGGCCCTCGGAATAGCTGAAGGCCCCCACCGGCAGGGCAGGACTGACGAGCTGGAACAGCCGCAGCCGGGCAATGCTCATGGCTGGGGATGGCCATGGTGGCCATGCTCGTGGTGGCCATGGGCGTGCTGGTGGGCGTGGCCGGCTGGTTCGTAGGCCCCGGGTTCGGGCAGAAAGGGCCCCGTCATCCGCTCCACGGTCAGCCCCCGATGCCGCAGCAGATCCTCGAGCACGCTGTCGACCCCCAGGCGCAGCTCGTCGCGGTGCAGTTCCATGGCCACATGGCGGTTGCCCAGGTGATAGGCCGCCTGCAGCAGGGCCAGGGGATCGGCGGCCCGCACCACCATCAGTGGCTCGTGGGCGGCCTCCACCACCACCACGGGCCCACTGGCCTCCGGTGCCAGTCGGTCGCCGGGCACCAGGGCCGCGCCGCGGGGCAGCTGCAACAGGAGGTCCCGTCCACAGGCGCTGCGGCGATGGCCCCGCAGGCTGGTGCGCTCGTCGGCCCGCAGCGGCAACCGCAACGGCGGATCCGGCGCCGCCACCGGTTCCGGCCCCGGGGCCTCCTCCTGGGGCAGGTGCCGCACCAGCACCAGGGGGGCGGTGGCTTCGGAAACCGTGGCGTCGGAAACGGTGGGGCTGGGCATGGAGCAGGCCAGCGGGCGACGGTGGGCCATCCACCCTGGCCAGCCATTGGCGGGCTGCCCAGTGTCGGGCGCTACCAAATCCAGGCCCCCGGGGCCCCACCATCACCGCCATGCAGCTCACCGCTCCCGCCCCCTGGAGAGCCCAGGCCAGGCTTCGTTTCGAGACCACCGGCGGCGCGGACGGTGCCACCCGGCACCAGGGCGGAGCGACGGCTCCGCTGAAGATCCAGCGGTCCTTTTCTGCCGCCGATGGCCGCTGCGAACTGCCCCTGCTGCACACCGGCGGAGGCCTGGTGGGGGGCGACGAGCTGGCCATCGACGCCGATCTCGGCGCCGGCAGCCGCGCCCTGATCACCAGCGTGGCGGCCCAGAAGGTCTACGGAACCGTGGGCCGCTCCCGGCGGGTCCCCGCCGGCAGCTGGACCCATCAGACGCTCGACTTCCGGCTCGCCACGGGGGCCGACCTGGAGTGGCTGCCCCAGGAGCTGGTGGTCTTCCGGGACGGCCTGTTCCAGCAGATCTGCCGGGTGGAACTGGCCGAAGGGGCCAGCTGGCTGGGGGCGGAGGTGGTGCGGCTGGGGCGCAGCGCCGATGGCGAGACGCTCGGATCCGGCCGCTGGCGCTCGTTGCTGGAGATCCGGCGGGAGGGGCGCTGGGAGCTGGTGGACCGGCTTGAGCTGGGCGGCGCGAGCCTGGAGAGTCCCCACGGCCTGGGGGGGCAGCCGGTGTTCGCCAGCCTGGTGTGGGCCGCCCCCGGGCCGGTGGGCGAGCCCCTGCTGGAGGCCTGCCGCGCCGAGCGGCACGGGCTGGAGGGGGCGATGGCCTGCGGCCGGCTGGAGCGGGGGCTGGTGGCTCGCTACCGGGGCCGCTCCACCCAGGCGGCCCGCTTCTGGTTCACGCGGATCTGGGCCAGGATCCGGGCCGAGCGGGGGCTGGCGGCTCCGGTGCTGCCGAGGGTCTGGCCGTTCCAGGAGCAGCCCCTGAACCAGGAACCGCTGCTGGCGTCCCCTTCCCGCAGCTGGTGACCCCGGCCGAACGCCGCAGCGGGCCTAGGTTCGCCCCAGGCGCAGCCCCCACGATGCATCGCTTCCAGCTCTCCCTGCAGGCCCTGGGCCAGGCGCGCCAGCTGATTGCCGTGGGCCGCAGCCAGGGGGATCTCGCCCGGATCGCCGATCTGGTCGACAGCTTCCTGGACACGCCCCAGATGGACGCCTGCATCGCCCGCTTCCGGGCCCTGCCGGGCGGGGCGACGATGATGGATGAGCGCTATCCGCCCCTGCAACCGGATCTGGAGCGGCTCGAGGCGCTGCCGGAGGGGAGCCTCGGCCGCACCTACGCCGCCCTGATCCGCCGCTTCAATTACGACCCCGAATTCTTCCGCCCCCGCCCGATCGACACGGAGGGCCGCTGGCTCACCCAGCGGATCGCCACCACCCACGACATCCACCATGTGGTGAGCGGTTTCGGCACGACGCCGGTGGGGGAGAACGGCGTGCTGGCCATCACCGCCACCCAGATCGGTTTCCCCGCCTATGTGAGCCTCACCCACGCGGCCCAGATCGCCGGGTTCCGCTTCAAGCTCGATGGCTACGCAAGCCTCAGCCGGTCGATCAGCCATGGCACCACGATCGGCTTCACCGCCCGTCCCTTCGCCACGGTCCGCTGGGAAGAGGGCTGGGAGCTGCCGGTGGCGGAGTGGCGGCAGCGGCTGGGGGTGACCCTGCCGGCGGATGGGGAGCCCTATGGGATCAACCAGCCCTGAACGGCCGTTGGGCCCTCCTGAGAGGGTGGACGGCCCAGCCGCCTGGATGAGCCGATGCGCTCGACCCAGCATCGATGACTGACCCCCTGCCCTTCGTGATCCAGGCGACCGTGGCGGGCCTGGCGGCTATCGCCGCCGGCATGGTCAACGCCCTGGCCGGCGGTGGCTCGTTGATCAGCTTTCCCGCCCTCACGGCCATCGGCCTGCCGGCGGTGATGGCCAACATCACCAACACCGTGGCCCTGGCGCCCGGCTACCTGGGTGCCACGGTGGCCCAGCGCCGGGACCTGCAGGGCCAGCGGCGACGCCTGTGGCTGCTGCTGCAGACCGGCGAGCGGCTCTTCACCCAGCTGGTGCCCTACCTGATCCTGTTCGCCTCCGGACTGCTGGCGGTCCAGGAGCCCGTGCGCCGCTGGGTGCAGCGCCGCTCCGAGCGCCACGGCCGCCCCCCCTCGGAACTCTGGGCCGTTCCGCCGGTGTTCCTGGCGGCCATCTACGGGGGCTTCTTCGGCGGCGGGCTGAGCGTGATCGTGCTGGCGGTGCTGGCCCTCACGCTCGAGGACACCCTCACCCGCCTCAACGGGCTCAAGCAGGCGGTGGCGTTCGCCACCAACCTCACCGCCGCCGCCTTCTTCCTGTTCTCCGGCCAGGTGGCCTGGGCTCTTGCCGCGGTGCTGGCCATCACCGCCATCCTCGGCGGGGCGCTGGGGGGCCGGCTGGCATCCCGGATCCAGCCCGCCACCCTGCGAACCGTTGTGGTGGTGGTGGGCGTGGTAGCGGCGCTGATCTATCTGCTCAAGACCTGAGCGCAGGCCCGCGGATGGCCCAGCCGGACACCGCCCCTAGGCTTGAAGCCAATCCCACCCCTTGGGCGATGCCGCTGCTGCTGATCCTGGTGGCGGTCGTCGCCGTCGGGTTGATCCTGATCTACAACCGCCTGGCCCAGCTGCAGGTGCTGGCGGACAACGCCTGGGCCGACATCGACGTGCAGCTCAAGCGGCGCCACGACCTGATCCCCAACCTGGTGGAGACGGTGCGGGGCTACGCCAGCCACGAAAAGGAGAGTTTCCGGACCGTGATCGAAGCCCGCAACGCCGCCGTGGTCGCCCGGGGGCCCCGGGAGCAGCAGCAGGCGGAGCAGGCCCTGGGGGCGTCGCTCGGCCACCTGTTCGCCCTGGCGGAGGCCTACCCGGCCCTGCGGGCGGTGGAGAGCTTCCAGACCCTGCAGGCCAACCTCAGCCAGATCGAAGAAACCCTCCAGAGCGCCCGTCGCTACTACAACGCCGTGGTGCGGGACCTCAACACGGCGATCGTGCAGTTCCCCTCCAACCTGGTGGCCGGCGGCTTCGGGATCCGCTCGCGCACCTATTTCGAGCTGGAGAACCCGGCCGAAGCGGCCGTTCCCGCCGTCCGCTTCGATGGCTGAGGGCCCTTCGGCCGCCCCACGGCTGCGGCGGCGCTGGCGCTGGGGGCTGGGGGGGCTCCTCGGCCTGGCCCTGTCCCTGCTGGTCCTGGCTCCCTGGGGAGCGGGCGCCGCGCTCAGTGCCGCCGAACGCCAGCTCACGCTCACCGATTTCCAGATGCGGGCCGTGGTGGAACCCACGGGAACTGTCCAGGTGCGCGAAACCCTCACCGCCCGCTTCGATGGCTCCTGGAACGGCCTGGTGCGTCAGATCCCCCTGCTGGCGCGGCGGCCCGGCGGGCTCGAACCCCTCGGGCTGCGGGTGATCGCGGTCACCGACCCCGAGGGCCGGCCCTACCGCTACGAGAGCAGCCACCCGGGCTCCGACCTGAAACTGAAGATCTGGATCCCGGGCGCCGAGAACACCAGCCGCACGGCCGTGCTCACCTACCGGCTGAAGCGGGGCCTGCGCTTCTATCCCGACCACGACGAGTTCAACTGGAACGTGACCGGCAACTCCTGGGAGGTGCCGATCGAGCGGGCCTCGGCCCGGGTGCAGCTGCCGTCGGGCGTGTCCGGGCTGCATGCCGCGGTGTACACCGGCCCCCGTGGCGCCCGGGAGCACGACGCCAGCCTGGAGATCGGCGCCGACTCGGTGGCGAGCACCACCACCCGGCGGCTGGAGCCCGGCGAGGGCTTCACCCTGGCGGTGGGCTTCGCCAAGGGGCTGGTGCCGCCGCCCTCGGCCCTGGCGCAGCTGATCGACTGGTGGCAGGGGCGGCTGGTCCTGCTGCTGCCCCTGCTGAGCGCCGGCGTGCTGGGCCCGCTGTGGTGGCGCATCGGACGGGATCCGGCCGTGGGCACGGTGCCCGTGGCCTACGAACCCCCCGAGGGGCTGCCGCCAGCGGTGCTGGGCAGCCTGGTGGCGGAGCAGGTGAGCGGATCCGCCCTTTCGGCCACCCTGGTGGCGCTGGCGGTGAAGGACCAGCTGCGCATTGAGCAGGACCAGCAGAAGCTGCTGTTCCTGAACCTCGGCAAGCGCTACGCGTTCACCCTGCTGGGCGAGCCGGAACAGCGGTCGGCTCTGCTGCCCCATGAGGCCTACCTGGTCGAGACGCTCTTCCCCTCGGGCACGGCGGGGGCCACGGTCAGCACCGATCAGCTCCGCGACCACTACTACGTCCATGTGCCCGGCTTCGAGCGGCTGGTGAAGCAGGCGGTGCTGGCGGAGAGGTTCTTCCGGCGCTGGCCCGACACCGTGCGGGCCCTCACCCTGCTCGGGGGCCTGGGGCTGGCCGGCGCGGCGGTGCTGCTGGCCCTGGTCCTGCTGCCCCACGACATCTGGTTGCTGCAGGGGGCGGCGCACCCGTGGCTGACCTTCGGCTCCCTGGGGCTGACGGTGGTGCTGGTGGCCGTGTTCGCCTGGATCATGCCCAGTCGCACCACCCGGGGCACGGCGGTACTGCGCCAGACCCTCGGTTTCCAGGAGTTCCTTCGGCGGGTGGAGGCACCGCGGCTGGAGCGGGTGGTGCTGACGCCGGAACTGTTTGAGCGCTTCCTGCCCTACGCGATGGTGGCGGGCCTGACGCGCCAGTGGGCGGCCGCCTTTCAGGGAATTCTCGAGACTCCCCCCAGTTGGTACATCGGCAGCGGCGACTTCGATCTGACGGATTTCGGCACCAGCCTCGAGGACTGCTTCAGCACCACCACCGGCGCCATGCAGTCGTCGCCGAGCAGTTCCAGCAGCTCCAGCGGCAGCTCCGGCGGGGGGAGCTCCGGCGGCGGCGATGGCGGTGGCGGCGGCGGCGGCTTCTGACCACAGGGGCGGGGGCCGGTGCCAGGCCTAGCTTTTCCCGAGTTGCCGGCGTTGCCGTGGCCCCAAGCGTCCTGCGCCGCCCCGGGGCGGCCGCCCTGGTTCTGGGCCTGGCCCTGGCGCTCCAGCCCCCGGGTGCCCGCAGCGCTGATGCTCCCTCGGGGCCCCCGCCTCCGCCGCGCCAGGTGACGGCGGAAAGCCTGGCCGCGGCCCTGCCCCGGCTCGATGCCCTGGCCACGGAGATGCAGCGCAGCACCGGTGTCCCTGGTCTGGCCATTGGGGTGGTGCACGCCGACCGGGTGGTGTTCCTCAAGGGCTACGGCCTGCGGCGGGTGGGTGAGCCCGGCGCGGTGGATGCCGACACCCTCTTCCAGCTGGCGTCGCTCTCGAAACCGATCGCCGCCACGGTGGTGGCCTCCCTGGTGGGCGACGGGCGCGTGGGCTGGGACGACCCCGTGCTGCGCACCCTGCCGGAGGCCCGCATCGGTCCGCCGGCCATCGCCGCCGATGTGACCATCCGCGACCTCCTTTCCCACCGCAGCGGCCTGCCCGACCACGCCGGTGATCACCTCGAGGACCTGGGCTTCGATCGGGCCACGATCCTGGAGCGGCTGCGGCTGCTGCCCACCGGCAACCGCTTCCGCGCCGACTACGCCTACACCAACTTCGGCTTCACCGCCGGTGCCGTGGCCGCCGCCAACGCCGTCGGCCGCCGGTGGGAGCAGCTC